>CAYUWV010000009.1:0-27789 GCA_964448385.1 uncultured Propionibacteriaceae bacterium | reverse complement strand
GTTGGGGCCACGGCATCGGGATGTCCCAGTACGGGGCGTACGGCGCGGCCCTCTCGGGACTCCGCTACACCGAGATCCTGGCGTTCTACTACCCGAAGACCACCGTCGCTTCGCTCACGTCGGGCGACAGTCTTCGGGTCTGGATCTCCACGGACAACGACAGCCGCACCACCGTGAAGCCCGCGACAGGTCTGAAGGTCACGGATTCCGCCGGGAAGGCGTACGCGCTACCCACCGGCAGCCGTTACACGCAGTGGCGCATCTCCCTCTCGGGGTCGGCCCGGGTGCTGCACTACCGGAACGCCAGCGGCAGCTGGGTCGCCAAGAGCCCCGGCCTGGACAAGGGCCGGTCGTGGTCGTTCAGCAACTCCGACAAAGGCACGGTGACCCTCGTCCTTCCCGGCGGCTCCTCGCAGACCTACCGCGGCACCATGACGCTCCGCTCCTACGGCAGCGGCGCCAGGACGGTGAATACCGTCAGCATGGAGGACTACCTCCGTTCCGTGGTGCCGTCAGAGATGCCCGCCAGCTGGCACTCCGAAGCGCTGAAGGCCCAAACCGTCGCCGCGCGCAGCTACGCCGCTCGCTACCGGGACAATCTCAAGGGGCTGCAGGTCTACGACATTTGCGACACCACCACCTGCCAGGTGTACCGCGGCACCGCCAACGAATACAGCGCCACGAATGCTGCGGTGTCCGCCACAGCGAACAAGGTGCTCACCTACGGCGGAACCCATGCGCTCACCATGTTCTCCTCCAGCAACGGCGGGCACTCCGCCGACGGCGGCATGGCCTACCTCGTGGCGAAGAAGGACCCTTACGACGGCAAGGTGAAGAGCCAGGCTTGGACGAAGACCCTGTCCAGCAGCACGATCCAGAAGGCGTACCCCAGCATCGGCACCCTCAAGAGTGTCCAGGTGACCCAGCGAGACGGCAACGGCTCCTGGGGCGGTCGCGTCGGTCAAGTCAAGGTCGTGGGCAGCCGGAGCTCGGTCACGGTGACCGGTGGCTCGTTCAAGAGCACGTTCGGGCTCAAAGAACGCCTCTTCACGCTCTCGGGCGGCACCCCCACGAACACCTTGAGCGCGGCCGCAACCATCTCGGCGAACCAGACCCGTTGGCAGGCCATGGGTGGCGCTGCGAGTACCCTCGGCGAGCCTGCCGGCTCGGAGGTCGCGGTGGCCGGAGGGACGCGTGCCACGTACGCCGGCGGTGACCTGTGGTGGTCGGAGCAGACCGGCAGCCACTGGCTCAGCGGCGCCCTGCTCAAGGCCTACCTGGCCGCAGGAGGGCCGGCCTCGGATCTGGGTTTCCCCACGAGCGACCAGACCACGATCTCGGACGGCAGCTACGCCGACTTCCAAGTGGGGCGCATCACCTGCCCTACGTCGGGCAGTTGCGCGGTGACCTACGGCTGACCTCGCTCAGCTGTGCCCGAGGATCTGCCGATGCACCCGCTCCAGGTTGATCCCAGGCTCGCGCAGCATCAGCTGAGTCAGCCCGGGACGATGGTTGTACCGCGGGATCAGGTGCACGTGCATGTGGAAGATCTCCTGTCCGGCCACCGCCCCGGAACTGCTCATCATGTTGAGACCGTCGGCAGCCAGCCGGTCAAGGAGCAGGCGGCTGGTGGCGGTGATCGCCGGGGCGATCTCCACCAGGGCTGTGTCGTCCGAGGTGAGGTTCTCGACGTGGCGCCTCGGGATCACCAGCGTGTGGCCAACGTGCCACGGGTTGATGTCGAGAATCGCGATGGCCGCATCGTCGGCGTAGACCAGCTTGGCAGGGGCTGTTGAGGCGACGATGGCGCAGAACAGGCAGGTCATGACGGTCAGCCTACGCTCGCTTCGCTAGTCGGACGGGAAAACCCGCGTCGCGCAGCGCCTGCTTGACCTCGGCGATTGCGAGCGTCCCGTAGTGGAAGACACTGGCCGCCAACACTGCGTCGGCACCGGCCCGTGCCGCAGCCACGAAGTGGTCCGCGGTTCCAGCGCCGCCTGAGGCGATCACGGGCACGCCGACCACAGCCTTGACCGCTGCGATCATCTCGAGGTCGAAACCGTCGGTGGTGCCGTCGGCGTCCATCGAGTTCAGCAGCACTTCGCCGGCGCCCCGGTCGACGGCCTCACGCACCCAGGCGATGGCATCCAGTCCGGCAGGAGTGCGGCCACCGTGCGTGGTGACCCCGAACCCGGACGGCTGTCCCGGCTCGCGGCGGGCATCGAGGGACAGCACGAGCACCTGGTTGCCGAACCGCCGGGCGATCTCGTCGATGGCCTGGGGCCTCGCGATCGCACCGGTGTTGATGCCCACTTTGTCGGCTCCGGAGCGAAGCAGGGTGTCCACGTCAGCCACGCCGCGGACTCCCCCACCGACGCACAACGGGATGAACACCGTCTCTGCGGTGCGGCGCACCATGTCGTGGGTGGTGGCCCGTCCTTCGGCTGAGGCCGAGATGTCGAGGAAGACCAGTTCGTCGGCGCCTTCGGCGCTGTACGCCGCCGCCAGATCGACCGGATCGCCGGCATCGCGCAGGTTGGTGAAGTTCACCCCCTTCACGACCCGACCGTCGTGGACGTCCAGGCACGGGATCACCCTGATCGCAAGCGTCATGGCGCCAGCCTAGCGATGCCGTCCCTACCGAATCCCCCGGCCGGGTTCGGTGTCAGTCCTCGTCCGGTGCCGCGTTGACAACCCCACGACGCACCTGCTGGATGACCTCACGGCAGGTGTCCCGCAATTCGCCGGGACCGACCGCCTGCGCGACCTGCCCAGCGATGTCAACGACCTGGCGTGCCCACCGCACGAAGTCCCCTGCGGTCAGGCCGGAGAGTTCGAGAACCTCCGACAACGGTCGGCCCGCCGCCCACGCGTGGATCGGCTCCGCGAAGCCGATCTCCGGTTCGGGGTGGCTGGGCAGGCGGTGGTCGCGCTCGGCGAGGCTGACCTCCCGCCAGATCCGCCGCAGCGCCGACTGGGCGAGTTCGGACGTCCGGTCGGGCATCCGCGCTGGGGTCCGGCGATCCCCACGCGCCTCGTAGACAAGGGTCGAGAGCAACGCGGCAAGTTGCGGCGCGGACAGGCCGTCCAAGATCCCCTCGTTGATGGCCTCAGCGGTCACCAGATCCAGCTCGGAGTAGATCCTGGCCAGCATGGCTCCGGAGGGCGTGACGTGGTGGCCACCGTCGGCGGTGAGGTACCCCATGGATTCCAGCACCGCACAGATGCGGTCGAAGCGCACCGCAATCGTGTTGGTCCTGCGGTCTGCCTGGCGTTGCACCGAGTCGGCCTCGCGCTCGAGCCGCAGCGCCGCCTCGGCGAACCGTGCGTGGGTCTCCCGGTCCGGGCACGGGTGACAGGGGTGATCGGCCAACTCCCGTCGCAGCGCGGCGACCGCATCCAGGCTCTCGCCCTCGCCACCTTCGGGGTGCCGGTCAACCCGAAGGTGGTCGTGTTGCACCCGCGAGACCAGGGCTGCGGCGAGGTTGCGCCGAAAGGCCGCCGACTTCGGGTCGAAATGCTTGGGGACCTTGATCCGTCCGACGACCGTGGGCGGCGTCGTGAAGTCGAGGGGGGACAGTCGTTTCACCTGCCGGTCAGCGGTCAGCACCGTGGGCTGGGGGGCACCTGGACCGACTCCCGGATCGATCACCACGGCCAGTTCGCCGTGTCGTCTGGCTGGCAGGTCGATGATGTCGCCGGGCAGCAGGGCAAGGAGTGCTTCGATCGCCTCGGCGCGACGGTCCGCTCGCCGGAGTTTGGCAGCCTCTGCTTCCGCGTCCCCGATCCGCGCCCGGAGTCGTGCGTAGGTCTCGAAGTCGCCCCGGTCACAGGTTGCGCTGGCCCAGTCCTGGGCTATCTGCTCCCGATGACGCGCAACGGTGCGCGCCAGTCCCACGACCGAACGGTCCGACTGGTATTGGGCGAAGGACTGTTCCAGCAGCCCACGAGCACGGTCGCGCCCGACGGTGGCGACCAGGTTGACAGCCATGTTGTAGGTCGGCTTGAACGACGATCGCAACGGATAGGTGCGTCGTGAGGCGAGCCCTGCCACCGCCCTGGGCTCGAGGCCGGGCTGCCAGCAGATGATCGCGTGCCCCTCGACGTCGATGCCGCGCCGGCCCGCCCGCCCGGTGAGCTGGGTGTACTCACCCGCCGTGATGTCGGCGTGGCTCTCGCCGTTGTATTTGACCAGCTTCTCCAGGACGACACTGCGGGCGGGCATGTTGATGCCCAGTGCCAGGGTCTCGGTGGCGAACACGACTTTGACCAGTCCGGCGGCGAATCCCTCCTCGACCGCCTCCTTGAACGCGGGCAGCAGGCCGGCGTGGTGGGCGGCGATGCCGTTGCGAAGCGCGGCGGCGAACCCCGCGTAGTCGAGGGCGTCGAGGTCAGCGGCGCTCAGTCCTTGGGTGTGACGGACCGCGATCTCGTCCAGCGCGGCCCGTTCGGCGGCGTTGGTCAACCGGAACCCCGAGTTCATGAGCTGCGCCACCGCGGTGTCACACCCCTGCCGCGAAAAGATGAAGTAGATCGCCGGAAGCAGGTTGGCTGCCTCCAGCCGCTCGATGGTCGCGTCCCGACGAGGCACCAGTTGCCGACTGCTCTGCTGCCGTTCGCGGGCTGCCGCACCGCCGTACCGTCCCGACCCATAGCCGGAGGTGGGGCGCCCGTTGCCCGAGCGCCCCCGGGGCCGGCGACTGTCGTCCCGCTGGCTCCGTGACTCTTCTTTGGCCAACCGGACCAACTCGGGATTCACATCCACACCGGATCCGGTAGCCGGCTCGGCGACGGCGAACAGGTCGAGCAGCCGACGTCCGACCATGACGTGCTGGTACAGCGGGACGGGGCGCCGCTCCGACACGATGACGCCGACATCGCCGCGGACCTCCCCCAACCAGTCCCCGAACTCCTCAGCGTTGCTCACCGTGGCCGAGAGGGCCACCACCTGCACCGAATCGGCTAACGAAATGATGACCTCTTCCCACACCGCGCCGCGGAACCGGTCGGCCAGGTAGTGCACCTCGTCCATCACGACGAACCCAAGATTCAGCAGCGTCTGGGAACCGGCGTACAGCATGTTCCGCAGCACCTCGGTCGTCATCACGACCACTGGGGCTTCACCGTTCACGGTGGTGTCTCCGGTGAGCAAGCCAACCTTGTCCGCACCGTGCCGCTCACACAGGTCGTGGTACTTCTGGTTGCTCAACGCCTTGATCGGGGTGGTGTAGAAGCACTTGCGTCCGGTTTCGAGAGCGAGATGGACGGCGAACTCACCCACCACGGTCTTGCCCGCTCCGGTCGGTGCCGCGACCAGCACCCCGCTGCCCGCCGCAACCTGCTCGCAGGCAGTGACCTGGTAGTCGTCGAGCGCGAACGGGTAGCCGGCCCGGAAGGCTGCCAGTGAATCCACGCTGCAAACCTACTTCGGGGCGTCGTCTTCGCCGTGGAACAGCGTGAGCATGTCCGCCACGGCCCGCAGCTGCAGCGGGACCCGGCCCAACTCCTCGCCGTCGGCCATTCCGTACAGCCCGTCGCCGTTGACGACCACCTCGCGGGCGCGCAGCAACTCGACGGCGGGGTCCTTCACGAAGCCCCCGGTGTACATGGTCGGCAGCAGCCGCAGCAAGGTCGCCCGGCTCACCGGGTGAATGATGGTCACGTCGAGCAGGCCGTCCTCGACGTCCGCGTTCGGGCAACCGCGCATGCCTCCCCCGAACACGCCGGCGTTGCCGACACAGGCGAACATCGCGCTGAGGTTCCGGGGCACGCCATCGATCAGTAGCCGGTACGGCAAGGGCTCGAAGACTCTGAGTTCGGCGAGCGTCGCCCACGCGTAGCTGAGCGCGCCCAGCGGGACCGCCGTGTGGTTGGTTCGGTAGTTGACCCGTCCGTCGAAGCCGGTGCTGACGATCGAGCCGACCCAGCGCCGTTCGGCTCCGCCGGCCAGGTCTCCCCGCGCTTCCATCAGGTCGATCCGGCGGGTGCCGCCGGCCACGATCACCCGCACCGCCCCCATCACGTCGCTCGGAACACCGACGCCGCGGCAGAAGTCGTTGCCGCGTCCGCCCGGGACGAGGCCCAGGGGCACTTCGGTGCCGGCGCAGGCGTTCAGCCCGAGGTGCATCATGCCGTCGCCGCCCATGACCACCAGGGCATCTCGTCGATGTCCCGCCACTGGCGGGCGGGCCTGCTCGACGGTGGCGATGCACCGGAGTCTGGCTTCGCTGAACGAGCTGGTTTGAAAGACGCGCAGGGTGACCCCTGGCAGTTCTGTCAGCAGCAGGCTGGCGACCTTGGGCAGCATCCGCCGGGCTCGCCCGCCCCCGGCCGCCGGGTTGACGACCAGGGTGAGGATGGCGCCGTTGTCACTCGGCAGGCTCATCCGACCGCGGCCGCCGCAGCGGCGCGACCGACTGTGCGACGGTCATGGGTATGGGCGATGACCTCCGCCACGATGTAGAGCAGCGTCATCGGCAGCGACAGTGCGAGCATTGAGAATGGATCGGTCGAGGGAGTAGCCGCGGCACCGAAGATGAAGATGCCGAAGATCACGTAGGTGCGCGCCTTCGCCAATTGCTTGGCGGAGACCACTCCGATCAGGTTCAGGCCCACCACGACGACGGGCATCAGGAAGCCAAGGCCGAAGACGACCATGAGTTGCAGGGTGAGTTCCAAGAACTGGTTGACCTCGAGCAGGTTGGTGATCGGGACGCTCGAGGGGGTGAACGACAGCATCACGGAGATGCCTTGAGGCATGATGACGTAGCCGATGAGGACGCCGAACAGGAAAAGCGGGATGGCGACCGCCAGGAACGACAGGGCCCACTTGCGTTCCTTGGCCAACAGCGCCGGGACGATGTAGGCCCAGATCTGGTAGACCCAGACCGGGCTGGCGATCACCAGTCCGGCGACCAGGCACACTTTGAGCGCCAACGTGAAGGGCGTCACCACTCCGCTGATGACCGTGGTGGTGTCGAGGTTGGGATTCGATTCGGCCAGCATCTCGACGGCGACCAGGTAGGGCCGCATCAGGATCTGGTAGAGCGGGTCGTACCAGATCGCCGCCACGAGCGACGCGATCACGATCGCTACCGTCGCCACGATGATCCGGTACCGCAGTTCTCGCAGGTGGTCGGCGAGCGACATCACCCCGCCCGGGGCGGGTTTCGGAGGCTTCAACCAGCCCAGGCTCAAGCGGGCCATGGACGCGTGTCAGGCTTCGGTTCCGGGCTTCCGTTCCGGCTCGACGACCTCGGCATCGACAATGTCGCTGGCCTGCGGCTCGGCCGGAGTTGGCGGGACGGCTGACGCCTCAGCCTTCAGGGCCGCGGTCTCTTCCTTGAATTCACGGATCGCCTTGCCTGCGTTCTTGCCAATGCCCTGCAGCTTGGAGCCGCCGAACAGCAACAGCGCGACCACCGCGATGATCACCCATTCCCAGCCACCGAGATTCGGCATTCGTTTCTCCTTCTTCTGAAGCGCTCGTGAACTCTACCCGCCGCGGATCAGGACTTGCCCTCGACCGCCGGCACCTGGATCTTGGCCAGCAAATCGCCGAGTTCCTCGACCCGAGCACCAAGCATCTCCAGTTCGGAGAACAGGTCACTGGCCTTGTGCCACAGCCACACGGCATAGCTGACCACCATGACCAGCCCACCCAGAGCTATCAGGAGGAACACCACCACCCAAACCATGGCTGCCAGCCTACCCGCTGGCGTCTCGACCGATGGCGTCGTACAGCGCCAACGCCTCGCGGGCTGCTTCCTGCGCTGAACGCGCGGCTTCCGGTGGCTCGACGCGGCGAACTCCTGGTCCCAACCGCAAGAGCAGCGCGCGCAGCCACGCTGGATCGGCGACCCCGATAGTGACTTCGAGACCCTGCCTGGTTCGCCGGCTGCGGCGGATCGGGATGTACTCGGTGATCCAGCGGGCTTTGGCTGCCAGCACCAGGGTGACCTCGGCAGCGTCGGCGAGGTTGTCGAGCCAGCCGGGATCGAACCGAGGCGGTTCGCCGCGATCCTGCGCGGGCCGTCCGGTGAGGAGGACCTCGGCGATCCGATCCACCCGGTAGACGCGCCAGTCGTCACGATCCAGGCTCCACGCATCGAGATACGCATAACCGTCCCGCATCGCGAGCCGACAGGGCTCAACAGCCGGGGTGGTCGTTTCGGCCCGTGCCACGCCGTCGTAGGTGAGCTTCACCACCGTCCTGGACGTGATGGCCTCGCTCAGCAGGCGCCTGATCTCCGCTGATCCGGTGGCGGTCGCTACCCCGACGGCTGGCGTGGGGAGCGACCCGTGGGCTCCCTCCAGCTTGGCCAGTGCCGAGGCGACCGCCTCGGCGAGGTCTGGATCGCCGAGGTCTCCCAGCGTCCGCAGCGCCACGACGAGGCTCAACGCCTCGTCCGGGGTGAACCGTTGCGGCCGGGCGAGGTACTCGGCGTTGGAGAGTCGGATCCGGCCCGCCTCCAGGCTGTCGGAGTCCACTTCCATCAGGTCGCCGGGCAGGCCTCCGGGCAGGCCACAGAACCACAGCACATTGAGGTCGGCGACCAACTGGTCGACGGTGACGCCGAAGACATCCGCGGTGGCAGCGAGTTCCGCGTCGGGGTGCGCCTGGAGGTAGGGAACGAGCGCGAACAGTCGTGACACCTGCTCTTTGGAGGCCATTCAGCTCACCCCGGCAATGCCGGTGAGCTGTTTCAACACGGCGGCCCGCACCGCGCGAGGTTCGAGCACCAGCACATCCGGGCCGCCCGCGCACACGTCTCCCACGAGGTCACCACGCCGGGCGTAGCCGACGCGGTAGGCGGAGAACCCAGGGGGCAGCAGGACGGGCGATTCCACGGGTCGCCCGTTGCGCCGTAGCCCTGGTGCCCGATCACCTCGAATCGCCAGCAGGGCCTCGGCGTCCGGAGCCGCTGGTTCGAGCGAACCGAGCAGGCTCTCGACGTCGACAGGCTGGGGCTGGAAGGAACCCGGTCGCCCGATCGACGTCACGTCGGCATCGATCCGGGCGACCTTGAACACCCGCGAAGCCTGCCGTACCCGGTCGAAACCGACCAGGTACCAGGCGCCCCGCCGATAGGACATCGCCCAGGGTTCGACGCGCCGCGCCTCGCCCCGGTAGCCGAAACCCACCGGCACTCGCGCGACCGTCGCCTGCCACAGCGGTTCGAAAGCCGGCTCCCTGGCGGTCACGCTGGCGCTCAGGCCTTCGATTCGGTCTGGGTCCGGTTCGACCCCGGCAGCCCTCAACTTCGCCATGGCCGAGAGCGCCTGATCGGCCTGGGTGGCCGATTCCCAGACGCGGGTGGCCAGTCCTAACACCATGGTTTCGGAGGCGGTGAATTCGATGGGCGGCAACTCGAATTCCTCCCGCCGAATCCGGTAGCCCACCTCGTCGGGAAACAGCGGGTTGTCGCTGCCGGTCTCCACCGGCACCCCCATGGCGCGTAACTCGTCCTTGTCCCGCTCGAACGTGCGCTCGAAGGCGACGTCACTCAAGCCCGCGTACCCCTCGACAACGTCGCGGATGTGGGATTTCGCCACAAACCGGCGCGCCAACAGCAGACAGATCGCGAGGTTCATGATGCGCTCAGACTTGCGGGGAGACATTGCCGACCCAACCCTGTGTGACGGTGTGCTGACTCCGCCGACGTTACCGGATCTGGTTGACTGGCCAGGTCAGGCCGCAGGAGGGAGTCGTGGTGGCGGGTCGGTTTGCCCCCAGCCCAACCTCGGCGCTGCACCTCGGCAACCTGCGCACGGCCCTCGTGGCCTGGCTGATGGCTCGCCATTCTGGTCGACCGTTCCTGATCCGCATCGAGGATTTGGACGTGGCTCGAGTCGCCGCTGCGGCTGGCACCGCCCGGCAGCAACTGGACGACTTGGCGGCCCTGGGCCTGCTGCCCGACGCCGAGCCGGTCTGGCAGTCGCAGCGGCGGGAGCTGTACGCGGCCACCCTTGACCGGCTGGCCGGGCTGACCTATGAGTGCTTCTGCACCCGCCGGGAAATCGCCGAGGCCGTCTCAGCGCCCCACGGTGACGGCTACCGTCCCTACCCCGGCACGTGTCGGAACCTGAGCGCCGCCCAGCGGGCACGGCGCCGGGCCGTACGCCCGCCGGCGCTGCGGGTCCGCGCCGACGGTGCGTCCGTCACCGTGCAGGACGAATGGGCCGGGGCGGTGACCAGGGCCATCGACGACTTCGTCCTCGTGCGCAACGACTCGGTGCCGGCCTACAACCTGGCCGTGGTCGTCGACGATCTCGAGCAGGGAGTCGACCAGGTGGTGCGGGGCGCCGACCTGCTCAGCTCGTCACCTCGACAGGCCTGGTTGGCGCAGCAGTTGGGTGGGACGCCGCCCCGCTATGCCCATGTTCCGCTGGCGGTGAACCGCGCTGGCCAGCGGCTCGCCAAACGTGACGGGGCGGTGAGCCTGGCCGACCTGACAGCCCGCGGCGTGGGCCCCGCCCAGGTACTGGGGATCCTGGCGACCAGCCTCGGGCTGGCAGCGGTCGGCGAACCGGTCACGCTGGGGATGTTGCTGGAGCGTTTCGATCCAGCAACGCTGCCCCGAGACCCGTGGGTGGTGGATCCGGCGGACTACTGCGAGTAGGTGAACAGCAGGTCCACCACGTAGACGACCGTGTCACCCGCCTCCACCGGCGGGTTGTTGCTGCCTTGCGGGAAGCCGTCCTTCGGCGGCAGCACCAGCATCACGCGTGACCCCACCCGCTTGCCGACGAGCCCTGCTTGCCAGCCGGGAATGGTGCTGCTCAGCTCACCGCTGCTGGGGGTGTCGAACTGGTCGTCGATCACCTTGCCGGTCTTCCACGACACTCCCACGTAGCGCGCCAGGATGGTGTCGCCCTTGGCGACCTTCCCGCCGGTGCCTTCGATCAGGGTCTGCGCCACCATCGTCGTGGGCGCAGCGGCGCCCGCCGGGATCGTAATGGTCGGCTTGCCCGTGCCGGGAGTCACGGTCGGCAAACCTGCCGCCGGAGTGACGGCCTTGCCGCTCGGCTCCGTCAGCGAAACCCTCACCACGTCGACCACGAAGATCAGCGTGTCGCCGACCGCGATCGAACCGTCGGAACTGCCGCCGGCGGCGTCGTAGCCCTCCGAGCCGGGCATCACGATCAGCACGCGGCTGCCCTGGGCTTGGCCGGTGAGCCCCTTCTTGAAGCCCTCGATCACCTGGTCGAGCCGAAAGGTCACGGTTTGCTTGCGCGAATAGGACTCGTCAAAGGTCTTCCCGGTGCGGCCGTTCACTCCGTAGTAATGCACGGTGACGTAGCCCGTTTCGACGGCCTTGGGGCCGTTGCCGGGCACCTCTACCCGGGTGCGGGTCTGGTCGATCGCGAACGGAGCCTTGAAGGTCACCTTGGGGGCCTGCAGCCGCTGGCCGGTGACCTTGATGGCGTCGATCGAGTTCGACACGACCACGCTGCTCGTCGGCGTCGGCGTCGCGCTCGCGGAGGCAGAACCGCTCGGGGAGACGCTGGGTGATGCGCTGACGCTGGCCGTGGTTCCGGAACCGCACGCGGTCAGCAGGAGGGCGGCGGCAGTCGTTGCCAGGACGAGGGAATGTCGGTGAAGCACGACCCCGACCCTACCGTGACGCTCAATCGGGCAGCGAACCGGGTGGACGGAACCCCCCGGCGCGCCTGACCCTCGGGCTGCCCAGCATCTCGGCGACTAGCTCGTCGACCTCGGCGGACACGCTGGCCAGGGGGTCCCCCAGGCTGAGGGTGCGCTCTGCGGGGGCCGTGCCCGCACCCGGCAGGTCATGGACGGTGAACCTCATCCAGTCGACACTGTGGTCCCGTCCAGCCTGTTGGGCAGCCAGCAGCAACTGGGAGCGCAGCCGGGCGCGCGTGTGCGGAATCGGCCGCGCCATCGCCTGACGCACCTCATCGACGTGCGTCAGGCGTCGCAGCAGGCCGACGGCCTCAAGGCGGCGCGCGATCCCGTTGGCTGAAATGTCGTGGAAGGCCAAGTCAGCTGCGGCCAGCCGGGCATGCCCGGCTGGCAGGTCGTGGCGTTGCCGGTAGTCGGCGAGCAGCCTGCGCTTGGCGGCCCATTCCACGATGTCGGCGATGGCGTCCGGATCATCGGCGGCCAGGGCGTCCAGCACCCGCGTCCAGCTGACGAGTAACTCGCGCCGGCGTTCGTCCTGCGGGCCGCCGTGCCGTGCCACCAACTCGGCGAACGCTCGCTGCAGGTCCAGCGCACTGCCCCGCGTCCCGGACCTGGTCTCCAGCCGGACGTGCGGGTCGCGAGCCACTCTGGGCAGCGCGGCGATCGCATCGGTGAGCTGCCAGCGTTCCAGTTCGGTGCGCAGCACACCGCTCGGCTCGGTGGCCGCCTGCTCGATCAGGCTGATGACCGCCTCGGTGCTGGCGAGCCTGAGCCACGCCGAGTACTCGCTCAGGTTCGAGTCGCCGGCCAGCACGTGGAGCCGCCGGTACCGGGCGGGGTCGGCCAGCGGCTCGTCCCGGCTGTTCACCAGCGGTCGCGCCCGGGTCGTCATCGCGGAGTAGGCCTCGTGCAGGTGGTCGGCGCGTTGGCTGATCACGAATTCACCACCCCGCAGGCACCCGCTGCCGCACAGCAGGGGGCGGGTCACCAGGAAGCTCGTCAGCAACGCTGCGACGAATTCAGGCTCCAGCGCACGATCCACCAGGTAGTTCTCGTGGCAGCCGTAGGAGTTGCCGAAGGAGTCGGTGTTGTTCTTGAACAGCCTCAGGCTCAGCTGCGTGCCCGCTGCGGCCGCCTCTGCCGTGGCGCGCTCGGCGAGGCGCAACACCACCTCGTCGCCGGCCCGCTCACTGACCACGACCTCACGCGGCGTCCGGCATTCCGGAGTGGCGTACTCCGGATGCGCGCCAACGTCGAGGTAGAGCCGACCGCCGTTGCCCAGGAAGGCGTTGGTCGAGCGGTAGCGCGACTCGACGGGACGAAACAGCCACTGCGCCGCCTCGCTGGCGGCCATCCGGCCCGTCCGGGTGCGGCCCAGCAGGCCGTACTCGGTCTCGACTCCGATCACCCGCCGCATGGCCGCGCCCGCTACAGCCCGACGGTGTCCAGCAACGACCCGAGCTCCTCACGAGTCAGGTCTCGCACGGCTCCCGCCTTGAGCTGGCCGAGCCGGATCGGTCCGATCGCCGTGCGCGACAGCCGGCGGACGGGGTGGCCGACCGCGTCGAAGATGCGCCGAACGATCCGGTTCTGACCCGAGTGCAGGGTGATCTCGAGCATCGAACGATCCGGCCCGCGCTCTCGCAAGGTGACCTTGTCAGGCTTGATCGGGCCGTCTTCGAGGGTGACCCCTCGCCGCAACCGCGCCACGGTGGCGTGGTCGACCGGACCGTCGACGACCGCCAGATAGGTCTTCGGGATCTCATAGGACGGGTGTGTGAGTCGCTGGGCGAACTCGCCATCGTTGGTGAGGATGATCAGACCCTCGGTGTCGGCATCGAGCCGCCCCACGTGGAAGAGCCGTTCCTTCGAACGCTGCCCCAGGTACTCCTGCAAGGTGGGGCGACCTTGTGGATCCTCCATCGTCGACACCACGCCGCGGGGCTTGTTGAGCACTACGTACACGTGGTGGCGCGCTGGGGGAATCCGGGACCCGTCCACGCGGATGACGTCGCGGGCAGGGTCGACACGGCGTCCCTGCTCGGTGACCAGCTTGCCGTTCACCTCGACCCTGCCGGCCGCGATCATCTCTTCACTGGCCCGACGCGACGCGATGCCGGCTTGTGCCAGCACCTTCTGCAGCCGGATTCCCTCGTCGGGGGGACTCATCAGTTCTCCATCTCGATGACGCCTTGGGCGTCGGTCAGGGGTTGTGCCAGACCGGCCAGTTCGGCTTCGAGGGCACTGGCGTCAGGAAGGTGGGGGGCCAGCGCCGGCAACTGGTCGAGGCTGGTCAGCCCCATCCGCTCCAGGAAGTTCGCCGTAGTGGCGAACAGTCGCGCTCCGGAGTCGCCGTCGCGTCCGACCTCCTCGATCAGGTCTCGGGTGGCGAGCGTGCGCATCACAGAGTCCACGTTGACCCCCCGGACGGCAGCCACGCGCCCCCGGGCGATCGGCTGCAGGTAGGCGACCACGGCGAGGGTTTCCAGCGCAGCCTGCGACAGTCGCCCAGGTTGGCCGTCGATCAGCCAGGCACCGATCAGCTCGGCGTGCTCGGGACGGGTGTAGTAGCGCCACCCTTGTCCGACGTGCCGCAGCTCGAAACCCCGTCCCGTCTCGTCGTACCAGGAAGCCAGAGCGTCGAGGCAGTCGATGACCACGTCGGTTGGGGCGGCGACAGCCCGCGCCAATTCCTCGGCAGGGATCGGCTCGGTGGCCATCATCAGCAAGGCCTCCAGCGGCCCGCCAAGCGTGGCGGCATCCCAGTCGAAGTCCAGGGGTTCCTCACTCATCGGCTGCCTCCTCCTTGTCGGTCCCTGTCGTGTCCGGCGCCACCGAGCCCGCGTCGCCCACCTCGTCGAACTCCGCGCCGACCCCGTCGGCCACGTCGGCACCAAGCCAGCGGATCGTCAACTCGCCCAGCGCCGTGAGCTGCTCGAAGACCACCGCCTGTTCACGGTACAGCTCCAACAAGGCCAGGAATCGCGCCACCACCACCAGCCGGTCCTCGGCGTCGGCCACCAGCGCCCGAAAACTCAGCGGGGAGCGTTGCCGCAGCCGCGCCACAATCACCTCAGCCTGTTCCCGGACGCTGACCCGGGGCGCGTGCAGGTGAACCAGCGACACCTCGTGCTGGGGCTTCGGCGCCAACGCCCGGGCGGCCAGCACGGCCAGGTGCGGGCCCATTCCGGTGAGATCGACCTCGGGCAGCAGCCTGGCGAACTGGTGCTCCAGTCCCCCCGGACGCGGATACCGCCGATCCTGATCGCCCAGCACGCCGGCGATCCAGCCGGCGACGAGCTTGAAGGCGCGGTACTGCAGCAGTCGGGCGAAGAGCAGGTCACGGGCCTCGAACAGGGCGAGATCTTCGTCGTCTTCCACTTCACCCTGGGGCAACAGCCGGGCTGCCTTCAGATCCAGCAGGGTAGCGGCGACGACGATGAACTGGCTGGTCTCGTCGAGGTTCGCGAACCCTGATCCGGGCTCGGTCTGGGCTCGGCGCAGGTGGGCGATGAACTCGTCGGTGACCCGCGACAACGCCACCTCGGTCACGTCGAGCTTGTGCTTGGCGATGAGCTGCAGCAGGAGGTCGAACGGACCGGAGAAGTTCGTCAGGTGGACGGAGAACCCCGACTCGGGTGCCAACGAGTCGTCGAGGATCATGCTCACTGCTCAATCAGCGCCTGAACCAGTTCCGACTCGCCGCCCCGCTCGGCCAGATCGGCCATGATCAGGCTCACTGCGGTCCGGACGATGCGGCCTCGGTCGACAGCGAGCCCGTGCTGCGCCCGCAACGTGAGTCGCGCCTGTTCCAGCGCCAGGAGTTCAGCGCTGGTGACGTAGACCGTGATCTTCTCGTCGTGACGAACGCGTCCGGTGCCGAGGGACTGGGCCGCCTCGTCGGCGGGTTCCGGTGCGGCAGGCGCGGGGGTCGGCGTCGTCGAGCGGAATAGCTCCGAGGCGCCGGGAAGGGCTACGCGCCGGGGCATCGGAACAACACCTCCCGAGCCAGCATGCGGTAGGCCTCCGCGCCGGGGGACGTCGGGGCGTACGTGGTGATCGGCTCCCCGGCGACCGTGGTCTCGGGGAACTTGATGGTGCGGCGAATCACGGTGTGGAAGACCACCTCCCCGAACGCCTGGACGACCCGCTCCAGCACCTCGCGGGCGTGGAGGGTGCGGGCGTCGTACATCGTGCCCAGGATGCCGAGGATCTCCAGTTCGGGATTGAGCCGGTCCTGCACCTTGGCGATGGTGTCCGTCAGCAACGCGATCCCGCGCAGGGCGAAGAACTCGCACTCCAGCGGCATGATCACCTGATCGGCAGCGGTGAGGGCGTTGACGGTGAGGAGCCCCAAGGACGGCGCACAGTCGATCAGGATGATGTCGTAGGAGTGACGGACCTTGGTGAGCACCCGACGCAACGTCTGCTCCCTGGCCACCTCGCTGACGAGCTGCACTTCAGCAGCCGACAAGTCGATGTTGCTCGCCAGGATGTCGAGCCCTGGCACCGACGTGGGCGCGATGACTTCGGCGATGTCGGTGTCCCGCCGAATCAGCAGGTCGTAGATGGACTTGTCCAGCGTGTGGGGATTGACGCCGAGCCCGACCGAGAGCGACCCCTGCGGGTCGAAATCGACCAGCAGGACCTTGCGTCCGGTCTCGGTCAGCGCCGCCCCCAGGTTGATAGTGGTGGTGGTTTTCCCCACTCCCCCCTTCTGGTTGCACAGCGCGATGATCAGCGCCCGTTTCGGGTGGTTGGGGTCAGGCGCCACCGGCTCGGGTAGTTCGGGCAGCGGCCGGCCGGTTGGGCCAAGATTCGGTGCATCGAGAGTGGGTTCGGGATCGAAGAGGGCGTCGGTGTCGTCGTGCTTCACACTGGCAGCCTAGGCCACGATTGTCGACAAGTCTGCACGCACCCCGTGACGACCCGCCCGGTGCGGCCTGCCACTCCCCACGCCGGGGAAGACCCCCCAGCGCGGGCCACCCCAGCGCGGGCCTGCGGGGGCACGTCAGCGGGCGCGGGGGTGTGAGGTCAGGAACACTTCGCGCAGGTGCTCGACTGTCACCAGCGTGTACAACTGCGTCGTGGTCACCGAGGCGTGTCCCAGCAATTCCTGGACGACCCGCACGTCGGCGCCGCCGTCCAGCAGGTGGGTGGCATACGAGTGGCGCAGGGTGTGTGGGCTCACCTGTCCGGCGATCCCGGCCACCTCGGCGTGCTGTTGCAGCACCTGCCACGCGCTCTGGCGACTCAGGCGTTCACCCCGAACGCCCAGCAGCAACGCCGGCGTGCCACGCGCCGACTTCGCCGCCCATCCCGGACGACCCCGCACCAACCAGGCCTCGACCGCGGCACGTGCGTAGCTGCCCAGCGGTACGAGACGCTCCTTGCGTCCCTTCCCGAACAACCGCAGCCCCGCGTCCGGATCCGCCAGCGCCGGCCTCAGATCGTCGACGTCGAGGCTCACCACCTCGGAAATTCGGGCACCGGTGCCGTACAGCAACTCGAGCAGGGCGGCGTCCCTGAGCCCCGCGGGGCTGCTGCGATCGGGTGAGTCCAGCAGTCGTTGGACGGCGTCTATCGGCAACGCCTTCGGTAGTCGCTTTCGTTGTTGGGGCGGGCTCACGCCTGCGGCCGGGTTGGCTTCGCCGCTGTCCTCGGCGGCGAACCGGTGCAGGCTGCGGACGGCGACCACGGCCCGCGCGACACTCGAGGCGGCCAGCCCCGCCCTGGCTGCATCACCGGTGCGAAGCCAAGCCGCGAAGTCGGTGATGTCGGACTCACTGATCTGGCGAGGCTCAACGATCCCGCGGTCGGCCAGGAAGCCGACGTAGCGGCCCAGGTCTCGCCGGTAGCCGGCGATCGTGTGAGGGGACGCCCCGCGCTCGACGCCCAGGTGATCCAGGTATCCCCCGACCAGCCGCTGCAGCGGACTCGTGCTCACGCCAGGGCAGCGAGCGCCGCGTTGTGGGCCAGGCGCACCGTGCGCGCCGGCCAGTCGGAGTCGGGCTGCCGCAACTCCTCCAGCCCGTTCGACAGCCGGGCTGTCTCAAGCGCGAGCACCCCGCTGACCATCGTGGGATTCTGCACCCGCCCGGCAAGGACGGCCGCGACGAGGTCGGCGCGTTTCGCCCAGCACACCTCCATGTGGGCCTCCTCGTGGTCGGCCACGAAGCCGTCGGGCACCGGCGCTGGGTGCAATCCGCGTGCCAGGAAGATCCGCAGGGATTCCTGGCAGGCACCAGGGGTGGTGAAGATGTCGACCAGGACGTGCCAGCGTTCGGCCCACAGTCCGGCTTCCTCGGCCAGTTCACGCTGGGCTGCGACCAGGAAGTCCTCGCGGTCGTGATCGAGCAGGCCGGCGGGAGGTTCGGTCAGCTGGTAACCGACCGGATGCCGGTATTGGCGCACCACGGCGATTCGATCGGAGTCGTCCCAGGCGATCACCCCGACCGCTCCGGGGTGCAGCGTGTACTGGCGAGCCATGCTTTGCCCGTCGGGGGTGACCACGTCGTCGTTGACGAAGTTGCTGACGGCACCGATCCCCAAGACGGTGTGCCGAGCCACCGGCCACGCCATCGGCAGGTCGGCAAGTTCGTCGTCGGCCAGCAACCGGAAGTCGGGAACCTCAGGCATCGGCGTTGTCCTCAACGGGGAGGCGTGCCGACAGCTTGCGCTTCAGCGCCGCCCTGATCAATCCGGCGAACAGTGGATGCGGGTGCGTTGGCCGCGACTTCAGCTCCGGGTGCGCCTGAGTGCCGATGTAGTAGGGGTGGAGGTCACGTTTCAGCTCCACGAACTCCACCAGTCGGGAGTCCGGCGAGGTGCCGGAAATGATGAGCCCCGCCTGCTCGAGTTGGTCGCGATAGGCGTTGTTGACCTCATAGCGGTGGCGATGGCGCTCGGATACGTGGGTGGTCTGGTACACCTGCGCGACGAGCGAACCCGGGATGAGGTCTGCCGGGTACGCGCCGAGGCGCATGGTCGCCCCCATGTCGCCCTTGCCGGAAACGATGTCGACTTGTTCAGCCATCGTGGCGATGACCGGCGCGTGGGTTTGGGGATCGAATTCCGTGGAGGCTGCGTCGTCCAGCCCGGCGAGATCACGAGCCACCTCGATCACCATGCATTGCAGCCCGAGGCATAGCCCGAGCGTCGGAATCCGGTTCTCGCGGGCGTACCGGAGGGCACCGAGCTTGCCTTCCACACCGCGGATGCCGAACCCTCCGGGGACCACGACGGCGTCGACGTCGCCGAGATTCGCCGCCGCCCCCGTAGGCGTCTCGCAGGTGTCGGACGCGACCCAGCGGACGGTGACCTTGGCGTAGTTCGCGAAGCCGCCGGCCCGCAGGGCTTCGGACACGCTCAGGTACGCGTCCGGAAGGTCGATGTACTTGCCGACCAGGGCGACCGTCACGTCTTCCTTGGGATGGTGGACGCGTTCGAGCAGGTCGCTCCAGCGCGTCCAGTCGACATCGCGGAAGGACACTCCGAGGCGCCGGACGATGTAGGCGTCGAGGCCTTCAGCATGGAGCACCTTGGGGATGTCATAGATCGAGGGGGCATCGGGACAAGAAATGACCGCCTCCTCGTCGACGTCGCACATCAGGGCGATCTTGCGCTTCACCCCGGCCGGGACGTCCATGCTGGCCCGGCAGACGATGGCGTCGGGCTGGATGCCGACCTGCCGCAGCGCGGCCACCGAGTGCTGGGTGGGCTTGGTCTTGAGCTCGCCGCTCGGCCCGATGTACGGCACGAGTGACACATGCAGGAAGAAGACGTTCTCACGGCCGACCTCGCGACGCACCTGTCGAGCCGCTTCCAGGAAGGGCAGCGATTCGATGTCGCCGACGGTGCCGCCGATCTCGTGGATCACCACATCGATGCCGGGGGCGGCCATGGCCAGCATCTCGTCCTTGATCTCGTTGGTGATGTGCGGGATCACCTGGACGGTGTCGCCGAGGAAGTCGCCGCGACGTTCCTTGGCGATCACGTTGGAGTACACCTTGCCGGTGGTGATGTTCGCGTCACCGCTCAGCGGGACATTCAGGAAGCGTTCGTAATGGCCGATGTCGAGGTCAGTCTCCGCACCGTCCTCGGTCACGAAGACCTCGCCGTGCTGGAACGGGTTCATGGTGCCCGGGTCGACGTTCAGATAAGGGTCCAGTTTCTGCATGGTGACCCGCAGACCCCTGGCCACCAGCAGGCTACCGAGGCTGGAGGCCGTCAGTCCCTTGCCGAGCGAGGAGACGACGCCACCCGTGACGAATACGTGCTTGGTTTTCCGCGAACTGCCCACGGGCCTCCAGCGTATAGGTCGCGAGTCGGAGCCGGTCAACTCGCCGCTCCGCGGACAGCCACCGACCTGGCGCTGGCATCGATCGAATCCAGCAACTCCCGGGCATGCGCCAGCGCTGAGTCGCTCGATTCCAGCCCTCCCATCATCGTTGCCAGCACTTCAAGCCGATCGTCGTCGCGGACCAGACGGACGCAGGAGACGGTGACCTGGCCGTCGTCGGACTTGGTGACGACGTAGTGCCGATCCGCGAAGGCCGCGACCTGGGCGAGGTGGGTGACGACGATCACCTGGGCATGCTCCGCGAGCCGAGCCAGCCGCCGTCCGATCTCGAGGGCCACCGCTCCGCCGACACCGGCATCCACCTCGTCGAAAACGAAGGTCTGCCGGGCGGCCGCCTGGTCGACGTTCTGGTGGGCGAGCACCACTTCGAGTGCAAGGCGCACCCGTGACAGTTCGCCGCCGGAGGCCATTCGGGCCAGGGGTCCCGGCGCCGAGCCCGGGTTCGCGCTGAACTGCAGGACGATCTGGTCTCCCCCGTGGGGTCCCGGCACCTCCAGCGGGGTCAAGGCGAAGGAGAGCTGCGCCCTGGGCATCGCCAGTGCTGCCAGTTCAACGGCGACCTCGCTGGACAGCCGCTCCGCCGCCGAGAGCCGGAGCGTGGTGATCTGGTCGGCATCGGCGCGCAACTGGGCGTCGAGCATGGCCAGCTCGGTGGTGAGTTCTGCGATCCGTTCGTCCGCTCCGGTGAGGACCGAAACCCTCGCCGCGGCCTGTTCGGCGTAGCCGAGCACCTCATCGATGGTGGCGCCGTACTTGCGGGTGAGCCCCTGCAATTCGGCCCGGCGTCCGGCGATCCACTCCAGTCGCGCTGGATCGGCGTCGAGGCTGGCCGCGTACCCGGACAACTGCGAGGCCACGTCCGCGACGAGGGCACCGGCTTCGGCCAGTTGCGTCGCAACGCTCGCCAGTTCAGGGTCGGCGCGTGTCGCCGGGTCCAGTGCCTTCCGGGCAGCACTGATCAGGCCCAACGCCTCGGGAACGTCGGGGTAGCCGTCGTCGGCACCTGCCAGCGCCGTCAGCGTGACGTGGACGGCCAGTCGCAGGTCATCCACCGACTGCAGCCGCCTGGCCTCGGCAGCCAGGGCCACGTCCTCCCCCGGCTGTGGATCCGCCCTGCCGATCTCGTCCAGGCCAAACTGCAGCAGGTCCAGTTCGCGCAAGCGTGCCTGGGCTTGGGTGGTCAACGACTGCAACTCGGCGTCGCAGTGGCGTCGGGCTTCGTAGCGCTGCCGATAGCGGGCCAGGAGGTCGGCCAACTCGGGGCCGGCGTACGAGTCCAGCACCTCTCGTTGCCGCTCGGCCGTCCCCAGGCGAAGTTGCTCAGCCTGGCCGTGAATGGTGACCCAGTCGCCCACCAGCGGCCGGCCCACCGCCAGGGGAACCTGAGCGCCACCGATCGTCATTCGGGAGCGCGTGGCACTCACCTGTCTGACCGTCAGCAGGTCGGCATCGTCCAGCTCGCCGCCCAACTCGGCGACGCTGCCCAGTGCCCCCGCGCCCAACTGCCAGCGGCCCTCCACGAGCGCCCTGGCGGCTCCGGAGCGCACCAGGGCGGGATCGGCCTTCGCCCCAGCCAACAGACCCAGGCCGGTCACAATCATCGTCTTACCGGCGCCTGTCTCCCCGGTGACGGCGGTGAAGCCGGGACTCAGCTCGAGCGAGGCTTCTCCGATGACGCCGAGATCCAGGATCCTCAGCTCAACGAGCATGAGCCGCATCCCGTTCGGCGCCACCCCGCCATCCGTCCACCGGCAGCCCGAACTTGCGCACCAGTCGGGTCACGAAGGGTTGCTCGGAGGTCCGGGCCAACCTCAGCCGACGCTGCCCCGCCCGGACTTCGATCACCGCGCCCGGCGCGACATCGAAGGAGCGGCGGCCGTCACACCACAGCACCCCGGTCGAGGTTGCCGGGAGGACCTCGATCGACACCACGGTGGTCTCGCTGAGCACCAGTGGCCGGGCAAACAGCGCATGCGCGCTGAGCGGCACCAGTAACAGCGCTGAAAGCTCCGGCCAGATCACCGGGCCGTGGGCCGAGAACGCGTAGGCCGTCGATCCTGTTGGAGTGGCGACCAGCACGCCGTCGGTGGCCCAGCGGGACAACGGACGCCCGTCGATCCGGACGAGGACCTCCAGCATTCTTTCCCTGGCCAGCTTCTCCACTGAACACTCATTGATGGCGAAGGAACTCCACAGGCTGGGTCCGTCGGCGCCGTCACGGACGACAGTGTCGATCGTCATCCGCTCCTCGACCTGGTAGTCGACTGCCACCACGCGCTCGATCAACGTGCCCACCTGCGAGGACTCAAGCTCGGCCAGGAACCCGACGTGACCGAGGTTGACCCCCAACACGGGGATCTCTCGTGGCAGTGCCCATTCCGCGGCTCGCAGGATGTTGCCATCACCCCCGAAGACCACCGCCAGTTCACACCCAGGCGCTTCGCCGGCGGGCAGCGGTTCGATCGCGGCAGCGGGCACCCGTCCGGACAGCAGGTCGATGGTGTCCTCGGCAACCAGGCACACCATGTCGTGCCGGGCGAGTCCCTCGACGAACTCCGCCGCCGACTCCAAAGCAGCGGGGCGACGCGGATGCAGGGTGACGGCGACACGCCGGCGATGGTCGTTCACACCTGCCACCCTAATCGGCGGCAGCGACATTATCCCCGCCCCTCACGTCGTCGCGGCCAACCAACCGCAGGAAGTACTCCTGATTGCCGTTCTCCCCCACCACCCGGCTCGGGCCTTGCCACACTGTTCGCCAGCCCAGGGCCGACGCAGCCTCGGCCACCCGCTGGACGGCGGCAGCGCGAGCCCGTTCATCCCGGACGACGCCACGGCGGTCCAGCCCGCCGCGTCCGACCTCGAATTGTGGTTTCACGAGCAGCAGCGCCGTCCCGTCGGGACGCACGACGCTCAGCAACGGTGCGAGCAACAGCGTGAGCGAGATGAACGAGACGTCGGCCACCACCAGGTCGACGGGCTCGGCGTCCAACTCGGTCAAGGTGAGATCACGCAGGTTGGTGTGCTCGCGGACCGTCACCCGCGGGTCGGCGCGAAGGGAGGCGGCGAGTTGACCGTGCCCGACGTCCACCGCGTAGACCCGCTCAGCGCCGGCTTCGAGGCATACCTGGGTGAACCCCCCGGTGGAGGCTCCGGCGTCCAGTACCCGCCCGCGGACAGGCGTCTGGGAGTCAGCGAGGGCGGCGACCAGCTTGCGAGCGGCGCGCGACACGTAGCGGTCGATCTCGCTCACGACCACCCGATCGAGCTCGCTGATCTCTGTCGACGGCTTGATCGCGACCGCCTCGTTGACCAGGACTGCGCCTGCCGCGACCGCTTCCCGAGCTGCCGCCCGGGAACGCGCCAGACCGCGGCGGACGAGTTCGACGTCGAGCCGCGACGTCACCGTCGGGGGTCCGCCGGTGGGGGGTTGAGCGCCCGCTGCAAGGCATCGAGCGCCGTGGCGAACTGCTGGTGGTGGTCGTTGACGTCGTCCCCCAACACCACTGCGGCGATGGCGGCGTCCACCGCAGGGACCCCCGTCACGGGCTTCGGGGGGCGCGATTCGGACTGGCTCACGGCGCCGAGCCTACGCCGTCGGGTCCGTCGTCACCCAGCCCTCGGGCCGCCAGCGCAGCCCCGGTCGCCTGGGCGTGGCCGACTGCTCGCACCACCACCGGGGTGAGCAGCGCGAACAGGTGGCGCTCCCGGCCGCGAGCCCGGGCGGCCTGTCGCACCTCGCTGAACGATTCCAGCAAGAGCGGGATTGAACGCAGCATGACCGCAATCGCCAGGCCCACTCGTTCCGGGTTGACCCCGAGCACGCGCAGCGGCCGCAGCGCGCCGACCAGCCCGTCGATGAGCACGTTGCCCGGGGTGGTCAGCGTCACCAAGCGCGAGGCGTAGACGGCCGTGAGCAGGTTGGCGGCGATGATGATGCCGCGCACCGGCGTCCCGATCAGCACCTGGTAGCCGACCATGATCGCAAGCATCAGCCACAACCCGTTCGGAATCGCCCAGCTGTAGCGGACACCCACCCGGCAGGCCGCCAGCAGCACCATCACCAATGCCAGCATGGCGAGGCTCAACCACAGGTCACCGACGATGATGGCCGGCAGGCTGACCAGCATCAGGATGGCGTACTTCCAACCAACGCCCAGCCGGTGGAACACCGAATCCCCGGGCACGTAAAGGCTGAAGACTCCGCTCATCGGGTCATCAACTGCCGGTAGGCGGCGATGGCTGGTGTCGGGGGACCGTCCGCCACGACCTGGCCATCGTCGATGACCAGGACCCGGTCGGCGTCGGCCGCCATCTCCAGGTCATGAGTGGCCAGCACCACTTGCTGGCCGACGTCGTTCAGGGCTCGCTGGATCAGGTCGCGGTTGCGCAGGTCGAGCAACGTCGTCGGCTCGTCCGCCACCACGATCAGCGGGCGAGAGGCCAGCACCGATGTGAGGGCCACCAGTTGGCGCTCGCCGCCGGAGAGGTCATAGACGCTCTGGTCTGCGCGGTTACCGAGCCCGCGCTCCTCCAACAGGGCAAGGGCGCGCCGGCGGCGCTCCGTCCGCTCCGGGATGTCGCGGCGCAGGCTGAGTTCCACGTCGTCAGCCGCGGTCGCCATGACAAGTTGGGCCAGGGGGTCAGTGAAAATGAAACCGACGCGCTGCCGGACTTCGCGGCCGTGGTCACGAGTGTCCAGTCCGTCGACCAGCACCCGTCCGGACGTCGGCAGGACCAGTCCGTTCAGCAATCGCAGCAGGGTGGACTTTCCAGACCCATTGGCGCCGATGATCGCGATGCGCCGCTCCGACAGCCGCAGCGTGACCTCGGCCAGCAGGGTCCGCTGCAGCGGGCGCCCACCGGCTCGGGGGACCGAGACGGTGACCTGGACGCCTTGAAGCTCGATCACCTAGGCGGTCGCGGGCATCCGCGCAGCCATCAGCGCCGGAAATGCCTTGTGGACGGCAACGGCGATTCCGGCTGCGGCGAACACCTTGGCAATGTCGCCTGGGACGTAGGCCAGCGCGATAGCGATCGCGTGCCCGAGGTCCATGTGCGCGTTCACGACGAAACCCGCGACGCCGAGCGGAGTCACGATCAGCAGGGCAGGGATCAGCCCGGCCACGACGAGCCACAGGTATTGGGCCTTGAAGCCTCGGCGCAGGAACAGGGCCGCCAGGGCACCCGTGGCGGCGGCCGCAATCGGGAAGCTGATCAGGTAGCCCGCGGTTGGCCCCACCATCACACCGAGCCCGGCCTTGCCGCCGGCTAGCACCGGCAGGCCGGCGAGGCCGGCGACGACATAAAGCAGGGTCGCCAAGAACCCGCGCCAAGCCCCGAGCACCAACCCGGTCAACGTCACAGCGAGCGTCTGCAAGGTGAGCGGGACACCCAGCGCCCCCACCGGGATGGCGGGCGTCAGCGAAAAGGCGGCGATCAGCGCGGCGAAGACCGAGATCAACGCGATATCCATCGCGGGTGGCGTGGTAGAGCGTGCCATCATGACTCCTTGTCAGCGCCGGATCAGGGTCAGGGTCGTCCGGGCCTCAGCAGGATAGCAACGAAAGCCGACCGGCAGCGTGGCGACCGATATCAACCTCGTCGCCTCGCTCACCGGCCTCAGCCGATCTGGTCGAGGCTGGCCAGAGCTCCGGCGGTCTCCAAACCTGGGTCACCCCAGGCCAGGGCCGCCAACGCCCACAGCGCGTCATACTGCTGCCTCGCCGTGGTGGGCTTACCCGCGATCACTGCTTCTCGCCCCTGCACCTCGACCAGTTGGTCGCGGCAGGCCACTCCGGTCGCGGTGGGCAGTAGCCGACGGGGCGGCTCCAGCAGCGCTCCGAGGTCCGCGCCGATATGGGTGGGTCGCTCGCCCGGTCCGGCGGCCAGCAAGTCCGCCTTTCCGTGGGCGCCGCTGAAGACAAGCAGGGAGTCCATCGCGGCACGGTTGGCACCGATGATGTCGGTGTCGATCCGGTCGCCGACGAAGATGGGGTGCTGGGCACCGGTCCGTCGCACGGCTTCAGCCAACAACGGACGGAACGGCTTGCCATAGATGGCGGCGGGTGAACCCCCGATGGCCGTGCTGACGGCCGCGATCATGGCCCCCAGTCCCGGCACGATGCCACGATCGGTCGGTCGCGAGGCGTCGTCATTGGTGGCGTACCAGACCGCCCCACGTTGAACGGCCAGACAGACCTCATCCAGCATGGGCCAGGTGAGCTGAGGATAGTATCCCTGGACGACCGCCACCGGATTCTCGTCCGCACTGGCCACGGGGGTCAGACCCACCTCCCGGATCAAGTCCACGAGGTTGTCGCTGCCGGCCACCAGGATGGGCGCCCCGGCGGGCAGTGCCTTGGCGATCGCCGTCGCGGCCACCTGGGCGCTGGTGAGGACAATGGATTCGTCTGCGGTGAACCCGAGCTGCAGCAGGTGGTCGACCACGGCTTGAGAGCTGCGCGCGGCGTTGTTGGTGACGTACATCACCCGCGTTCCGCGGGCTACCAGGGACGCCATCGCTCCCACGGCACCCTCCACCGCCACCGGGCCGAGGTAGATGACCCCGTCCAGGTCAAAGAGGGCAGCGTCATAAGCATCCACCAACGCGTCAGTCATTTGTCCCCGCCTCCTCACCCTCGACCTCGAGGGTCGCGTCCGTCGCCGGGACGTCGTCCTCGGCCTCAAGCAAGTCTTCAGTGTCGTCGAAAACGATCGTGACACCCTGGAGTTCTGCCACCCGGTCGGCAGCATCAGTCTCGGTCTCCGGATCCAGCGCGGCGGCCGCGTTGAACCACTTCTCGGCTTCTTCCAGTTCGCCCTCAGCCACGAGGAGTTCGGCATAGCCGTAGCGCAGCCGGGCCCTTGCCAGCTTGGGTCCGCGGCTCCCGATGTTCTCCAGTTCCGCCCGCAGCAGCCGGATGGCCTCGTCCCTTTGGCCGAGATCCACGCGAGCTCCGGCCTCCACCAAGCGCAACTCGATCGACTGGTGAACGTCAGGCTGGGCCGCTAGGCCTTCCTTGACCACCTTCAGGGCCGCCTGCGGTCGTCCGAGAGCCCGCTCGCAGTCGGCAATCGCCGGCAGGTACTCGGTCGTCCCACTCATTCGGCGCAGCGCCCTGAACTCGCTGAGCGCCACATCGAAGTGCCCCGCTGCATAAGCGGTTTCTCCAGTGGCTTCGCGAGTCACGGGGAGTCGTGCGGCACGCCGGCGTGCCGCCTCTGCGTGGGCGTAGGCCAGTTCTGGGTCCGAGTCGATCAGCATTCCTGCCATCAGCAGGTGCGCACCGACGACATCCGCGTGCTCTGTGGTCAGGCTGCGCAACTCCGCTCGCACGCCTCTGGGAAGTTTCCGTAGGTCGAGGCCTTCCGGGGTGGCCGGCTCGTTCGGCTTGGGCGCCAATCCAGGATGGAGCGAGGGCTTCTCTTCGGCTGGTGGCCGCTCCCCGTAGCCCTTTCGCCCGGAGCCGGCCGCCCCGGCCGCCGCACCGGCGGCAGCTGCGAACCCGCGACCCGACGGGGGACGACGTTCGCCAGTGCGTTCGCGTTGACCCGGTGAGCTCGCCTGGTCCTTGCGATCCCAGTCGCGACGGGGAACCCCATCTCGGGCGGGACCGGCGCCACTGCCCGCCGGCCTGCCACCACCGGCACGGGGACGATCCGAGGTGTACGGACGATCCCCACCCGCCGGCCTGCCACCACCGGCACGCGGACGATCCGAGGTGTACGGACGATCCCCACCCGCCGGCCTGCCACCACCGGCACGCGGACGATCCGA
>CAYUWV010000008.1:19444-28037 GCA_964448385.1 uncultured Propionibacteriaceae bacterium | reverse complement strand
GAGGGGAATGTGGTGAGTACGAACACAGCGCAGCCAACCGCGGGCGCGACCCGCAAGGCCAACAGGTCAGCCGACCGATCGTCCGCAGGGCGCAGTGAACTCAAGACCGCAATGGTGTTCATCGCGCCGGCGCTGGTCGGGTTCCTGGTCTTCTTCCTGTACCCGACCATCCGGGGCTTCTACTTCAGCCTCACTCAGTACAACCTGCTCGGCACCCCGAAGTTCATTGGTTTCGACAACTTCGTGAAGTTGGGCAAGGATCCGCTGTTCTGGAACGCTTTGGGTGTCACCGTCGAGTACGTGTTGCTGAACATCGGTTTCCAGACTGTTATCGCCTTGGTGCTCGCGGCGTTGATGCAGCGCCTGACGCAGTCCACCTTGTTGCGGGGGGCCCTGTTGCTGCCGTGGCTGATCTCGAACGTGATCGCGGCGATGGTGTGGTTCTGGCTGCTGGACTACCAGATTGGCCTGGTGAATCAGGCCATCGAATGGATGGGCTTCGGCAAGGTGGCGTTCTTCGCCGACGAGTTCTGGGCCATCCCGACGATTGCCTTCGTGAATGTCTGGCGCCACATGGGCTACACCGCGCTGCTGATCTATGCCGGGATGCAGACCATCCCGAAGTACGTCTACGAGGCGGCCTCGATCGACGGCAGCTCGGAGTGGAACTCGTTCTGGCGCATGACGCTGCCGCTGCTGCGTCCGGTGCTCGCGATGATCCTGGTGATCACGGTGACCGGCTCGTTCCAGGTGTTCGACACGGTTGCCGTCACCACGCGTGGTGGACCGGTGAACGTCACCCGGGTGATCCAGTACTACATCGTCCAGAAGGCCTTCGGTGAAGGGCAGTTCGGCTACGCCAGCGCCATCTCCGTCGTCCTCTTCATGATCCTGGCTGTGATGGCCGCCGCCCAACTCCGCCTGCTCCGTGCCGGCGAATCAGACCTGGCGTAAGGAGTCCCGGATATGTCAACCATCGAAGCCGCCACCGAAGACGCCACCCGCAAGCAGCGCCGCCGCAACTTCTCGCCGGGACGCATCGCCGCCTGGGCGTTGATGATCGCCTTCCTGATCGTCAGCCTGTTCCCGTTCTATTGGATGATCCGCACCGCGCTGTCGACCACTCGGTCGCTGCCGTCCGACCCGGCCTCACTGTTACCGGTCGACTTCACCTGGGGCGCCTTCGAGCGGGTGCTAGGACTGGGCACCCAGGAGCAGGCGATCGCTGAGGGTGGTTCCGGCGCGTCGGTGAACTTCTTCCTCTACCTGCGCAACTCGGTGATCTATGCCGGGGCGGTGACCTTGGGCCAGGTGTTCTTCTGCTCGATGGCCGCCTACGCGTTCGCCCGGTTGCGGTGGCCAGGACGCAACATCGTGTTCGGTCTCTTCCTCGGCGCGCTGCTGGTGCCGCCGATCTTCACCGGCCTCCCGAACTTCATCCTGGTGAAGAACCTCGGCCTGCTGAACACCCTGCCCGGCATGATCCTGCCCTCGTTCCTGATGACGCCGTTCGCGATCTTCTTCCTGCGGCAGTTCTTCCTCGGGATCAACCGTGAGATCGAGGAGTCCGCCTCCATCGACGGGGCGGGGCCTTGGCGGACGTTCTTCCGGATCATCCTGCCGATGAGTACCGCACCGATCACCACGCTGGCGATCCTGACCTTCATCGGCACGTGGAACGACTACTTCTGGCCGTTCCTGGTCGGCAACGCCGAGCAAGCCAAAGTGCTCACCGTCGCCCTCGGGGTGTTCCGCTCCCAGACCCCGGCCGGCTCGCCGGACTGGGCCGGGTTGATGGCAGCCACCCTCCTCACCGCGCTCCCGGTACTCGTGCTGTTCTTCGCCTTCGCTCGGAAGATCATCGATTCGATCGGCTACTCAGGGAGCAAGTAGCCCGCCCACCGCAACAACCGTGGGAAGCAGTGCTCCACCCACGCAAACGCAGTACCCGTCGCCCACACCCCGTTGGGCTGCGGCAAGAAACCACACTGAAGACCACTTCATCGCCCTATCGGAAGGAACCGTCAACCATGTCAGGATTCACCAGGAAGAAGGCCGGTGCAGCCATTGCTGCGGTCGCGGCCGTCGCCCTGTCGCTCACCGCCTGCAGCGGCGAAGCAGCCCCGAGCGCAGCCGGCAGCGCTGCTGCTGGCGACACCGGCAAAGCTGCCGGCGAGATCAGCTACTGGATGTGGGACAACAACCAGAAGCCCGCTTACCAGCAGTGCGCGGATGCGTTCCACACCGCGAACCCCGACGCCACCGTGAAGATCACCCAGTACGCCTGGGACGACTACTGGAGCGGCATCACCAACGGCTTCGTCGCCGGCACCGCCCCCGATGTGTTCACCAACCACCTGTCGAAGTACCCGGAGTTCGTCACCCAGGGCCAACTCGTCCCGCTCGACGACACCCTCGCCAAGGACGGCGTGAAGACCGACATCTACCAGAAGGGCTTGGCCGACCTGTGGGTGGGCCAGGACGGCAAGCGCTACGGCTTGCCGAAGGACTTCGACACCGTCGCCATCTTCTACAACAAGAAGCTGATCAAGGACGCCGGCGTCGCCGACGCCGACTTGGCGAACCTGACCTGGAACCCCACCGATGGGGGCACCTACGAGAAGATGATCGCTCACCTCACCGTGGATGCCGCCGGCAAGCGCGGGGATGAGGCCGGCTTCGACAAGACCAAGGTCAAGGTCTACGGCCTGGGACTCGACGGCGGTTCCGGCGGCGGTAACGGCCAGACCCAGTGGAGCATGTACTCCGGCACCACCGGCTGGACCTTCACCGACAAGAACCCGTGGGGCACCCACTACAACTACGACAAGCCCGAGTTCCAGAGCACCATCGCCTGGATGCGCTCCCTGATCGAGAAGGGCTACGCGCCCACGATCGAGGCCGTCACCGGCCAGAGCTCCGCTGACATCTTCGGCGCCAGCAAGTACGCCATGATCACCAACGGCTCCTGGATGATCAACCAGATGTTCAGCTACAAGGGCATCGAGACCGGCATCGCCCCGACCCCGGTCGGCCCGACCGGCAAGCGCTCCAGCATGTACAACGGCCTTGCGGACTCGGTCTGGGTCGGTTCGAAGAACCAGACGACTGCCATCAAGTGGGTCGAGTTCCTCGGCTCGGCCGCCTGCCAGGACATCGTCGGCAAGGCCGGCGCGGTGTTCCCGGCCATTGCGTCCGGCACCGATCTGGCTCAAGCCGCGTTCCAGGCGAAGGGCGTCGACGTGACCAACTTCCTGGTGCACGTCAAGGACGGCACGACGTTCCTGTTCCCGATCACCGACAACGCCTCCCAGATCACCAACATCATGCAGCCCGCTGTCGATGCGGTGATGACGGGCAAGGCCAAGGCCGACTCGCTCACCGCGGCCAACGAGCAGGTCAACCAACTGTTCGGCGGCTGAGCACTACCTCGCACGAACGGATGGGCCGGGTCACTGTGACCCGGCCCATCCGGGTTACCCCCGCCGGCGGCCACAGCGGCCCGCCAGGCTGGATGTCGGCCAAGCCATAGCGAAGGATGAATCGAATGACCCACATCATCGAAGAGGTCGGCGAACCCGACCTGGTACGCGTCCAGATCGACCCCAGGGGTGGTTGGCAGAGCCCGTCCGACGCTGGCGTGAAGGTGGCCTTCCAGCGCTCCGGGGCCGGGCTGGAGGTCACGGTGGCGGCCAGCCCCGGCACCGGGCTGAGCCGGGTCCAGCTGCGCTGGCGTCGGCTACTCCCTGCCGGTGTGCGACTGCTGGGGGACGCGTGGGAGCGCACCTACTCCGACCTCGACTGGCACGGGCTGCGTCCCGAACAGCTGTTCCCTTGGCTGGTGCTGGTTCACGACCCGAAGGCGGGCCACACCTGGGGCGCCGGCGTCGACGTGCGCGCGGGCTCCTTCGCCGGCTGGACGGTCGACCCCGAGGGGGTGTCGCTGTGGCTGGACGTGCGCGCCGGCGCCGACCCGGTGCAACTGGGTGATCGGACGCTCGCCGCAGCCGTGATCCGCTGGGTCAGCGGGACTGACCGGCCGTACGCCGTCCAGTGCGCCCTGGCCGCAGCTGTCTGTCACGACCCGCTGCCAACCGGGCCGCTGGTGGGGTGCAACAACTGGTACTACGCCTACGGCCGCGACTTCGACGCGGCGGCGGTGGTCCGGGACGCCCGCACCCTCGCCGAACTGGTGGGTGACCACCCGGTCCGGCCGTTCGGGGTGGTCGACGACGGCTGGTCTGTTGACGGCACCGCCGATGGCCGCAAGGGCTCTGGTGGCCCGTGGGACGTCGGCCGCCCGCTCGAGTTCCCCGACATGGGCGAGGTTGCCGCAGCCATCGCCGCCGAGGGGGTCCGTCCGGGCATCTGGTTCCGTCCCCTGCTCGCCCGGCAGGAGCCGACCGCCGGCGGGCTGCGTCCGTGGGAGGGCGGCTGGGCACTCGACCCCAGCCATCCGGCCACCCTGGAGACGGTCGCTGGCGACGTCCGCCGGATCAGGGACTGGGGCTTCGAGCTGATCAAGCACGACTTCTCGACCTTCGAGGCGCTGGGGCGCTGGGGCTTCCAGATGGGCCCCCGTCCGGCGGCCGACGACATTCATCCCTGGGACACCAACCGCACCACAGCGGAAGTCTTGGTGGACTTCTATCGGGCGATCCGAGACGCTGCCGGTGACGGCCTGGTGCTCGGGTGCAACGTGGTCGGTCACCTGGCCGCGGGCCTGGTGGAGGCCCAGCGGACGGGGGACGACACCTCAGGGCGGGTCTGGGAGCGGACCCGCCGGATGGGCGTCAACACCCTTGCCTTCCGGCTGGCCCAGCACCGCCGGTTCTTCACTCTGGACGCCGATTGCGTGGCGAGCACGCCCGAGACCGACTGGAGGCTGAACCGCCAACTGCTCGACCTGATCGCTCGCTCCGGTACCGCCCTGTTCGTCTCGGTCGATCCGGCCACCCGGAGCGAGGCGGTCGACGCCGACCTCGCTGCGGCGCTGCGCCTCGCGCTGGACGGCGGCGCCCCCGATGGTGTCGAGCCGTTGGACTGGTTCGACACCACCTCTCCGCAACGGTGGCGCTGTGGCGACGACGCACTCGACTACCGCTGGTTCGCGGCCAGCGGAGCCGACCCCCTCGACCTGACCGACGCTCCGGAGCCCGCCGGGTAGGTCGGGCTCGGCTGAGGTTCAGCCGGCGGCCGGTCCGTCCACGACGGGTCGGTTTCGGGCGTGCAGGGCACGGCGTCCCGTGGCGGGGAGCAGCGAGAGCGCCACGGCGATCAGGTTCGCGATGCCGGTCCCGATGAGCACCAATTCGACCGAGTACACGTTGGCCAGCGGGCCGAACGCGGCCATCCCGAGCGGCATGGACACCGAGCCCACGATCCCGAAGAAGCCGAACACGCGTCCCTGGGTCTCGGGCTCCACCGACTCCTGCAGCACGGTCATCATCGGGGTCGAGAACGCCGGGACGGCAACCCCGATGCCGAACATGAAGAGGTAGAGCACCCACAGGTTGGTGGACAGCCCCATGCCGATGCCGAGGAACCCGAACGCCATCGATGCCACCAGGATCAGGGCGAGTCGGTCCAGCTTGTCGCCCCACCACCCGATGGTGGCGCCAGCGATCAGCATGCCGATCGAGAAGGAGAGCTCCAAGAGGGTCAGCTTCCACACCTCGTCGCCGAACGAGCGGGCGACCATCAACGGCGTGAGGAAGGACGGTGCGCCGACCAGCACCATGACCACGGCGTTCAAGCCGAGCAGCCAGCGCACCAGGTGATGCCCGTGGGCGTAACGGACGCCCTCGACGAGGTCGGTGAAGTAGCTCGGTGCCCCGTCGGGGCGGGGCACCTTCTCGACGCGAATCAGGGCGAGCAGGCCGATGCCGATCAGGGCGGTACCGACGTCGACGAAGAAGATCATCTGAATCGGCAACGTGGCATACAAGATGGCCGCCACGGCCGGGGCGATGAGCATCATGCCCGCCTGGATGGACTGGTTCAGGCCGTTGATGCGCAGCAACTGCTGCTCGGGGACCAACTGCGGAATCAGGGCGGCGACCGCAGGGGTCTGGATGCCGGCCCCGGTCGAGCGGACGGCCAGCGCGGCGAAGATGAGCCACACGTCGGAATTGCCGCCCATCATCAGCAACGCCAGCACCAGCGTGGCCAACGCGATCGCCGCGTCCGAGCCCATGATCAGCCACTTGCGGTTGTGCCGGTCGGCCCAGACGCCGCCGAAGATCGAGATGACGGCCTGCGGGCCGAAGCCGAACACCGTCGACAGGGCGAGCACCCCGCCGTCTTTCGTGGTCAGCGTGAGGTACCACATCACCGCGTACTGGACGAGCATCGACCCGAACAGGGAGATCGACTGCCCGCTGAGGAACAGCGCTACCGGACGCAGCCAGGCGGTGTCGCCAGCGGTCTGTTCCTGCGCCATCAGCCCAATCTAGGTGACCTCAGGCCTTGCTGAGTAGGCCTTTCGCCAGGCTGGTGGCCAGGGTGGGGGCCAGTGGCAGCATCGGGATGAGCGTCGCCTGCGCGGCGTGGTACAGGTCGGCCTTGCCCGGCCACACCGTTCCTGTCGGACGGTTCGTGGCGTCCAACTGGTGGTGCCAGGAGCCGTGCTCGTGATCGATCACGTAGCGGTGGGCGTAGTCCCACCACTGCGCGTAACGCTCAGCGAAGCGCGCTTCACCAGTGCGCTGGAAGAGCGCGGCTGAGGCTCCGACCGCCTCGGCCACCACCCAGTGCATCCGGTCGCGCACCACGGGTCGTCCCGACCAATCGGTGGTGTAGACGAAACCTTCGGCCCCGTCCGCCGCCCAGCCGTCGGCGACGGCGCGGTCGAACAGGGCAACCGCTGCCGACAGCCAATCGACCCCGGTCGCGCCGGCAGCCTCCAGGTGCAACAGCAGCCGCGCCCATTCCAGCCCGTGCCCGATCGTGGCACCGTACGGCTTGAACGGGTCGTCAGGACGGTCGGCGTTGAGCTCGAGTTCCACTCGCCAGGTGGCGTCGAAATGCTCTGGCAGTCGCCAGTGGTTGGCCGCGGCAGCTTCCACCGCAAAGGCTGCGATCCGTCCGGCCCGCTCCAGCCAGACCCGCTCCCCGGTGACATCGGCGACGGCGAGGGAGGCTTCGACGGTGTGCATGTTGGCGTTCAGTCCCCGGTACGGGTCGAGGGTGGTGAAGGTCCGGTCCCAGGTGTCGACCACGCGTCCGGCCTCGTCGTCCCAGAACCGTTGCAGGAAGACCCCAGTCGCTTCGGTGAGCAGGCTCGACGCGCCACTCAGCCCGGCGACCGTCGCCGACGACGCTGCCAGCATGACGAAGGCATGGGAATAGGCCGCCTTCTCGTCCGGCGTGGAGCCGTCGGCATTGCGCTGGGTGAACCAGCCACCGGACTCGGCATCGCGCAGGGTGCCGGTCAGCCCGTCCACCGCTGCCTGGGCGATCGGACGGGACCCTGGGATGCCCAAGAGGGCGCCCAAGGAGTAGACGTGGGCTGTTCGGCAAGTGATCCAGGTCTGTACGCCACGCCCCAGCCAGGGCGCGCCGGCGTCGTCCAGCCACGCGGCGCCGCCGCCGGGGTAGGGAGTGCGCCGCCCGAAAGCCAGAAGCTGTTCGAAGTGGCCCGCCAGCCAGTGGCGGTGTGTCGGCACGTCGATCCAGACGTCAGTCATAGCGCTCCTCGCGGTTGGTCGGTCACATCACTCACCCTAAGCCGAAGCCGGGGCGTGGTCCGGGGATTGGCTCAAGGTCAGCGGCGCCCAGGCAGGTGATTCCGGGGCGCCAGGCGGGGCCCGTGGCGCGGCGCCCTGAGCCCGGCCAGCCCGATGAGCCGCTGGACGCGCAACCGATGCGGGCGGTAGGGCTCGAGCAGTTCCGCCAGCTCGGCATCGTCCAACGGCGAGCCGGTGAGCGCCCACCCGACGTCGCGGGCCACGTTGTAGTCACCGAAGCTGATTGCGTCGGCGTCCCCCAGCGCTCGGGCTCGCACCTCGGCGCTGGTCCACCCCCCGATCCCCGGCAGTGAGCGAAGCCGTGCGTCAGCACCTACCGGATCGCCGGGCAGCACCCGCTCGAGGCTGTCCGCCACCCGGGCCGCCGAGACCAGCGTCCGTGAGCGGGCCGGGTCGATGTGCAGGTGCAGCCACCGCCACGACGGGATGGCCACCAGCGTGGCTGCCCCCGGGAACACCCGCAGGCCCAACGCGGCACCGGCCCCCGGCGCCGGCTCCCCGTATGCGCCGATCAGTCCCCGGATCCCGAGCGTGGCCTCCTGGCCCGTCACCTTCTGCTCGATCACCGCCGGGACGAGGGCGTCCATGATCGACGCGGTCCGGCCGATGCGCCAGTGCCGGTGCCGGCGCCACAAGCCGTCCAGCAGCGGGTGCTCCGGCTGGAACCCGGTGGGGTCATCGCAGGCTCCCAGTAAGAGGGGCAGTTGATCAATGGCCCACTCCGCGCCGGCCCCCCAAGCCTGGGCCTCGATCACGCCGACGTCGTCCAGGGGCGTCACGGCCAGGGTTGCGGGGCCGGTCGGCGTGCGCATCGCCCGCCAGTGCCGGCCCTGCGCGACGCGGTA
>CAYUWV010000008.1:11284-19344 GCA_964448385.1 uncultured Propionibacteriaceae bacterium | reverse complement strand
GCTTCCCGCCACACCTGCCGCAGCGCCCTGGCGAAGACCTCCTCGGGCTGGGCCCCTGACAGTTGGTACCGCTGATCGAGGACGAAGCACGGGACACCACGAATGCCATAGTCGGCGGCCAACTGGAGGTCGGCCGCAACCGCCCGGTCGACGTCAGCCGAGTCGAGCGCGGAGAGGGCCGTGGTCGCGTCCATCCCCACCGAGGTGGCCGCGGCGACCAGGACGTCCGGCTCCCAGATCGATTCCCCCTGGGTGAAGTGGGCCTTGAAAAGAGCCAGTTCGAGCTGTCTGGCTTGGCGTCCGGTTCCCTCCGCCTGGCCCGCTGCCTGCAGCAGTCGGTGAGCGCGCCGCGAGTTCGCGACTTTGACGCGATCGAAGTCGAGCGTGAGTCCTTCGGTAGCGGCCGCCGCCTGGACGTGGCCGAACATGCCCTGCACCGCAGACGGATCAATTCCCTTCGACTGCGCCAGGTACTCCGCCTCCGTGCCGGCGAAGGACTCCGGCAACCCCGGATCCAGCTGGAAGGCGTGCAGGCGCACGTCCACCTCGTCGGCCTGGTCGAAGTCGGCCAGCACCCGCTCGAAGCGGGTCAAGCCCACGTAGCACCACGGGCAGGCAATGTCAGACCAGATGTCGATACGCACGCCCGCACAACCCCGGCTGGATGCCGGGTATTCCACACCGCCCAGGACTCAATGCTCGCTGAGCCGCAGGTAGGTGGCATAGCGCTCTTCAGCGTCCGCCTGGGCCTGGGCCAGCAACTGCTCCGCGAGCTCTGGATCTGCCTTGCCAACCGCCTTGTAGCGGGTCTCTTTCGCGTAGAAGTCGGCCAGCGGCAACGTCGGAGCCTTGGAATCGAGCTTGAACAGCGGCGAAGCCTCGCCCGAGGGTGCCGGGTGGTAGCGATACAGCGGCCAGTGCCCGCTGGCCACCGCGGCCTTCTGATGCGCTGGCGCGTTCGCGAGGTCGAGACCGTGGGCGATGCAGGTGGAATACGCGATCACCAAGGAGGGCCCTGGGTAGGCCGCAGCCTCCTTGATGGCCCGCACCGCTTGGATCTCGTTGGCGTTGATCGCAATCTGGGCGACGTAGACATTCCCGTACGACTTGGCCAGCAGTCCGAGATCCTTCTTGCGGGAGGTCTTGCCGGCCGCGGCGAATTTCGCCGAAGCGCCCATCGGGGTAGCTTTCGAGGCCTGGCCGCCGGTATTGGAGTAGACCTCCGTGTCGAGCACCAGCACGTTGATGTCCAGGCCGGTGGCGAACAGGTGGTCCAGACCGCCGAAGCCGATGTCATAGGCCCAGCCGTCCCCGCCCATCACCCACACCGAGGTCGGCACCAGGGCGTTCGCGAGCGTGCTCAGCAGGGCGGTGCGCGGGGTCTGCGGCACGCGCGCCAGAGACTGCTTGAGCAGCGCCACCCGTTCCCGTTGTGCCACCACACCCGCCTCGTCGGTCACATTGAGGTCGGTTGCGACCAAGCCGGCCACCAACTCGTCCGAGAGTTCGAGTTCGCCGGCCAGTTCGCCCACCAGCAGTCGCGCCTGGGTGGCCCGTTCGGCCATCCCCAGCTGGATGCCCATCCCGAACTCGGCATTGTCCTCGAACAGCGAGTTGTTCCAGGCTGGGCCGCGACCGGCAGCGTTGGTCGTCCAGGGCGTGGTCGGCAGGTTCCCGCCGAAGATGGACGAACACCCGGTCGCGTTGGCGACGACCATCCGGTCGCCCAGCAGTTGGGTCACCAGCTTGATGTAGGGCGTCTCGCCGCAGCCGTTGCAGGCGCCGGAGAACTCGAACAGCGGTTGCAGCAGTTGCGACCCCTTCACGGTGTCAGTGCGGACGGTCGTCCGATCGGCCTCGGGAAGCTTGAGGAAGAAGTCGAAGCCGTCCCGCGTCACGTCGCGAATCGTCTCGGCCGGAACCATGTCCAGGGACTTGTGCGAGGGATCCTGCTTCGAGGCGGCCGGGCAGACCGTGGCGCAGATGCTGCAGCCGGTGCAGTCGTCGGCGGCCACCTGAATGGTGAGGCGGGTGCCGGCGGGGAAGTCTCGACCCATGGTGGCCTTGGACTGGAAGCCGGCCGGTGCCCCGACCAGTTCGTCGGGGGCGTACACCTTCATCCGGATCGCCGCGTGCGGGCAGGCCAAGGTGCACTTGCCGCAGTCGATGCAGAGCGACTCGTCCCACTTCGGCAACTCGGTGGCCAAGCCCCGCTTCTCGAGCATGGCGGTGCCGGTGGGGAACGAGCCCCCGGCCGGCATGGCGCTGACCGGCAGCAGGTCGCCTTCGCCCGCGATGAGTTTCAGGACGGTCGCGAACGCGGCGTCCGCGGCCTCGACGACGGATGAGGCAGCGGCCGGTTCGCCCGGCGCCCGTCCGATGACGAGCCGAGCCAGCGCCGAGGTGGCGCTGTCGATCGCGTCCACGTTGGCCTGCACGACCCGGGAGCCCAGCCGGGCGTAGGACTTGCGCGCGCTCTCCTTGGCGAGTTCCAGGGCGACCTCAACCGGCAACACCTTGGCGAGGGCGAAGAAGCAGGCCTGCATGACGGTGTTCACCCGCCGACCCAGCCCCGCGGCCTTCGCCACAGCAGCCGCGTCGACCACGAAGACCTGGAGTTCCTTGGCGAGAATCGTGTGCTGCACGGCCGCTGGCAGGTAGTCCCAAGCCTTGTCAGCCGCATGCGGAGTGCTGAGCAGCACGGTGGCGCCCGGCTTGGCCACGTCCAGCACGGGCAGGCGTTCGAGCAGCCCGAACTGGTGGACGGCCACGAAGTCGGCCTCTTCGATCAGGTAGGGAACCTCGATCGGGTCGGGGCCGAAGCGCAGGTGCGAAATGGTCGTCGAACCGGACTTCTTCGAGTCGTACACGAAGTAGCCCTGCACCCAGGAGTCGGTGTTCTCGCCGATCAACTTGACCGACGCCTTGTTGGCTCCGACCGTGCCGTCACTGCCGAGGCCGTAGAACACCGCCTCCACGCTGCGGCTGGGCAGCCGGAAGAACGGGTCGGTGTGCAGGCTGAGGTGCGTGACGTCGTCGATGATGCCGACGGTGAAGCGGCGCTTCACCCGGCCGCCGGCGTTCAGGGTTGCCAACTCAGCAAACACGGCCGCGACATCGCGAGGGGTGAACTCCTTCGAGCCCAGGCCGTAGCGGCCACCGATGACCGCGGGCGGGTTGTCGACGTGGTCGGCCAGCGCGGTCACCACGTCGAGGTGCAACGGCTCCGCGGGGGCGCCGGGCTCCTTGCAGCGGTCCAGCACGGCCACCGAGCGGACGGACGGCGGCAGCGCGGCCGCCAGTTCCGCCGCGGGGAACGGACGGTACAGGCGGACGGTGATCATCCCGACCTTCTCGCCGCCGGCCACCAGGTGGTCGACGGTGGCACGAATGGTGCTGACCGCCGAGCCCATGGCGATGATGACGCGCTCGGCGTCCGGGGCGCCGTGGTATTCCACCAGGTCGTAGTGGCGTCCGGTGTTCGCGGCGAACTGCTGCAGCAGCCCGGCGACGATGCCGGGAACCGCGTCGTGGAACGGGTTCGCCGCTTCGCGGCCCTGGAAGAACACGTCGGGGTTCTGCGCCGTGCCGCGCAGGACGGGGGCGTCAGGGCTCATGGCCCGCGCCCGGTGGGCCAGCACTGCGTCGGCGTCGACGAGGGTGCGCAGCTCGTCGTCGCTGAGCAGTCGGATCCGGGCAACCTCGTGGCTGGTGCGGAATCCGTCGAAGAAGTGGCAGAACGGTACGCGTGAGCTGAGCGACGCGGCGTGGGCGATCGCCGCCATGTCATGCGCCTCCTGGACGGTGCTGGAGGCGAGCATCGCCCAGCCGGTGGAACGGGCCGCCATCACGTCGGAGTGGTCGCCGAAGATGCTCAGCGCATGGGTCGCGATCGCTCGCGCGGCGACGTGCAACACCGCCGGGGTGAGTTCCCCGGCGATCTTGAACATGTTGGGCAACATCAGCAGCAGCCCTTGTGAGCTGGTGAAGCTGGTGGCCAGGGCCCCGGCTTGGACGGCGCCGTGCAGCGTCCCCGCGGCACCGGCCTCGGACTGCATTTCGATGATGCGCGGCACGCTTCCCCAGATGTTCTGGCGGCCGCGGGCGCTCCACGCGTCCGCGAGTTCGCCCATCGGTGAGGCTGGGGTGATCGGGTAGATGGCGCAGACGTCGCTGAGCCGATGGGCGACCGAGGCCGCCGCTTCGTTGCCGTCCACGCAGACCCAGGTGGCCTGGGTTGTCACGGTGGAAGATGTCGTCATTGAGGTCTCCTGCCTGAAGTGAGGCAATTCTGCGCCCCAACTCCCTGATGCGGGCCATTGCCCACGTTTCTGGTCCCTGCGGGGGCGCATTTGCGTCCCATGAATGGGCGAAGGTGTCTTCTGAAACCTTCCAGACGAGCCATTTCGGTCTCAGCAGCCGTCCCCGTGCCGTTCCCGGGACCCGACGCTGCCCGGCGGTCGGCTGCGCCGCCGTCCGCTCCCCGGCAGAATGAGACCAACGAAGGAGACACCATGCCACAGGCCACTGCCTACGCCATCGATTCACCCACCGGGAGCTTCTCGAAGACGACCATCACCCGGCGTGAGCCTAGCCCCACCGAGGTGCTGTTCGACGTCGTGTTCGCCGGGATCTGCCACTCCGACATCCACACCGCGCGCGGTGAGTGGGGCCCGGCGACGTACCCGTTGGTGCCCGGCCACGAACTGGCAGGCATCGTCACGCAGGTGGGTTCGGCGGTGACCAAGTTCGCGGTGGGGGATCGCGTCGGTGTGGGCTGCTTCGTCGACTCGTGCGGCGAGTGCGAGAACTGCCTGGCTGGGGAGCAGCAGTTCTGTGACGGTCCCGGCGGCACCATCTGGACCTACAACGGGACGGGCCGCGACGGCCTGCCGACCGCGGGCGGCTACTCGACCTGCATCACGGTGGAGCAGGACTACATCTGCCGGATCCCCGACGCGATTCCGCTGCAGCAGGCGGCTCCGCTGTTGTGCGCGGGCATCACCTTGTACTCGCCCCTGAAGCGCTGGGGCGCAGCCCCGGGCAAGCGGGTCGCCATCGTGGGCATGGGCGGCCTGGGCCACATGGGAGTCCAGATCGCCGCCGCGATGGGCGCCGAGGTGGCCGTCATCAGCCAGACGCGCTCGAAGGAGGCGGACGGACGCAGGTTCGGCGCCACCGAGTACCACGCGATCTCCGAGCCCGGCACCCTGCGCGGGCTGGCCAAGCGGTTCGACCTGATCGTCAGCACGGTGTCGGGGGATCAGAACCTGAACGGCCTGATCAACTGCCTCAAGACCGGCGGCGCCCTGGTGGACGTCGGCCTGCCCGAGCACCCCGTGCAACTGCGGCTCGGCGGCCTGGTGGGTCAGCGCCGGGTGCTGGCCGGTTCGCAGATCGGCGGCATCCCGGAGACCCAGGAGATGCTCGACTTCTGCGCAGAGCACGGTCTGGCCGCCCAGGTCGAGGTGATCGGCGGGGAGGACATCAATGACGCCTACGACAAGGTGGTCGCCTCACAGGTCCGCTACCGCTACGTGATCGACACCAGCACCTTCACCGCCTGACGACGTCAACACCGACGAACGACCGCCTCCGTCCTCCCCGGCTCCTCCGGCCGCGGGAGGACGGGGAGGCGGCGCTACAGCGCGGCGTCGGCGACGGCTCGCACCACCGGACGCAGCGACAGCCACCACTGGTCTTTGGGCCGTCGGAAGCGCAGGTCCATCGCTTCGTTGAGGTGGGCCAACGGCGTCAGCGCCATCTTCGACTTCATCAGACCCACCGCGAAGCAGTCGGCGGTGCCAGCCTCCAACTGCTCACCCAGCACCCGCAGCGCGCGCGAGACCAGCCGGACGGCGAGCAATCGGTCGAACGGGGTGGGGGAGCCACCCTGCTGGATGTGGCCGAGGATGCCCTGCCTGACGTCGTAGATGCCCTGGCCCTCCTGCTCGAGCAAGCGGGCGAGGAAATCGGTCGTGTACAACGGGTTGGCTTCTTCGTTGCGGATGGCCAGGAACAGCTTGCGACCGGCGGCGAAGCTTCGACGCAGCCACTCCAAGTCGGCCTGGAGCGACTGCAGGCTGATGCCCTCCTCGTGCAAGTAGACGCGCTCGGCGCCACCGGCCAACCCGCCCATCATCGCGAGGTAGCCGCAGTAGCGGCCCATGGTCTCGACCACGAACGCGCGCTTGGCGGCGCTGCCCGACATCTTGATCCGGTCGATGGCCTCCACGATGACGTTCAGCGCGGTGTCCGCCCCGATCGCGAGCTCCGAGCCGGGCAGGTTGTTGTCGATCGAGGCCGGCACACAGACGATCGGAATCCGGAAGGCTGGGTAGCGATCACGTTCGTCGTACAGCAGGTGCGCAGCCTGGTAGGCGTTCCAGCCGCCGATCACCAGCAGCGCGTCCACCTGGTGAGTCTCCAGCGATCGACTGACGGTGTACAGGTCCTCCACCGTCGGCACGGTGCGTCGAAGACCCAGCTCGGCGCCGCCGTCGACCAACCAGCCCTCGACCTGGGCCCAGAAGAGCTCCTCGATCCGTCCCTCCTTGAGGCCGACGAAGCCGTCGTGGATGCCGAGCATGGTGTGCCCTCGGGCGATCCCGAGGCGCACGGCGTCCCTCGCGGCGGCGTTCATGCCGGGCGCCAGACCGCCGCCGTGCACGATCCCGATCCGCTTGGACGATTCGGCGGGATCGACCCGCGCCGGTTGGACGAGCTCGGCGAGAATGCCGGCCATCTCGTTGAAGGAGCCGCCGCGCGCGGTCATCGCCGCCTCATATTGCCCGGTGGCGATCAGGGTCGGCACCTCCCGCGTCCGGGCGACCGCCTCGACCAGCGGGACGCGCGAAACCCGGTTGCCGCGGAACCCGAGCACCGGACCAGTGGTGTCCTCCGTGGCGGACAGCACCTCGATCACCGCTTCGTAGCCCAGCCACGTGGACGCCCACCGGTCGAAGGCGCTCGGCGCCCCGCCGCGCTGGACGTGCCCGAGAATCGTCACGCGGGCGTCCTCGTGAAGGCGCTCCTCGAGCACTTCGCGGACGTAGGCGGACGTGATGGGCTGGCCCTGCTGGTCGATGGCGCCCTCGGCGACCACGACCATGGAATCGCGGCGACCTCCCTCTCGACCCTGTTTCAGGGCCGCGCACATCTCGTCTTCCCAGCCCTCGGCTGGTGGCGATTCGGGGATGAGGACGTAGTCACACCCGCCTGCGATGGCGCTCATCAGCGCCAGGTAGCCGCAGTGGCGACCCATCACCTCGATCACGAACGACCGCTGGTGGCTGGCGGCAGTGCTGGACAAGGCGTCGATGGCGTCCACGATGCGGTGCAGGGCGGTGTCGGCGCCGATGGTCATGTCGGTGCCGACCAGGTCGTTGTCGATGGAACCGACGAGCCCGGCGAACATCAGGCGTGGATGGGTGTCGGCGAGTTCCTGGCTGATGTCACCGGCGGCCACCAGGTCGGCGATCAGGTCCGGCCAGTCGGCGCGGAACTGATCGAGGCCGGACAGTGAGCCGTCACCGCCAATCACAACGAGTCGATCGATGCCGTGCTCCAGCAGGTTGCGGGCGGCCTTGAGGCGACCCTCACGCTCCCGGAAGTCCTTGCTGCGGAAGGTGCCGATCACCGTCCCGCCCTTGTGCAGGATCGACCCGACATCCTCCCAGCTGAGCTCGCGAATCCCGGCGCCGCCGTCCACCATGCCCTGGTAGCCCTCGTAGATCGCGAACACCTCGGCCCCGAGCGTCAGTCCCGTCCGGACAACGGCGCGGACGGCCGCGTTCATGCCTTGGGCGTCACCGCCGCTGGTAAGGATTCCAATGCGCTTCCCCGATCCAAGGCTGCTGTGCTCGGGGTCTCGTGATGCTGTCTCGGGGTTCATCCACCCTCCAGATCCGTGCTGCGTCGTTCTTCATTGTGGCAGCAGACGCGCTCCGAAGAGCCGACCTGCGCAACCTCGCCCACGCCTGCCCCCCGGCCTCCGGACCGGCCGAGTTCGGCCTCCGCCCCGGCCTCCGGACCGGCCGAGTTCGGCCTCCGCCCCGGCC
>CAYUWV010000008.1:4677-11184 GCA_964448385.1 uncultured Propionibacteriaceae bacterium | reverse complement strand
CTACGCGAGCCCGAGGTACTCCTCGAGGGACACCTTGCTGTTGGCGGCGAAGTTCTTTGAATGGGCCAGCCCGAGGAAACGGAAGTGCCACGGCTCGTACGCGTAGCCGGTGATCTTCTCCTTGCCCTGGGGGTAGCGCAGGATGAACCCGTACTCGGGGGCATGACGCCACAACCAGACGCCCGTCTTGGTTCTGGCCATGGCGAGCCCCCAGGTGACCCCGTCCCAGAGGTCGACGGCGAGGCCGGTTTGGTGCTCGCTCTGCCCGGCCTGGGCGTTGTAGCGCCGGGCCATCGCCTCGCTGGGATAGGTGGCCAGTTGCCGCTTGAAGATGGCGGCCTGGGTGGCGTACGAGCGGTACCCGCTGCGGACGACGATCCTCACGCCGTCAGCGCGGGCCGCGGCCGTCATCCTGGCCAGCGCCTTGGCTACTTCGGGCTCCAGAGAGTACGGACCGGTGGGCTTGGCGGGGGTGTACTGCGAGTTGATCGCGTGTTGCTTGGACACCACGATGACCCCGTTCACGCGGTACGGCTTGGCCAGTTCGGCGTTCTTCCTGGTGTCCTTCGACGGACGCGGAGACGCGGAGGCGGTCGGCGTCGCACTGGGGCTGACCCGGGGGCTCGCGCTCACCCGCGCGCTCGGCGTGGTGGCCGCCGGCGTCGCCGTCACGCCGATCGCCGGGCTCGCAACCGGGCTCGCAACCGCCGGGAGCGTGGGGACGGGGGCAGCCTGGCAGCCGGTCAGCAGCACGGTGGCGCAGGCGAGCGAGGCGATGACCCCACCAGTGGTGCGGCGGTCGACCCCCGCCGCCCTGACTGCCCGTGCCGACACGGTCGCCTCCCTGAATGACACGCCTGGCCGAGGGCTCCAGGGCGTGTCCACTGTAGGCGAGACCCGGGAGCAAGTCCTCAGGTCTCGTTCGAACGCCAGCGCTGCTGCTCCTCGGCCAGGTTGCGCCGTGCGGCGGCCTCCCACGAGGCTCGTCCCAACGGCGTCCGGAACAGTGGGTCCCGCGCTGCCAGCGACTCCAGAACCTGGAGCCGGCCGACCCGAAATGCTTCTGGGACGAGGTGGGCGTACTCCACCATGACATCGCGGACGTAGACGTGGTAGCGGCCGGGCGTCTGACCAAGCACGGACAGGTCCGAGTCCGCGAGCACGGCACCGTCCTGGTCACTCGGCTCGGGGTCGTGGTCGATGGTGAGCAGCACCAGCCTGGCCACCTCCTCGATCTCCACCACCGGGAGAGTGGTGGCGGACAGCAGTTCCAGGGCCAGCTCAGCCGAGGCCGTTTCGTCGACCCCGGCGGTGCCGTCGTGGACGGCGTCGTGGAACCACAGGGCGAGTCGCACCGTCCGTGGCGTGTCCCCCGCGCTGAGGTGGTCGGCTGCGTGCAGTACCTGCGCGAGGTGGCGGACATCGTGATAGGCCCGGTGAGGCTCCTGCCAGCGCAGCAGCAGGTCGTCGCGCAGTCGTGGCTCGCCGGGCAGCAGGCCGTCCCAGGCTGCCTGCAGGACGGGGAGAACCGCGGCGGCCTTCGGCGTCCGCTGCGGTGGACGGACGCGCAGACCGCTGCTGCGCAGCCGGCGCAACAACTCCTGGGGGTCCATCGGGACAGCGCCCCGTGCCACGAGATCGTCGTAACGGCGCTGAGGCACGTCATAGTGGTCGTGGTCGAACGCCCGCGGCGGGATCCCGGCCGCCGCGGCGAAGGCATGCAACTCCGCCAGGGACGAGTCCGAGACCAGGTGCGAGAAGTGGGTGCCGTGCGCCGGCCAGCGCGGCGGGTCGATCAGGATGGCCACGCCGCGTCCGCCCGGCCCGGCTCAGCTCGCCGGGTTGGCGAAGGTGGCGATGAAGCTGGCTTCTGCCAGGGTGTGGAAGCTGGCCGTCAACAGGGCGTTGGCCCGGCTGGTGTCATCCGGGACGTCCAAGCGCTCGACGTCAAGGGCCGCCACCCGGAAGACGTAGTGGTGCGCCGGCCCCGGAGGCGGCCACGGGCCACCCCAGCCGGTGTAGCCGTAGTCGTTCGGCCACGAGCGGGCGCCGCTCGGCACGTCCTCTCCCGCCGCCAGTTCCGTGACCCCGGCAGGGATGTCGGCCACGATCAGGTGCCACCAGCCGCTGCCGGTGGGGGCGTCCGGATCGAAGCAGGTCACCAGGAAGCTGCGGGTGCCCGCAGGGGCGCCTGACCAGGCCAGGTCGGGGGAGAGGTTCTCGCCTCCGACACCGGGTTCGGCATGCCGCAACGCGATGATCGAATCAGCAGGGATGGCAACGCTGCGCAGCTGCATGGATCCTCCATTCCTTGTTGGATCGAAGCCTAGGACGCCGTCGGCGTCCTGTCACGGGCCGTAGGCTCGACGCCAGCGAACCCCACTGGCGAGCTGCGGTCGCGGGACAGGCGTTGGGGCGCGTCAGGGGTCGACGAGGGGGAGAGCAGGAGCAGTGGTCGAGATCGGTTTCGCAGGCGCCTTCCTGGGCGGGGTGTTCACCCTGCTCAGCCCCTGTGCCGTGCTGCTGCTGCCCGCCTTCTTCGCGTACGTCTTCGGCAGCGGGCGGACGGTGCTGTCGCGCACCGGCGTGTTCTTCCTTGGGCTACTTGCCACCCTCGTGCCACTGGGCGCCGGCGCCGGTGCGCTGGGTGCTGCCCTGGTCGTGCATCGCAGCCTGCTGATCGCGCTGGGAGCGTCCCTGGTGATCGGCTTCGGGGTGCTGCAGGCACTGGGAGTCTCGTGGCGACTGCCCGGCTCCGGCGGCCGCGCCGGGCCGCCCACGTCGCCGGCGGCGGTCTTCGTGCTGGGTGCCAGCTATGGGCTGGCGGGAACCTGCAGTGGCCCCATCCTGGGTTCGATGCTGGCTTATGCCGCCTTCGCCGCGAGTCCTGTCTACGCCGGCATGCTGTTCTTCTGGTACGCCCTCGGCATGGTCGTGCCGTTGCTGCTGCTTTCGTTGGCCTGGGATCGCTTCGGGCTGGCGGACGCGCGCTGGCTGCGTCCCAAAGAAGTGGCGCTCGGGCCGGTGCGCACCACCGTGGCGAACCTCGTGTCGGGGCTGGCCATGATCGCGATCGGTCTGGTGCTGCTGCTGAGCGACGGCACGGCACTGCTGCCGGGGTGGCTGCAGGTCGGCCAGCAGGTCCAGGTGGAGGCCGGGCTGCGAGGCTGGGCAGAGTCGGTCGCCGACCTGGCGGTGCTGGCGGCGGTCGGGGCCGCCGGCGTGGGCGGCCTCGTGTGGTGGCTGGTTCGGCCGGGTCCGCAGCGGGTCCGGCATGATGGGCAGCATGGCGCGCGCTGAGCTTGAGCTGGGGATGCATCGGGTCATCGTGTCCCTGCCCCCCGTCGACCCGGACGACCTCATCGCCGCCTGCGAGGTGCTGTGGCAAGAGCAGCACCGGGTCTGGTCGCTGCCGGTGGATCGGCTCGACGAACTGGCCGGGTTGCTCGCGGTGTTTGGTCGCCGCGCCCGGATCGGTGCCCACAACGTGCTGCTGCCCGAGGAAGCGGGTGCCGCGGTTGAGGCGGGCGCTGCGCTGCTGGCCTCCCCGGTGCCGGACGCCGCGTTGGTGGCGGCCGCGGCCGCGGTGCCCGTCATCCTGGGCGGGCTTACTCCGGCGGAACTGCACGCGGGTTACCGCGCCGGGGCGAGCGCCGTCCAGGTGATTCCGTGCGAGGCGTTCGGGAGCGCCTACGCCCGCGGCTTGCCGCCCCTGATGGCCCCGGTGCCGGTGGTGGCCGCCGGTCACCTTGAGCACTATCAGGCGGACTTGTGGCTGTCGGCCGGGGCGCTGGGGGTTTGGCCGGGCGACCTGGTGACGGTTGACCTGGTCGTGGACGCCGACCTGGATGGGCTGCGCGCCGTTGCGCAGGCCTGGCGACTCGGCGACTGACCGCTAGGCCTTCTTTCCGCCGTAGCCCTCAATGGCCCGGGTGAAGACGTCCACGGGTTGCGAGCCTGAGATCGCCGTCGTGTTGACCACGAAGAACGGGGTCCCGCTCAGTCCGATCGACTGGGCGTGGCTGGTTTCCTCGTCGACCGCCGCCCCCAACTGCTTGTCGTCCAGTGCAGTGGTGAAGGCCTTGAGGTCAGGAACCCCAGACTGCGTGGCGAAGCGCAGGAGGTCGTCGCGGGTGATGGTGGCATGGCCGCTGGTCGGGGCGGCGGCGAAGACCGCCTGGCTGTACTCCCAGAACTTCCCCTGCTGCCCGGCCGCCCGGCTGGCGACCGCAACGGCGCGCGACTGCTCCCCGAACAGCACGAGGTCGCGGAACTCGATGCGGAGCGACCCGGACGCGAGGTAGGGCTGCAACTCCACCAACGTGGTGGTGGCCCAGTGAGCGCAGAAGGGGCAGCGGAAGTCGCTCCACGCGATCAGCACCACGGGTGCGTCAACCCGGCCGAGGGCCCGCGGGTCTCCCTCCTGCCGCCGCGGCAGCGAACGCATCAACTCCTCGGCTTGGGCGTTCGAGGACGGCGCCGCCGAGGCGGTGGTGGTTGCCCCTGGCGTGCTCGGCGATGCAGGGCCCGCCGGCAGTTGGGCGCGCAGGTCGGCGAGTTCCTTGTCGCGGACGGCCACCAGGCCGGCCAGGACGAGGACGGCCAACGCCAGCACGGCCACCAGGCCCCACGCCAGTCGGGGAGTCCGGGCAGGCTGTGGCGCCTGGGGTGGAACGGCAGGCTCGGTCATGCGGGTCACCTCAGGTGCGATAGCGGCGGCGCACCACCGCGCCCACGACGAAGAGCAGCAGGACGGTGCCAATCAGGCCGACGCCCACGACGAAGGCCAACTGAACCAGGCGATCACCCTCAGGATCGGCTTTGCCACGGGGGGTGCTCGACGGGCTCGGGGTCGCGGTCGTTTCCGGGGTTGGGTCGGGGGACGCCAGCGGTGCGGCCGGTAGCGGCTGCGCGAGCGCCGGGGTGCTCCCCAACGGGCCGGCCACCGACACCAGCAGCGCGAGCGCACACGCGAGCGTCGCCATCAACAGTTTCATGGGGCCTCCCGCTGCGGTGTTCTCTCCTGCTCGGAGAGTAGTGGGTGTGGGGTGGCTATCCACATCCTGAACACTTTCGTTGCATCCTGAGGATTTCTTAGCGTATTCTGAGAAAAGTCGCGCGTCGCTTGACGGCACGAAAGTGAGGAACGCAATGTACCAACCCCGGCGAGGAGCACTGCCCGCCGAGGCTGAGCCGTTCGCAGGTGCCTCCCAGTCGGTCGCCGGTCAGTCCGTCGCACCGCGGCGGATCGCCGGTCGTCCCCGTAGTCAGGTCGGCCTGCGGGCCGGAATCGGGATCGCCGCCGTGGCGATCACTGCCGCCGCGGGAACCGTTGCCTTCAACACCTCCACCTCATCGGTGGCCCTCCCGGTCCCGACCTCCTCGCCCGAAGGCCGCGACCTGGCCGCCGTGAATCGCAGCGCGGTTCGCACCGTTCAGGTTCGTCAGTTGAGCGAGAGCAAGCTGGCCGAAGCGACCGCCGACCTCACCAGCGTGACACCCCTGTACACGACCGCGACCCTCAATCTCCGCAAGGCCGCCTCGTCCAAGTCGGCGGTGGTGACATCGATCGCGTCCGGCAGCAAGGTGCTGGCCACCTCGACCATCGAGGGGGACTACCGCAAGGTCGAGTCCGGCAAGGCCACCGGCTGGGTGCTGGCGGCCCGGCTCACCGACACTGCGCCGGATCCCGTGCCAAGTGGGTTCTCGATGGCGCCGTGCGCGCAGGGCTCCGCGGTTGAGGGCAGGCTGAGGTCTGACACCATCCGGATCCACCGTGCCGTGTGCGCCCTGTTCCCGGGAGTGAACTCCTACGGCGGTTGGCGGTCGGGAGGGCTGCCCTTCCACCGGAACGGCAGGGCGCTCGACATCATGCTCACCCCGGGCGCGGAGAGTGCGCTCGGGCATCGCATCGCCAACTACTTGGTCGCGAATGCCAAGGCCTTCAACATCGACCACATCATCTTCGAGCAACAGATCTGGACGCCCCGGACGCCCCGCTGGCGCCACATGGCCGATCGCGGTGGGATCACCGCCAACCACTTCGACCACGTTCACGTCGCGATCCGCGCCTGAGAGCGACCACTAGTCTGACCCCATGACTTCGTTGGGGCGTCGCTTGGCCAGTCTCGGACGCGCGCCAGCCCCCGAATGGGAGGAACTCGCCCTCTGTGTCCCGCAGTCGCGCTGGCTGCCTGCCGGATCGGCGCGCTGGTTGGAACAGCAGGGCCTCGTCCTGATCGCGATCGGCCACCTGGCCTTGCTCGCCAGCCTGCTGACCCGCACTCCGGTGATCGTGGCATTCGCCTGGCTGGTGGCTGCCGGGCTGGACTGGCTGGCGACCCGGGTGGACTCGCCAGGAATCAGGCTCGTCGAATTCTCGGGAGCCCGCGCCCCGATCCGGGCAGCGCTGCGCAGCGTCATCGCGCTGGCGGGCCTTGCGGTCCCGGGGGCGCCGCTGATCGGCTACGCCGTGACGGTCCTGGCGGCCCACGTCGTGTGGATCGA
>CAYUWV010000008.1:0-4577 GCA_964448385.1 uncultured Propionibacteriaceae bacterium | reverse complement strand
AGGGGGTCGCCGTCCTCGCTGCGCTGCTGGGCCCCACCATCCCGGGCTGGCTGAGTTGGCTCGTCGTCGGCCTCGGCCTGGCACTGGCCATTGGTGTCGGTGGGGTGGCTGCGTTGGAGACCCGCCGGTTGCTCGCGCGGCGGGGGAGCGACGAGGCTGCCCTCATCGCGGACCTGGCCGCGACGGATCCGGCCTACCTGGTCTACGTCTCGCTGGGCGCAGCGCAATCCCGCTACATCGTGAACCAGTGGGCACCGGTCCTGGACGCCACCCCGCTCAGCGGCGTGATGCTGGTGCGCGAGGCCAGCCAGCTGCTGCCCCTGCTGCCGACCAGGGTGCCGGTGGTCTACGCGCCGAGCACCCGGCATGTCGAACGCCTCACGCTGCCCGGGGTCCGGGTCGCGTTCTACCTCGCCTATGGCGAGAAGAACGCACACCTGCTCCGTGATCCTCAGCTGCGCCACGTCATGTTGCTGCACGGGGACTCCGACAAGGCCACCAGCGCCAACGCGCAGGCCAGGGCGTTCGACGAGGTCTGGGTGGCCGGGCCGGCCGCGGTCGAGCGCTACCGGGCTGCTGGGATCGACCTGCCCGACGACAGGTTCGTGATCATCGGACGGCCGCAGGTCGAGCAGCTCCCCGTCGGGCCGACGGGGGCCGCCAGGCCGACCCTGTTCTACGCGCCGACGTTCGAGGGCTACTACGACCACACCAGTCACACGTCGCTCGACGTGATGGGGCCGGCGATGGTGAGGCAACTGCTGGCTGACGTCCCCGAGGCGTCGATCTGGTTCAAGCCGCATCCGGCCAGCGGCGTGGTGCGCCCGGCCATGCACGTCGCCATCGCCGAGATCGAAGCCCTGCTCGGCGCGGGTGGCCATGTCATCGTGGCCCGGCATCCTGAGTTGTCCCTGAACGACTGCCTGGCCGCGGCGGACGTGTTGATCACCGACATCTCCAGCGTGGCCACCGACTTCCTGGCCACGGGGCGACCCATCATCGTGACCAACCCCCAGGGGCTGGCGGTGGAGGCTTTCCACGCTGCCTATCCCAGCCAGCGGGGCTGCTACGTGGTGGGCCCCGATCTGGCAGGCCTCGCCGGAGCCGTCCAGGACGCCCTGGGCGCCGACTCGCTGCGCGAAGCCAGGCTGGCGATCAAGGCGCACGTGTTGGGTGACCTCCCCGCTGGCCCGCAGGCCGCGTTTGACAGCGCGCTGGCCAGATTGAGCGGCAGGGCTGTCGCCTGATCGCTACGCTGGCCGCATGACCTCACCCGTCGATCCGACCAGCACCAGCGCTTGGTCCACCCTTACAGCTCTGCACGATTCCCTGAACCCGGATCTGCGCGCCTGGTTCGCTGCAGATCCCGGACGGGCGCAGCGGTTCACGCTGACCGCCGGCGACCTCTATGTCGACTTGTCGAAGAACCTGATCACCGACGAGGTCCTGACGGCGCTGGTGGGCCTCGCCCGCGAAGTCGGGCTGGAAGCCAAGCGCGACGCCATGTACGCCGGCGAGCGGATCAACGTCACCGAGAACCGTTCCGTGCTGCACACCGCGCTGCGGCGTCCCAAGTCCGATTCGCTGGTCGTCGACGGAGTCGACGTCGTGGCACAGGTGCACGAGGTGCTGGACAAGATCTACGCGTTCGCCGACCGCGTCCGCTCCGGCGCCTGGCTGGGCGTCACCGGCAAGCCGATCGCGACCGTCGTCAACATCGGCATCGGCGGCTCCGACCTCGGCCCGGTGATGGTCTACGAGGCGCTGAAGCCGTACGTGGCCGAGCACCTGGAGTGCCGCTTCGTCTCGAACATCGACCCGACCGACGTGGCTGAGAAGACCAAGGGGCTCGATCCCGAGACCACGTTGTTCATCGTTGCGTCCAAGACGTTCACGACGCTGGAGACCCTGACCAACGCCCGTATGGCCCGCGACTGGCTGTTGCGCGAACTCCGCGCGTCCGGCGCGATCGACGACTCTGCCGAGGCGGAGTTGGACGCCATCGGCAAGCATTTCGTGGCCGTGTCCACCGCCCTCGACAAGGTGGCAGCTTTCGGCATCGACCCGCAGAACGCGTTCGGGTTCTGGGACTGGGTCGGGGGACGCTACTCGGTGGATTCCGCTGTCGGCACCCCGCTGGCGATCGCGTTCGGGCCTGCGGGCTTCGCCGAGTTCCTGGCCGGCTTCCACGCCATGGACCGGCACTTCGCCGAGGCCCCGCTGGAAGCCAACGTTCCGGCGCTCATGGGCCTGCTGAACGTCTGGTACGTCAACTTCTTCAAGGCTGCCGCGCACGCCGTCCTGCCGTACGCCCAGTACCTGCACCGGTTCGCCGCCTACCTGCAGCAGTTGACCATGGAGTCCAACGGCAAGGGCGTCCGGATCGACGGCAGTGACGTGACCACCGAGACCGGTGAGATCTTCTGGGGCGAGCCCGGCACCAACGGCCAACACGCCTTCTACCAGCTGATCCACCAGGGGACGCTCCTGGTCCCGGCCGACTTCATCGCGGTCGCCACCCCGGCGCACCCGATCAAGGACGGGGAAGCTGACGTCCACGAGTTGTTCTTGGCGAACTTCTTCGCCCAGACCAAGGCGCTGGCCTTCGGCAAGACCGCCGACGAGGTCCGTGCCGAGGGCACCGCCGAGGCGATCGTCCCGGCCAGGGTGTTTAAGGGCAACCGTCCGACGACCTCCATCATGGCGCCGGCGCTCACTCCGTCCGTGGTGGGCCAGCTGATCGCGCTCTACGAGCACATCACCTTCACCCAGGGCATCGTGTGGGGGATCAACTCCTTCGACCAGTGGGGCGTCGAGCTGGGGAAGCAACTGGCCATGCAGATCGCCCCCGCGGTCGCCGGTGACGCTGCCGCGTTGGCCGCGCAGGATCCGTCCACGCAGGCTCTGGTGCGCTACTACCTGGAGAATCGCCGCTGAGCAGGCGAGGTGACCACGAGGAAGGTGTCCACTAAGCTCGGTCAGGATCTTGTGCCGCTCAGCGCGGCGCGCATTGGGGATGGGAGCGGCCTGCGCGATGAGCATGTCTGAACTGGCCGCCGCGCACGGGCTCAAGCGGGTCGGTGCGCGTCCCCGGCTGGGGTCCTACCTGCGGCAGGTCTGGCAGCGGCGCCAGTTCATCGTCACCATGGCCCGCTACCGGATCTCCGTCGAGAACCAGAACAATCGGCTCGGGGCCGTGTGGCTCTTCCTGAAGCCGCTGCTCAACGCGCTGGTCTACGGCTTGATCTTCGGCGTGCTGCAGGGCGGCAACCGGCCGGACGACTATGCGGCCTACGTGGTGATCGGGGTCTTCCTCTACGAGTTCTTCTCGAAGTGCTTCAGCCAGGGCGCCCGAGCGATCACCGGCAACCGGTTCCTGGTGCAGTCCCTCGCGTTTCCCCGGATCGCACTGCCGCTGGCCGTGGCCGTGCAGGAGTTGCTGAACCTTGGCCCCATGCTCGGGGTGATGGCGCTCGTGCTGGTCGCGCTGGGCCATTGGCCGACCTGGGAGTGGCTGCTGCTTCCGGTGCTGCTCATCAGCTACACCCTGTTCAACACCGGCGTCGCGTTCATCACCGCCAGGTTGACGGTCCACTTCCGTGACCTCACTCAGGTCCTGCCGTTCATCTCGCGGATCCTCTTCTACACCTCCGGTGTCCTGTTCAACGTCGACAAGCTCTTCGCCGGGCACCCGGGCGTCATCGCGCTCTTCAACTGGCATCCGATCTACCAGGTCCTGGACATCGCTCGGTCGCTGCTGATGACGCACGCCCCCTACAACCCCATGTTCTGGCTCTACACGGCGTTGTGGGGAGTCGGCACCGTCGTGGGTGGCTTCGTCTTCTTCTGGGTCGCCGAGGAGCGCTATGGACGCGAGTGAGCGCAAGCCCGTCGTCATCGTCGACGGGGTTCACGTCAAGTACCAGGTGTTCGCCAGCGGCAAAGCTGTCGGCAGTTCGAAGCTCGGCCGCACGACCAGGGGGGTGCGAACCGTCCACGCGCTCAAGGGTGTGTCGTTCGTGGCCTTCGAGAACGAGTCGATCGGGGTCATCGGCGCGAACGGCTCCGGCAAGTCGACCCTGATGCGGGCCATGGTGGGGCTGACTCCTCCCGCTGAAGGTGCCGTGTACGCCAGTTCACGGCCCAACCTGCTGGGCGTCGGCGCTGCCCTGCTCCCGGACCTGTCCGGAGATCGCAACATCGTGCTCGGGGGGCTGGCACTCGGCTTCGAGCGAAGCGAGATCGAGCACCTTCGGGACGACATCGTGGCGTTCGCGGAACTTGAGGAGTTCATCGACCTCCCGATGCGGACGTACTCCTCCGGCATGCAGGCGAGGCTCAAGTTCGCCATCGCGGCGTCGAAGCAGCACGAGATCCTGATCGTGGACGAGGCGCTCAGCGTCGGCGACAAGCGATTCCGGGCTCGCAGCGAGGGACGGATCCGCGAGATCCGCGACAACGCGGGCACGGTCTTCCTGGTTTCGCACAGCATGACCTCGATCCGTGACACCTGCGATCGCGTGATCTGGCTGCACAAGGGTGAACTGGTGATGGACGGCCCCACCGCCGACGTGGTG
>CAYUWV010000007.1:3512-29355 GCA_964448385.1 uncultured Propionibacteriaceae bacterium | reverse complement strand
AGTTCAGTGGGATCAGGGTGGGCTGGGACAGCCCGATCGAGGACTTCGGGTTCGGTTTCGCCCTGGTGACCGCCGTCCTCATCGCTTGGGAGTACGGCAAGCGACGAGCCGCGGCCGCGGCCAGAATGAGACCGTGACCCGCCGCCACCATCGGTTCGAGGAGACGCTATGAAGCCCTGGATCCCCGGTCGGGACCGCCGAGCCGTCCGTCACCCGGCGCCGGCACCGCAGGCCAGCGCTGGCGCGTTCCCGGATCCCCGCGTGATCGTGGTGGGCGGCGGAATCGCCGGGCTCGCCGCGGCCACCGGACTGGCCGAGCGTGGCGTCCGCGTCCGGGTACTCGAGGCCCAGCCGACCCTGGGCGGACGGGTCCGCGCCTGGCCGGTCACCCTGGCCGGCGGTGACCACGTGACCATGAGCCGGGGGTTCCACGCCTTCTTCCGGCAGTACTACAACCTCAGGGCGTTGCTGCGCCGCGCCGACCCGGGGCTGGAGCGGCTCGTCCCGATCCCGGACTACCCGCTGAGCCTCGCGGACGGTCCCACCGACTCGTTCAGCCACATCCCACGCACGCCACCGTGGAACCTGATCGGGTTCGTCGCGAAGAGCCCGAGCTTTCGGCTGGCCGATCTGGCCAAGGTGAACGTCGCCGCAGCCCTCGACCTGGTCAGTGTCGACTTCCCCAGGACCTTCACCGACCTGGACGGCGTGAGTGCCGCCGACGTCCTGGATCAGCTTCACTTCCCCGAGTCGGCGCGTCACCTGGCCCTGGAGGTCTTCGCGCGGAGCTTCTTCGCCGACCCGCGGGAGTTCTCCGGGGGCGAACTGGTGGCGATGTTCCACAGCTACTTCGTCGGGTCCGCCGAGGGCCTGCTCTTCGACGTCCCCGACGACGACTACGACACCGCGCTGTGGGCCCCGCTCGGTCGCTACCTGCAATCCCTCGGGGTCGAGGTGACCACCGGAGCGACGGTCGATGGTGTGAGCGAGACCGACCACGGGGTGCGGGTCAGTTCATCGGCCGGCGAGTTCGACGCCGACGCGGTCGTGTTGGCCGTGGACGTGGCGAACTTGCGTCGCCTGGTCGCGGACGCGCCCTGGCTGGGCACCCCGGACTGGCGGGAGCGGGTCGCCGAGCTGCGCACCGCGCCCCCGTTCGGCGTGGCCCGGCGCTGGCTCGGCTCAACGGCCCACGCCGGGATGGCCCCCTTCCTGGGCACGAGCGGCTACGGGCCGCTGGACAACGTTTCCCGCCTCGACGCCTTCGAAGCGGGGGCGGCCGGGTGGGCGTCCACGCGGGGCGGGACCGTCGTCGAGGTGCACGGCTACGCGCTCACGGATGCCTCCGACGCCGCTCGCCAGCGGCTGTGGGCCGAAGCGGCCCGGATCCACCCCGACCTGGCGACAGCCGAGGTGCTGGGGGAACAGTGGCTCGTCGCGGACGACTGTCCGCTGGTGGACACCAGCCCCTGGCTGCGACGCCCCGAGGTGGTCACCCCGGATCGGCGAGTGGTGCTGGCGGGAGACCTGGTTCGCTGCGACCTGCCGATCGCCCTCATGGAGCGGGCGGCGACGACCGGCTGGCTGGCCGCCAATACGCTGCTGGCGGGCTGGGGGCGTCCCGGCTTCGAGCTGTGGTCCACACCGATGCGCAGCCGGTTCTTCCGGCGCGGCTGAGCACCGCGTCGCAGGGGCTGGCCTTCGCCCCGGGTGTCCTCAGGCGATGGGAGTGAGGAAGGTCAGGATCGAGTGCGGCTCGACGATGAGCTCATTCAGCCGGGCGTTGAACGGCGCGCCATACGGCGCCGAAATGTGGGCTGCGAAGGCGTCGTCGTCGGCGTACACCTCGTAGACGAAGAACTTGTTCGGGTCGTCGGCGAGCTGATAGCAGTCGAAGACCACGTTGCCGGGTTCGGCGCGCACGTCCTTGGCAAGCTCTGCCAGGTTGGCGGCGACCTCGTCCGCACATCCCGGACGGGCAGTGAACTCGGCGTAGAGAACCTTGGGCATCTGGCAACCTCCTGCAATCCGGCGCACGGGACACGACGTGCCGACTCTAGCGGGGCACGCCGCGCCGGCGACGGGAATTGCTTTCGACGGCGGCGGGCTGGGCCGGTCGGGTGGTGAGACGGCCAGGCGGGAGCGGGCTCTCGCAGGCGGCACAATGGAGTCATGTCCCGATCGCTTCGCCAGCAACCCTGTCTCAGCGCGTGCGACTGGATGCCGACCGGTGATCTGATCGGTGGCGACCTCGTCTTCGCCTGCTCGGGCTGCACCAGCGAGTGGGTTCGGACGGCGGGCTGGGCACCGCGGAACCTCGACGGGTCAATCGCCCAGGATGTGGCTGCGGAACGGGCCCGCACCGCCGGCTGAGGCAGTTGGGTAGACCGACGCGGGTCAAGGGTCGGTACCATGCCGAGGTGGCCAGATTCGTACTCACCGTCGTCGGCGCCGACCGCGCCGGACTCGTGGCAGCCCTTGCCGATGTTGTCTCCGCTCACGGCGGCAACTGGGAGGACAGCCAACTAGCTGAACTAGCTGGCACCTTCGCGGGAGTCGTGGTGGTTTCCGTTCCGGCACCGTCGGTCTCGGAATTCTCCGAGGCGCTACACGGCCTGGACGGCCTGCTGAACGTCACGGCGTACCCCGGAGTGGACGAGCCCCCCGTGGCCGCGGCGTTGCGGCAGCTCACGCTCACGGTGCTGGGTGACGACCGTCCCGGCATCGTCCGGGAAGTGTCGGCCACGCTCAGTGCCCACGGCTTGAGCATCGAACACATGGCCACCCAGACCCGCGACGCGCCCATGGCAGGCGGGCGGCTCTTCGAGGCCGAGGTCGTGGCCCGCGTCCCGCAGTCCACTGACGTGCCCGCGCTCCGGGCCGATCTGGAACACCTGGCTGCGGAGATCCTGGTCGACATCCATCTCACGGAAGCCTGACCCCACCAGGCTCACACCCAGCTGGTGACCGCGACGAACCACAGCGAAGCGGCGGCCAAGGCGAGCCCGAGCTCGACGATCATGCCGAGGCCGACCGCCTTGAGCGCGACCAGGGCAGTCTGCCTGGCGAGCGTGACATTGCGGAGCCGGAGGTACTCCATTCCGAAGAGGCCGAGCGGGAAGCCCACCAGCAGACCAACCACCGGGATCACGAAGAACCCGACGAGTCCGGCGATCCCAGCCCCGACAAGGGATTTCCCAGGCACCCCTGCGGCCTTGGTGTGCCTGGCCGTGATCAGGTAGGTGCCGGCCCAGCCGATGGCCAGCAGGATCGCCACCCCGGTCAGCACAGCCCACGCGAGGCCACCGGTGGCGAAGGCCCACACCAGGACCGCCAACCCGATCAGCATCGAGCCGGGGAGCACGGGAATCACGATGCCGAGCAGACCGACGATGATGGCGAGCCCAACCAGGAGCGTCAGAGTGTCGATGGCGAACCTCACTTCGGTAGTCGCACCCAGCATGCCCGATGGCTGGTAACGCTCTGCCGCGGCGGTTCACGCCGCCGACCAGGAGCGGCCCGGTCAGTTCTGGGGGATCGTGCCGCCGGCATTCTCCAAGTGCGCCCTGACGAACCACTGGAACTTCTCGAGCTCCCCGGTCTGACCGATCAGCAGGTCCTGGGTGACCAGGTCCAGCTCTTCCACGTCGGCCATTGCCTGGCGGTTGTCGGCGATCACCACGTCATAGACCTGATCGAGAGCTGCCAGGTGCTCCAGGGCGACGTCGCGACCCAGTGGGTATTCGGTGAGGGCGCGGTTCTTCATGATCTCGCCGACGGTGCCGATCGGCGAACCGCCGAGGGCGGCGATGCGCTCTGCCACCGCGTCCGCATACAGCCTGACCAGATCGACTTGCGGATCGATCATCTCGTGCACGCCGATGAAGTTGGGACCAACCACGTTCCAGTGCACGTGCTTCAGCGTGAGTTGCAGGTCGTTGTACTCGCTGAGTCGCGCCTGCAGGATGCGGACAACCTCGGCGCCCTGCTCCTGTGTGAGACCCGGGACCGTGAACCTCTGTCGCTTTGCGGTAGCCATGGGATTGCTCCTTCGCTCGAGACTCGTGGGTGGCGCCAAGCCGGGCGCGCACCGTCCTTCCTCATGCTAGCCAGCACGGCTCCAGCACGACCCCGAATCCCCGCTGCGGGGTCCGTTCGGGGACTGGTCGTGGTTGGCACACCGCGGGGGCTGTGCCTAGTCTGTCGGCATGCACAGCGCAGAGTGGATGGGTGGCCGAATGCCGGCCCGGCGCGCTCTGGGCTGCCGGTGTTGTTGCTGACCGAGGCTTTCCCCCCGGCCGAGCAGCCGCTGATCGCGCACTCGTGTCGCCTGTCACCGGTCCAGCCACCCATGTCCAGTCCAACTTCTGCCAATCAGGAGCTCCTCGTGACGCACCGTCCAATCCGCACCCTACGATTCGTCGCGCTCGTCGCTGCGGCCGCTGTGGCGTTCACGGCCTGCGCCGTGACACCGCCCCAGGGTGTCGCAACGTCCGGCCCGTCGGGGGCAGCAACCCCGCAGCGAGGCGGCACCCTGACGTTCGGCCGCGCGGCCGCGGTCACGTCCTTCGACCTGAACAACGAGATCACCGCCAACAACGCCTTCGCCATTGACAAGGTGTTCGAGCCGCTCGTGTCGTTCGACACCAAGGGCAACATCATTCCGTGGCTCGCCAGCGCCTACACGGTGAGCGGCGACCAGCTCACCTACAGCTTCACCCTGCGCGCCGGACTGCAATTCTCCGACGGCAACCCGGTGACGGCTGCCGACGCGAAGTTCTCCCTGGAGCGCCACATCACGGTGGGTGGCCCGCTGCCGCTGGAGGCACCCATCGACGAGATCACCGCCGCAGGCGACTACACCCTGGTGATCAAGCTGACGCACCCGTACACACCGTTCCTGTCGGAGCTGTCCGGGTTCTCCAACGGCATCTTCCCCAAGGACTTCGCCGGGCAGCCGGAGAAGGTGTTCTTCTCGCAACCGATCGGGACGGGCCCCTGGGTGGTGCAGTCCTGGGACCCCAACGGCGACACGACCTTCCTGGCCAACACCCACTACTGGCAGGTCGGCAAGCCGTACGCCGCGTCGCTGGTTTACACGGTGGTGGCCGACGACACCCAGCGGATCCAACAACTGCAGGCCGGGCAACTCTCCGGAATCGAGGACGTCGCCCCGGCCACCATCGCTGAGCTCACCGCGAACCCGCAGGTGAGCGTCGCGGAGCTCGGCTCCTGGGCGGTCGAGCAAGTCTTCTTCAACACCCTCAACAAGCACTTCGCCGATCGCCACGTGCGGCGGGCAGTCGCGTACGCCCTCAACCGGGAGGGCATCACCCAAGCCACGGCGTTCGGAGCGGCTCAGACGGTGAAGACCCTGATCCCGCCGACCATCCGGTACTCAGCGGAGGTGAAGGCCCTGGACAACGACCAGGCCGCCGCGAAGGCAGAACTCGCGGCGTCGAAGTACGCCGACGGTTTCAGCGCAACGCTGCTCATCGCCTCGGGTGACTCGGCCCGCGCCCAGGAGGCGCAGATCATCCAGGCGGCCCTCAAGCCGTTGAACATCGACGTGAAGATCGAAGCCATCGAGCTGAATGCCTTCCGGGAGCGGTTCAAGGCCTTCCAGTACGACTTCATGATCAACAGCGGCCAGAGCGATGCTCCCGACCCCAACGGGCTGATCACCTTCCAAGCCGATCCCAAGGGGTTCAGCAATTCGTTCTGGACGCACTACACCAACCCCACCGTGACCGCGCTGATGAAGGCCGGACGGATCACCCCCGACGGGGAGAAGCGGGCCGCCATCTACGCCGAGATCCAGCAGATCCTCGCCGATGACGTGCCCTACATCCCCTTGTTCAACACCAAGAACGTGGTGGCCTCGACGGCTTCGGTGCACGGGCTGACCCCACGCATCAACGGCAGCGTCCTGTTCCAGGACGTGTGGATCCAGCAGTAGCCGGATTCGCCGAGACCCGGCGTCGCCCGTGAGGCCGGGCGCCCGCTCCCACCCGTGGCCACGAAGTGTCTCAGGGGTGATCGACAATGGGTGCCATGAGGTGGGCAGCACGTTCCCTGGCCGCCGCCGTTCCGGTGGCGATCGGCGTCGTGGTGTGCGTCTTCTTCCTGCTGCGCCTGGTGCCCGGCGACCCGGCGACCATGATCCTGGGCGATCAGGCCACCACTGCCTCGATCGAGGCGCTGCGGGAGCGGCTTGGGCTCGACCAGCCGGTGGCCCAACAACTATGGGACTACCTGGTGGGGGTGTTCGCGCGGGGGGACATCGGACGCTCGCTGGTCACCGACCGGCCGGTGCTGGGCCTGATCGCTTCAAAGGCCGGGGTCACCGCGCTGCTCGTGGTGCTCAGCACGCTGTTCACGGTACTGATCACCGTGCCGCTGGCGCTGGTGGCCGCCACCCACAAGGACGGACCGTTCGATCATCTGGTCCGGATCGTGCCGACGGTCGGCATGGCCATGCCCGCCTTCTGGGTCGGGCTGATCCTCATCCTGGTGTTCGGAGTGACCCTGCGCTGGCTGCCGGTGGGCGGGATCGGGAACACTCCGTGGGACCCGCTGCGGAGCCTCGTGTTGCCGGCCCTGACGGTCGCGTTCGGGCTCTCCCCCCCGCTGATCAGGTCGCTGCGCGAGCAACTGCTCGAGGTGCTCGACGCCGACTTCGTGGTGACACTGCAGGCCGCGCGGTTGCCCCGCTGGAGGATCCTGTGGGGCCACGTGCTGCGCAACGCCGCGGTGCCCGCGATCTCGCTGCTCGGGGTGAGCGTCTCCTACCTGATCGGTGGCACCTTGGTCATCGAGCGGGTCTTCGGGATCAACGGCATGGGGGCGCTGCTGTTCTCGTCCATCAGCTCCCGGGACTTCCCAGTGGTGCAGGGGATCGCGCTGGTGTGTGCGTTCGCCGTCGTGCTGGTCTCGCTGGCGGTCGACGCGCTGGTTGCCGTCCTCGACCCCAGGATCAGGCTGTCGTGAAAGCTTCCGCACGACCCGCCGCGCAGCCCCCGCCGAGCACCCTCACTCGCTGGCTCAGACGCGCTCGGCGCAGCCCTGCGCTGCTGGCCGGGGCGGCCATCCTGACGTTCATGGTCGCACTCGCCGTTTTCGCCCCCGTCGTGGCCCCGTACGACCCGAACCTGCTGGACCTGTCCAACGGGTTGGCGCCGCCGTCCGCCGCTCATCTGTTCGGGACGGACCAACTCGGACGGGACATCCTGTCGCGGGTCATCGCCGCCACCCGGACCGACCTGCGGATCGCGGGGCTGGCGGCCATCGCCCCGTTCGTGACCGGGGTCAGCGTCGGGCTGGTCAGTGGTTACGCCGGCGGACGCCTCGACTGGGTGATCGGACGCATCGTCGACACCTTCGTGGCCTTCCCGTTCTACGTCCTGATCATCACGGTGGTGTTCGCCGCAGGGACGGGGGAGCGCGGCATCTTCGTCGCGTACGCGCTCGTCGGGTGGATCACCTACGCCCGAGTGATCCGGGCCAAGACGCGCGCCCTGTGCCGCGAGGGCTGGGTGGGTGCGGCCTACGGCGGTGGCCTGTCGCACACCCGGGTCGTGGTGCGGCACCTGCTTCCCAACGTGCTGCCGCAGGCCGTCGTGCTCCTGATGACCGAGATCCTGTTGATCATGGTGGCTGTCGTCACCCTGGGCTACCTGGGGCTCGGGGTGCAGCCGCCCACCCCGGAGTGGGGCACCATGATCAGCGACGGCCAGCTTTTCCTCGCCTCGAAATGGTGGGTGCCGAGCCTGCCGGGCCTGGCGGTGGTGACCACCGGCGTGGGGCTCTCCCTGCTGGGTGACGGGCTCTCGGACGTCTGGAGGCTCGGGTGAGGCGGTGGCGAGCGGGGCGGTTTCGGAGCACGCCCAGTCCGCTCGGTGCGGGCTTGCTCCCAGCGGACCCCTGCCCAATCGGCGGACTTCGGGTGGACGGACTTCGGCTGACCGGCGGGAGTGAGCTGGTGCACGACCTGAGCCTCACGCTGGCTCCCGGGGAGGCGCTCGGCATTGTCGGAGAGTCCGGTTCCGGGAAGAGCCTCACGCTCCGGGCGATCCTGGATCTGCTGCCTCGCGGCATCGCGCAGACAGGCGGCCGGATCGAGGTGGGTGGCCGCGTCGGGATGATCTTCCAGGACCCCCTCAGCTCACTGGATCCGATGATGCCCGTGGGACGCCAGGTGGCCGAGGTGTGCCGGGCGACCCAACGGACGTCGCGGGCGGCGGCGCGGGCCCGCGTGCTGGAGCTGTTCGCCGCCGTCCGGCTGCCGGAACCGGAGACGCTGACCCCCCGCTACCCGCACCAGCTCTCGGGGGGGCAGCGGCAGCGCGTGCTGCTCGCGCTTGCGCTCGCGGGGGATCCCGACATCCTGCTGTGTGACGAACCGACGACCGCCCTCGACGTCACGGTGCAGCATGAGGTGCTGGCCCTGCTGGCCGACCTGCGCAGGAGCCGGGGGTTGTCGCTGCTGTTCGTCAGCCACGACCTGGCCGTGGTGTCGCAGGTCTGCGATCGGGTGGTGGTGCTTCGGGAAGGGCGCGTCGTCGAGCACGCCAGCACCCGCCAGATCGTCACTGCGCCCGTCGAGCCGTACACCCGGCAGCTGGTCGACGCAATCTTGCCGCTGCCGGCGCTGGCTCTGCTCGGAGGCCACGATGACTGAGCTGGGCCTGACCGTGTCGGGGCTGGCCGTCGCCTTCGGGGGTCGCCGGGCGGTGGACGGGGTCGACGTGCGGGTGACACCGGGGAGCGTCGTGGGGTTGGTCGGCGAATCCGGGTCGGGCAAGACCACGGTGGCCCGGGCGATCGTCGGGCAACTGCCGCTCGCAGCGGGCCGGGTGCTGCTGGACGGTGTCGAGCTGGCGGGTCGTCCCCGTCGGACGAAGGAGCAGCGCCGGGCCGTCCAGCTGATCCAACAGGACCCGTTCGCGTCACTCAATCCGCAACTGACGATTGGGACAGTGCTCGAGGAACTGCTGCTCGTCCACCGCCTGGCGGGCGACGCCGCCGGCCGCCGCGCCCGCAGTCGGGAGCTTCTGGAACTGGTCGGGCTGGAGCCGGACGGCCTCGACCGGTATCCCCGCCAGTTCTCCGGCGGGCAACGCCAGCGGATCGCCATCGCCAGGGCGCTCGCCGTCCAACCGAAGGTGCTCATCGCCGACGAGCCCACGAGCTCACTCGACGTGGCGGTCCAGAAGACGGTGCTGGAGCTGTTCGCGGAGTTGGCCACGCGCACGTCGATCGCGACCCTGTTCATCTCGCACGACCTCTCGGTCATCAGCGCCATCTGCCACGAGGTCGTGGTGCTGCGTGACGGCAAAGTGCTCGAACATGCCCCGGTGGGACGGTTCTTCAGGCAGCCCGAGCACCCCTACAGCCGGGCCCTCCTCGAGGCTGTCCCTCGCATCCGGTTCGCCTCGGACGACTCATGAGGCTCTCGGCGGATCGGATGACGCTGGTGGGCGCTCAGGTGCTTGCCCGGGACGGCACCTTCGCCGTCATCGACGAGCTTCGCGTTCGTGACGGCCACTTCCAGGCGGGCGCCGACGCCGGTTCGACGATGACTGTGGACGCGCGCGGGCTGTGGCTGACGCCGGGGTTCGTCGACGCGCACACCCACCTGTCGTGGCACGACTTCGACGAGGACGCTCGGGCCGAGCGGCCTGAGGACGAACGCGTCGAGCGGACGGCCCAAGCCTGTCAGCGCACCCTGCAGGCCGGCGTCACCCTGGCCCGGGACGCCGGCGGCCTGGATCGCCGCCTGGGAAAGGCCTTGTCAGCTTCGGGGGAACCGCTGCCGCTGGTGATGCGGTCCATCGACATCCTCGGGACGGCTGACGCTCGCGGCGAGCGCCACCTGCGAGGCCGGGTTGCGGTACTCGCCGACGCGGGGGCGCAGTGGATCAAAGTGGCGGCCACTCCCGGTGTCGGTGCCGCAGGACGACACCTGGAGCCGGTGTTCACTCGCCTGGAGTTGGCGGCGATCATGAGTTCTGCGGAGCAGGCAGGGCTTCCGGTCATGGTGCATGCCTGGGGTGGCGAGGCGTTGACGTGGGCTTTGGACCTGGGCGCCCGAAGTATCGAGCATGCGGTGTTTCTCACCGCCGCGCAGGCGCGGCTCGCCGCCGCGGTGGGAGCGACAGTCGTGCCCACGGTGTGGATCTACCGAGACGTCCTGGCGCTGGCGACAGCCGGGGTGTTGCCCCGCCCCTTGGCGGGCGCTGCGCGGCTGGCTGTTGAGGCCCATCCAGCCGCCATCTCAGAGTGCCTGGCTGCCGGAGTGCAGCTCGCCATGGGAACCGATGCCGGGATGGATCATCAGCACGGCGCCAACCTGCACGAAGTCGCAGCCATGATCGACCTCGGAGTGCCGGCAGGCGCGGCGCTCGTGGCCGCCACCAGCGGCGGCGCGACGCTGCTCGGGCAGCACGACCGCGGCACGATCGCGCCCGGTTACCGGGCCGACTTCGTGCTGTTCGACCGGGATCCGAGGCTGCCCGAGGTGCTGCGTGACCGCAGCGCCGTCGTGGCCGTGTCACTTGCCGGGCGCCTGGTGCACCGCCGCTAGCCACGTCCGCGCCACCGTGAGTCGGGGGTGCTGCCGCGACGCCTGCCGCTACGGTCGGGGGGTGACCGTGTTCCGCCAACTGACCGCCGGCCTGCCGGATAGCGCCTTCGCCAGTGACGGCCTGCTCACCAAGCGGGTCCTGAGGGCTGCGGCCCTGGCTCAATTGGCTCCGGTCGGTGGGGAACTGCTGTGGGACCTGGGGGCTGGTAGCGGGTCGATCTCCATCGAATGGTGCCGACTCTCGGCCACGAATCTGGCGGTGGCTGTCGAGCGCCACCCGGAGCGAATCGATCGGATCCGGCAGAACATCGCGTCCCACGCTGTGGTGGGTCAGGTCGAGATCCGGCAGGGCAGCATCGGCGAACTCCTGCCGCTGTTGCCGGCGCCGGACGCGGTGTTCATGGGCGGCGGCGTGGCACGGCTCACCCTCGAGACTGCCTGGGGCGCGCTCCCACCCCGGGGACGGCTGGTGGCCCACAGTGTCACGGCCGACTCCGATGCGATCCTGCTGGCGGCTTACCAGGCCCACGGCGGGGAACTGACCCGGGTCGCGGTCGAGACGGCCGAGCCGATCGGGCGGTTCACGGGCTTCCATCCGTCGCGGACCGTCACCTGCTGGGCTGTCGTCAAGCCCTGAAAGCGAGCCCCTGCCCAACGTCCCACCCTTCCCACTCGTCCCAGCAATGCGCAACGGGGCCTGCCCGCACGGCAAGGGTGCAAGGATTACGTCGCCGCCTTCACGTCGGAACCCGGTGCGATTCCGGGACGGACGGGCCACTGTGACCCTGGCAACGGGGAAGCCAGACACGCGTGACGGCGAGGTGTTCCTTGGCCACGCATCCAATAAGGGGAGATCATGACTGAACCCATCCGTCCGCCCGATGCCGAGGTGGCAGCCGCCGCCCGGCGGATGAGCGACGGCCAAGCCAAGCCGCTGGGGGCCCTCGGCGACCTCGAGGCGCTGGGAGCCTGGCTCGCTGCCTGCCAGGGGGTCTGCCCTCCCCGGCAACTGGACGACGTGCGCGTCGTCGTGTTCGCCGGTGATCACGGCGTCTCGGCCAGCGGTGTGTCGGCTTACCCGGCGGCGATCACGCCGGCGATGGTGCGCGGCATCGCAGCCGGGGTGGCGGGCGTCTCGGCGTTGGCGCGGGCCAACCAGGTGGCCGTGTCGATCTACGACGTCGGGGTGGCCGGGGACTTCCTCGATCTCGACCCGGAGATCAGCCGGTTCAAGATTCGGCGCGGCTCGGGGTCGATCGACGTCGAGGACGCCCTGAGTGTCGCCGAGGTCGAGGCGGCGCTGGCCGCCGGCGACACCATCGCCGCCGAAGCGGTGGCGGGTGGGGCCCAGCTGCTGATCGCCGGCGATCTCGGGATCGGGAACACCACCGTGGCCGCAGCCCTGATCGCGGCCACCTACGGCTTGCCGGCGGCCGCGGTGACCGGACGAGGAACCGGCATCGACGACGCAGCGCTGGCACACAAGACCGCCGTGATCGATGCGGCGCTGGCCCGCAGCGGGGGCGAGTTGGAGCCGATCGCACGGCTGGCCGCGGTGGGCTCGTCGGACATGGCGGCCGCCGTCGGGTTCATGCTGGGGGCGGCGCGCCGCGGCGTCCCAGTGCTGCTGGACGGGGTGATCGCGGTCGCTGAGGCCGTCGTGGCGGCGTCCATCGACCCCGGGGTGAGGGACTGGCTGCAGGCCGGGCACCGCTCGACCGAGCCGGGCCAGTCGCTGGCCCTGCAGCGGCTGGGCCTGAGCCCGCTGGTTGACCTGAGACTGCGGCTGGGGGAGGGCACCGGTGCGGTGGTCGCGGTGCCAATCCTGCGGGCCGCGGTGGCGGCCATGACCGACATCGCCCAGCTTTCGGACCTGACGTGATCGATGGACTGCGGATCGCGGTGGGGTTTCTCACCGTGATCCCGGTTCGGCCCACGTCCCAGATCACGCGCCCTCAGGCGCGCGCCGCGATGCTGCTCGGGCCCGTGGCTGCGCTGCCGATCGGGGTGGTGGCGGGGTTGATCGGTTGGGGTGCGGTGTGGAGCGGGTTGCCCGCGCTGCTGGCCGGGGTGTTGGTGGTGGCCGCGATCGCCTTCGGAACCCGAGGGATGCACCTGGACGGTCTCGCTGACACCATCGACGGGCTCGGTTCGGGACTCGATCGGGACAAGGCCCTTCGCGTGATGCGCAGCGGTGATGTCGGTCCGATGGGGGCAGCTGGGCTGATCCTGGTGTTGCTGGCCCAGGTGGTGGGCGTCGCGACCGTGCTCGGTCGGCCGTGGGGCTGGGCCTTGGTGGCCGCACTGGTCGCTGGTTCACGGGCGACGCTGGCGCTGGGGTGCGCAGTGGGGGTGCCACCCGCCCGTCCCGAGGGCCTTGGCGCGCTGTTCGCTGAGACCGTCCCCAGCTGGGCTGTTGCGGCGGCGTGGGCGGCGGTCACCGCGGTCGTGAGTGGGGTGGGGGTCGTGACCGGAATGCCCTGGTGGCAAGGAGTGGTGGCGGCGGCCGTGGCGCTGGGCGGCAGTGCGATCCTGCTGCGCCGCGTGGTGCAGCGGATCGGCGGGGTCACCGGTGATGTGCTCGGGGCCCTGATCGAGAGTTGCTTCGTGCTCATGCTGGTCGTGGTCGCCGCCTGAGCCTGAGGCCCCGCATGCCGGCCGACGGCGAGGTGGGGTTCGGAACGTCACGCAACGGCGGGGCCGAGCCTGTGGCCCCATCGGGGCGGAGGGCTCAGTCGGCGTCGATCACGAGCGGCCGCCCAGCCACCATCAGGACCACGCGATCGCAGACCGCGGCCACGGCCTGGTTGGCCCGTCCCAGTTGGTCGGCGAACAACCGAGCGGAGCGGTGCTCGGACACGACTCCCCAGCCCACCTCGTTGCTGACCAGCACCACGTTCGGGCAGGCCGCGACGGCGACGGTGAGTGCTGTCACCTCCGCGTCGAACGTCGGCAGCCACTCGCCAACCGGGGTCTCCCAGGCGTCCCACGAGTCGATGAGACGGGTGACCCAGGTGCCGAGGCAGTCGACCAGCACCGGAGACGTCGCGGTGGTGATGACGCGAGCGAGATCGAGGGTTTCGGCGGTGCGCCAGGCGGCTGGGCGCCGCACCTGGTGGGCCGCGACGCGGGCGGCCCATTCGACGTCGACCGCTGGATCGGCCGGGTAGCCGGGGGTGAGGTAGACCGCTGGCGCGTCAGGGTCCAGCAACCCCTCGGCGTAGCGCGACTTCCCGCTGCGGACTCCGCCAGTCACCAACACACGAGCCATGAAGGGCACCCTAGCGGCACGGCGTTCGCTGGCCGCCGGTCACTCACGCCCGGGCACGGGGCGTCTGCCCGCCCAAGGCCTCTCGTGACGATCTCGACGCGCCGACAACACTCACCCGGCGACCGCCTTACCTCCGGTGGAGCCGCGATGGGAGAGGCACGCGACCCGGGTTATCCACAGGCAAGGCATGGGACGGGCGGAATTCTTGCGGTTGTCCACAATCTGGCACTGGTCACGGGCGGGTTCCCGAAGCTCCTTTAGAGTTTTCGACACCGGCCGCAGTGAGGACAGAACCCACCCCCGAGGTTTCGCTGCCGCGGCCGGGTTTGGCGAAGGCGAACCGACATGACTGACTCAGCAGCGCCCCTGCAGGCCTCCCCGCTTCGTGCGCGGCGCAATCTGCGGCTCATCACGGCCGGGGTTCTCGCGATCTGCCTGGGCGGTCTGGGTGCTGCGGTGCTGTACGCGAACCTCGCCGACGCCAGGTCGGTGATCGCCGTGACGCGGACGGTCTACCGCGACCAGCTGATCACGGCGGACGACCTCGCGGTCACCTCGCTCACCACGACCCCCGGCCTCGAGACCGTCCCGGCTGAGCGGATCGCCGACGTGGTCGGACGGACGGCGCTCACCGACCTGACCGCCGGATCGGTGCTGTCGCCCCGCTCGTTCGGTGAGCCACCGGTCGAAGCCGGTGTCTCCCGGCTGGGGCTCAAGCTCGCTCCCGGACGGATGCCGGCCACGCCGCTGCCGCCGGGTACCCAGGTGCTGCTCGTCGCGGTTGCCCGCGACGGCGGCGACCCGCCCGAGGGAGCCAGCGTGACGGGTCGGGTCGCCTCCTCGGCCAGCAGCCTGCCCGACGGCTCGGCGGTCGTGGACGTCACCGTCCCCCAAGCTGAGGCGGAGCGGGTGGCGCGCCTCGCGGCCGGCGACCAGTTGGTGGTCGTCAGACAGCCGGGAGGTCTTCGATGAGCCTGCTCGTGCTGACCAGCGCCGTCCACTCGCCCGGTACGACCACGACCGCGGTCGGGCTGGCGCTCACCTGGCCCAGGCCCGTGCTGCTGGTCGACGCCGCCCGGGTGCCTTCGCAATCGGTACTCGCCGGGCTCTTGCAGGGCCACGACCCTGGGAATCGCGGCTTGTGGGGTGTCCTGGCGGCCCACCGTGAGCGCCGCCCGCTGGGGGCGGCCATCGAGCGCGGGAGCCTGGCCCTGCCGGCGTCCGACGCGGTCGCACGGTGGTTCCTGCCAGGGTTCTCGCATCCGGGGATGGTGGATCTCTTTGCCTCAACCTGGCCGGACTTCGTCACCGCCCTCGCCTCATGGGAGTCCGACGTCATCGTGGACGCCGGCGCGATCGGCACCAACGGGCTGCCGTCGGCGCTGACGAACGAAGCGGACGCGGTGATCGTGGTGAGCCGTTCCAGCCTGGTGGATCTCGCCGGGCTGCGGCTCTACCTGCCGCTGCTCACCGACGTGGTGTCGAAGGAGCGGTTGAGCATGCTGCTGGTGGGACCGGGGCGGCCCTACTCGGCGGGCGAGATCAGCGCGGCCCTGGGCCTTCGAACGGAGGCGTCGCTGCCCTGGAATCCCGTTGCGGCGGCGGTGTGGTCCCACGGCGAGGTCGCCGGCCGGGCGTTCGCCAGCAGTGCCTACGTCCGGGCAGTCCGAGGCTGCGCCGACGGGCTGGCAGAGCGCTTCGACCGCACCCGGGAACGGATCGGAGCCCCGCGATGAAGCGCCTCGCCGACATCTCCCTGGTCAGCGGGCCGCCGATGCTCGACTCGACCTTCACTGCTGAGGAATTCGCCCCCAGACGTCGGGCGCACTCGGCTCTCGACTCCTCCCCCCGCGAGCCACTCCCCGCCGCCGGGGCTGGGCTCGACTGGGCAACGGTGGTCGGCCTCCGGCGAAAGGCGTCAGACCGCATCACCCGCGAACTCGCCCAGACCGTGCAGGAGACCGGGCTGCCGCTGGGGGAGCTCGACCGGCGCCTCATGGGGCGTTCCGCGGTGCACTCCGTGGTGGCCGATCACGCCGCCGAACTGGGGGTCCACGGTCAGGCGCTCTGGCCGGTGGATCTCGAGCACGCCTACGCCGTCGCGGTCGAGGACGCGATCTTCGGCTACGGCAGGTTGCAGCCCTTGTTCGAAATCCCCGAAGCCGAGAACATCGAGATTCACGGCTGCGATTCGGTGGTCGTCCAGTACTCCGATGGACGGCGGCTGCCGCACCCGCCCGTCGCCGACAGCGACGAAGAGCTCGTCGAAGCCATCCGGTTCCTGGGTGAATCGGTCACTCCGGCCCGTCCCTTCGACGATGCCCATCCCACGATGACGCTCGCGCTCGGCGATCGGTTCCGGTTGCACGCGATCGGCTTCGGCCTGAGCTTCCGTCCCTCCATCACCATCCGGCAGCACACGCTCACGCAGATCACCCTGAAGGAGCTTGCCAACGGCGGAATGATGCCGCTGGAGGTGGCTCGGCTGCTGCACGCCGCCGTGCTCGCGCGCAAGTCGATTGTCATCTCCGGCGACCAGGGGGCAGGCAAGACCACCCTGTTGCGCGCCTTGATCGCGGCGATCCCGGAGTCGGAGCGGTTCGGCACCCTCGAGACCGACTACGAGCTGCTCACCCACCTGCAGCCGGGACGTCGCAACATGCTGGCCCTGCAAGCCAAGGTAGGCATGGGCGAGACCCAACACGGCAGGCGGGTGGGCGAGTTCACGGTGGCGGACCTGATCCCCGAAGCGCTCCGCCAGAACTTGTCCCGGCTGATCGTGGGGGAGGTCCGCGGCGGCGAGGCTGGCGCGATGTTTGAAGCGATGACGGCCGGCGCTGGGACGCTGAGTACGACCCACTCGCACTCGGCGTCCTCCACCATGGATCGCCTCGCCTCCAGAGTCGCCCAAGGCGGGGTGCTGTCGGTGGACGAGGCGTATCGCCAGATCGCCCATCACATCCATCTTCTGGTCCATGTTCAGCTGGTCGACGACAGCTGGCGCGGTGGCTTGCGGACTCGCTTGGTCTCGGAGATCCGACAGCTGACCGGTGGCATCGAGGCGGGCCGACCCGTCACGCACCTGGCCTACCGTGGCGATCCCTTCGACGCCGGCAACCACCGCTTCAGTCCCGACCCCGACTTCCTCGCCGAGTTGGCCCCCTTCGAGAGTGGGTGGCAGCCGTGATCGGCGGGCTGTTCGCGGCGGGCTGCGGGGTGCTGCTGGCCGGCGGTGTGATGGCAGTCATCCTCGGGTGGCGGGCGCCGGCTGGGCCGGTCTCGCGGCCCCACCACCGTCGCTTGACCGAACTCAGCGCCAGTATCGGCCCGCGCCGCCTCGCCGTGGCGGCCGCCTGGCTGGTCGCTGGCCTCGTGGCCGCCAGTATCACCCGGTGGCCACTGCTGGTGGCGGTGCTGCCTGGGCTCGGGATCGGCCTGCCCCTCTTGCTGGGCAAGCCGTCCAACCGCGAGCTGGAGCTGCTGCAGGCACTCGACCGCTGGGTGCGGACGATGGCCGCCATCCTGCCCACCGGTCGTTCGATCGGGGACGCGATCCGGGTGTCGGTACGCCAAGCCCCGACCCTGCTGGTCGAGCCACTGTCCCTCCTGATCGACCGGTTGGACGACCGGTGGACGTTGACGCAGGCGCTCTATGCCATGGCCGACGACCTCGACAGTGCCGACGCCGATGCCGTCCTCGCCTCACTTGCGCTGGCTGCCCAGCGGGGCGGGACGGGGGCGCAGGCCACGTTGTCGTCGCTGGCGGACGCCATTCAGGAGCGGCTGAAGGCCCTGCGTGAGATCGAGGCGGAACGGGCGAAGCCGAGGATCGTGGTCCGGCAGGTGACGATGATCACTCTCACGGTGCTCGTCGGGGCGTTGCTGTTCGGGGGCACCTTCTTCGAACCGTACCGGTCGGGGATCGGCCAGGTGATCCTTGCGGTCCTGATCACCTCGTATCTGGGCTCGTTGTTGTTCCTGCGCCGGCTCACCGTGGCTCGTCCGCGCCAACGAATCCTGCGGAGGGCCACATGACGATGCTGCTCGCCACGCTGACCGGAGCGCTGCTCGTGGCAGGCGTCTGGGCCTTGGCGCTGGTCCGGGTCGCGCCGCATCCTCGATTGGAGGACGCCTTCGATCTGCTGGACGGACGCCGCCAGCCGCCGGAGGAGGCCGACGAGCCAGGGCTGTCACGCCTGGGGGCGTGGGTGCGCGGACGCTCCGGTCTGGCCGTTGCCGACGACACCCGCCGGCGACTGCGCATGGTGGGCGTCAGCGTTGACCGGCATGTGGCGCACAAGGCGGTCGGCGCGCTCGTGGGGCTGATCCTGCCCGGCCTGGTCGGGGGCTGGTTCAGCTGGCTGACCGGGTCGTTCGCGGTGATCCCTCTGACGCTCAGTCTGATCGGCGGCCTGGTCGGATTCATCACCCCGGACATCATGCTGCGGCACCAGGACAAGGCGGTCACCGAGGATGCCACCGAGGCGCTCCTGACCTTCTTCGACCTGGTCACCCTGGAGAGACTGGCCAACCAGTCGGGCAGCCAGGCACTGCGGGCGGCCGCGGCGACCTCGGACGTCACCGTCTTCGTTGCGATCAGGGGCGCCCTGGAACGAGCCCGGCTCGAGCAGCGGGCGCCGTATGCCGAGTTGCAGCGACTCGGCCATGAGCTCGAACTGCCGGCCTTGGTCGACATCGCCGACGTGATGAAGCTGGACGAATCGGGCGCGGCCCTGTCGAGCGCCCTGCGCGCTCGAGTGAAGGAGTTGCGGGACGCCCACCTGACGGCGATGAAGATCGCCGCCGCTGAGGTCTCGGAGCGGATGGGCGTGCTGATGGTGATTCCCAGTTTGCTGTTCGGACTGTTGTTCCTGATCCCTCCACTCCTGCGCCTCGTCGCAGGCTGACCCCTTTCGACACCCCTGAGTTTCGAGACCCCCGACTTTCGCTATCCCCAAGGAGAACCCATGAAGAAGATGCTGTTCCTGCTGGTTGCCGCGCTGGCCGCACCGATGCCTCGTCGTGATGAGCGTGGCCTGTCCCAGTCGACCGAGAACGCCATCTTGCTGGCTGGCGCGGTGTCGGTCGCCGTTGCCGTGATCACGGCCGTCACGTTGTACGTCAACGCCAAACTGCCGCGTCCGTGAACGAGCGGGGGCTGGCCGAGTCCACCCAGTGGGCGATCGTGATGCCCGCGCTGCTCGGGCTGGTGCTCGGCCTGGTCCAGACCGGGATCTGGCTGCAAGGACGTTCGGTCGCCTCCCAGGCCGCCGCGGCCGCGGCGGACGTCCGCGCGCTGGGGGCCCAGTTCCAAGCGGAAGCTGAAGCTGTCGCAACCTCGATCGCCCATCACGGCGGCTTGACGGAGGTCGTGGTCAGCACCTCCGACGGGCTCGGCCAGGTGCAGGTCACGGTGGCCGGAAGAACCCAGGTCTTCTTCGACGTGGGTCAGTCGCGGGTCGTCGAGCACGCCGCGCTCCCCCGGGAGCGGGTGACCTCGCCGTGACCTGCGTCGGGCGAGGCAGGGCCTCATCCAGAGAGCGAGGCGCCGTGGCCGTGGAGTTCGCCCTGGTGGTCCCACTGCTGGTGCTGCTGTTCGGCCTGGTGGTAGGGGGTGCCAGGGTGTGGCTGGCCCGGTCTTCCGTGGAGGCCATGGCCACCGCAGGCGCACGAGCCGCGTCCCTCGCGCGAACCCCGGCGACCGCCGAGTTCGATGCGAAGACGCTGGTCAGGGCCCAAGCCACCACCGAAGGCCTGCGTTGCACGAGCCTGCGGATTGACGTGGACGCTCGCGTGTTGGCCACCCCGCCGGGCACGCCCGGTCAGGTGGGCGTCGGGGTGCGCTGCAGCGTGCCGCTGGCGGACGTGATGGTGCCCGGCTGGCCGGGTGAATTGGCGGTGGCGGCGCAGGCAACCTCCGTGGTCGATCAGTACCGAGGGAGGCGATGATGCGCTGGCTGCGTGGCATGGGCGCCCTGATCGCCCTGGTTGCGGTCATGGGGGGAGCCCCGCTGCTGCTCCTCGCCTGGGGGCGGGTCCGCCCCTGGACGTGGGCGCCGGGATTCGACGACGGATCGCTGCTGCTGGCGGTGCTCACCATCGCCGGCTGGATCGCGTGGGCCGCCTTCACGCTGGCAACCGTGCTGGAGGTCATCCGACTGCTCAGCCGGAACCGCTTCATGGTGAACCTGCCATTGCTGGGCGGCCTGCAAGCGGTGTGTGCCGGGCTGGTCATCGCCGTGGTTGCGCTGGCGGCCAGTGGCCCGTCCGGACCGGTGGCGGCGACGGGCAGCGCGGTCAGCCAGGGAGTCGATGGGGCCCACCAGCCGACCACCTCCCAGGCAACCGGGACGCCCACGGCGGCGTCGCGGGGCAGCGAGGCGCCCGTCGCCAGCTCGTCGGACGCCGATCCAGGCGCGCCGCGGGGCCTCGCGCGGCAACCCGAGTCCACGTCGAGCAGTTACCTGGTCGCGGCCGGGGACGACTTGTGGAGCATCGCCACGAGCCAACTTGGCCAGGGCCGACGGTGGCGCGAGATCGCGGAGGCCAACCCACAGACACTTGCCGATCCGACCCGTGATCTGGTTCCGGGCACCACACTGCAGATCCCGTCGGGGAGCGGTCGCGCCGACGATGTCGCCAGCGACCCCCCGTCCCCCCGAAGGGTCGTGGTGAAGCCCGGCGACACCCTCAGCGGCTTGGCCGAGGAACACCTGGACGAGGCTTCCCGCTGGCCGGACATCGCGCGCGCCAACCGCAGCGTCGTTGTTGATCCCGACCACATCGAGGTCGGCTGGCGCCTCGCGCTACCCGGTGACGCCCAGGCGGCTGCGGCTGGTGGGGCGGGAACGCTCGGCAGTGCGGCAGCCCCTGCGGGCGGTGCGGCACCGACGAGCGAGCATGGGAGCGCGCCCGAGGTCGATGCTCCGTCTCCCCCCGAGGAAGCGGCGCCAACCAGGGCTGAGGGAGTCGTCGGCACCGCTGCCACGTCCGGTACGCCCGACACGTCGACGGTGGGCTTGCCTGGGCCTGGGGTGTCCGCCCAAGCATCGGTCGGCTTGCCCGAGCCTGTGGTGTCCGCCCAAGCATCGGTGGGGCCGCACCTCGACGGCGCTGAGCGATCGGCGGGAGCTGCGGTCGACCCGGCCTCGGACCGCGTGTTGATTGGCAGCCTGAGCGGACTGGCGGCGGCCGGAATCGTCGGTGGTTGGCAGTCCCGCCGACTGTTGCAGCACCGAACGAGGGCACCCGGGCGCCGGGTGCTGCAGCCCGACGAGGAGTTGCTGCGGTTCCACAGCGCGCTGGGGAGGGCCCAACGACCCGATCACAGCAGCGCCCTCGACGCCGCACTACGAGCCATCGCCCGTCATCACCACCGCACCGGGACACCCCTGGCACCACTGGCCGATGCGGTGCTCGAGCCGGACGCCCTTGTCTTCCACTGGGCCGAGCCCGCGGGTGATCCTCCGCGGCCGTTCAGCGGGTCCGACGGAACCTGGCGACTACCCCTCGACGACGCCGCCCTGCTGCCGCAGGACGCCGCTGACCCGGTTGCCTTCCCGGCACTTGTCAGTCTCGGCGCGGGGGCGGACGGCGAGACCGTCCTGGTGGACGTGGAACGCTCCGGCGTGTTGGGCGTGGCGGCCGAGCACCCGGAACTGCAGCACGCCACGATCGCCGCCATGGCGGTAGAGCTGGCCTGCGCCTCCTGGGCGGCGGAGGTGACCGTGATCGTCGTGGGCGGCGACGGCCGCCTCGTCCGCGCCGCCGGGGGTGAGCGGGTCGAGACTCTGGCGGACTCCGAATCCGCCCTGGTCAGGATCCGGCGCCGCTACAGCGAGCGAGGCGCCGCGCTGGGGTCGGACGAGCTGCGGCACCTCCGGGTTGACCCCGACCGGGCAGAAGCCGTTGCCCCCGAGGTCTATGTGTTCAGTGACCCGGTCGACCCGGCCGCCCTCGACGAACTGGACGGCCTGCTGGCCGGGCGCCCCGTGGGGCTGGCGGCGATCCTCGCGGTCGCTGCTGATGCGCCCGCAACCTGGCACGTCAGCGGTGACGCACTGCGACCCACAGGCATCTGGCCAGGCGCGGCCCCGTTGCGAGCCCAAGCCATCCCTGCGGCCACCCGGGCTGCTGTCGCCGACCTGTTCGACGTAGCAGACAGTGCCGAAACCACCCCCGCCCCCTGGTGGAGCGGTGACCGGGCGTCCAACGTCCGGCCGCTCCCCGTGCGAGAACCCGAGATCGAGGACACCGTGGACATCGTCAGGCTGCGTCGACGCGAACCACCCCGACCCACCCTGCTCATCCTTGGCCCGGTCGAGCTGGTGGGAGCCACCGGCAGTGAGCCGGCCCGCTCCCGTAGCCAGTTGCTCGAGATGTGCGGCTGGCTGCTGGAGCACCCCCAGCGAACCGCTTCCCAAATGGCCACCGCGATGGCCGTCGCGGAGGGAACGCGTCGCTCCAACATGAGTCGGTTGCGGTCCTGGCTGGGCCAGGATCCGAGCGGCCAGCCCTACCTGCCAGACGCCTACTCGGGACGGATCAGTCTCCACGAGGACGTCACTTCCGACGCGCACGCGGTGCGCCTGCTGGCCGGTCCGGGGGTTGACCGGGTGAGCGAGGGCTCCCTGACAGCCATTCTCGAGCTGGTGCGCGGCGCGGTGCTGGCCGACGTGGCGCCGGGGCAGTGGTTCTGGGCGGAGGAGCTCCGCAGTGATCTGGAGTCGACCGTCCGCGATGTCGGGGTGGTGCTGTCCGGCAGAGCCCTGGCGCGCGGTGACCTCGAGCTGGCTCGTTGGGCAACCCAGCGGGCGCTCGTGGCCGCCCCAGACGACGAACTCCTGCTGGCTGCCTGGATCAGGGCAGAGCATGCGGCGGGCAACGACTCGGTCGTGCAACGCTTGGTCAGTCGCCTGACCCTGCAGTCGCGGGTCCTCGGAATCGACCTCATGCCGGACACCGTCCTGCTGTGCCAGCGGGTGGTGGAAGGGGCCTATCGGGCGCGTCGCGCCTAATCAGGTAACCGGGTGGCCAGCTGCTCGTCCGAGTGCAGCGTGCCACGGCGGAGGTCGGGATGCGCCCGGTACCAGGCCGTGCGGAAGTCGCGCATCAGCCACGGCCAATCGGTTTGGATCGCGTCGACGCCCAAGTCGAAGATCGGCCCGTAGGCAGCCTCAGGGGACTCCGTGATGGCCAGTTCGTCGTCCAAACCACCGAACAGCGGCACGCCGGTGGTCAGGGTCTCGGTGTTGACGAAGCAGTAGACCCCGCGATCGTGGAACTCCTCGATCACTGAGTTGGAGAACCAGGGATGATGCCGGGTGGTGGTGATCAGTTCGACGCCCACGGTGTTGATGGTGGGGTCGGCCAGCGTGCGGTAGACATCGTCGGGACTCGCGCAGATCGGCATGACCGGGAACTTCACCGGGAAATCGCGTAGCCGCTGCAGCGCGGCCCCCTCCCACGCCGGGCACTTCATCACGAGCTGATCGCTCATGGTGAGGCGTGCCAGCGCGCGCAGCAGGGTGGGCCACCGCCACCAGGAACGATCGACAGTGAACAACATGCTGTCGCCACGAAACGACTCCAACAAGGGGAGTAGCCGCTCGACCCGAGCTTTGCGTCCCGGACGGTCCACCCAGATGTAGGAGGCCTGGTCGATCTCCGCTGCCGTCAAGGTCTGCAGATTCGCGTCGAATCCGAGCGTCTCCGCCTCGTAACCGTCGTGGAAGCAGTAGAACTCGCCGTCGGTGGAGGCAGTCACGTCAATCTCGACCATGTCCGCACCGCTGAGTTGGGCGGCCTTCACCGCCAGCCTGGTGTTCTCTGCGATGCTGCCGTGCCCGACCGCCCGGTGCGCCACGATGAGGGTTCCGACCTGGTCGAGGGTGGCGTTGATTCGGGCGTTCTGGGTCGCGAAGTGCGGCTGTCCGAACATCGACACCTCCGGTGTTGAGCGACATCGTCGACCACAGGTTCAGTCGTCAGTGACTGTGCCTCGATCATAGCCGCCACACCCTATCGAGCCGCACGAGGCCCGGATGCCCCACTTCGGCCACTGCGTCACGGCAGCTGTGGAAGGATTATCAAGGCGAAAACAAGGAGTGACATGCCCGAATTCACTTATGAGGACCTGCTGCCGATCGGGGAGGACACCACTCCCTACCGCTTGATCACGACCGAGGGGGTCGAGACCGTCGCCGGACCGGACGGCCGTACCTTCCTCAAGGTGGCCCCTGAAGCGCTGGAACTGCTGGCCGAGACGGCCATGCACGACATCGCGCACTACTTGCGGCCGGCTCACCTGCAGCAGCTGCGCAATATCCTCGACGATCCTGAGGCGAGTCCCAACGACAAGTTCGTGGCGCTCGACCTGATGAAGAACGCCAACATCGCCGCCGGCGGGGTGCTGCCGATGTGCCAGGACACCGGCACGGCGATCGTGATGGGCAAGCGCGGTCAACAGGTGCTCAGCGAAGGCACCGACGAACTGCCGCTCTCCAAGGGCATCTTCGACGCCTACACCCGGCTCAACCTGCGCTACTCGATGAACGCCCCGCTGACGATGTGGGACGAAAAGAACACCGGCACCAATCTGCCGGCGCAGATCGAGCTCTACGCCGACACCGCTCCCGGCCACGAGAACACCTACAAGTTCCTGTTCATGGCCAAGGGCGGCGGGTCGGCCAACAAGAGCTACCTGTACCAGGAGACGAAGGCGATCCTGAATCCCGCGTCGATGATGAAGTTCCTCGATGAGAAGATCCGTTCGCTCGGCACCGCCGCTTGCCCGCCGTACCACCTGGCGATCGTGATCGGCGGCACCTCGGCGGAGTTCGCGTTGAAGACCTCGAAGTACGCTTCGGCGAAGTACCTCGATTCGCTTCCGACGTCCGGCTCGATGAGCGCCCACGGCTTCCGGGATGTCGAACTCGAGGAGCAGGTCCTTCAGCTCACTCGCGATTTCGGGATCGGTGCCCAGTTCGGCGGCAAGTACTTCTGCCACGACGTTCGAGTGATCCGGCTCCCGCGGCACGGCGCGTCGTTGCCGGTGGCCATGTCGGTGTCGTGTTCGGCCGACCGGCAGTGCCTGGCCAAGATCACCCCCGAAGGCGTCTTCATCGAGGCCCTCGAACGGGATCCGGCGCACTTCATGCCCGACACCACCCACGGCCAGCTCGAGAGCAGCGACGTGGTTGAGGTCGACCTCCGCAAGCCGATGGCTGAGGTGTTGGCAGAACTCAGCAAGTACCCGGTGAAGACGCGGCTCAGCCTGAACGGGACCGTGATCGTGGGCCGCGACATCGCGCATGCCAAGATCAAGGAGCGCTTGGACCGCGGTGAGGAGATGCCCCAGTACCTCAAGGACCACCCGATCTACTACGCCGGACCAGCGAAGACGCCCGCGGGGATGCCCTCCGGCTCGTTCGGCCCGACCACCGCTGGACGGATGGACTCCTATGTCGACCAGTTCCAGGCGGCCGGCGGCTCGATGATCATGTTGGCCAAGGGCAACCGTTCCAAGGCGGTGACTGATGCCTGTCAGGCGCACGGGGGCTTCTATCTCGGCTCGATCGGCGGCCCGGCGGCCCGGCTCGCCCAGGACTGCATCACCAGCGTCGAGTTGCTGGAGTACCCAGAACTCGGCATGGAGGCGATCTGGAAGATCGAGGTGAAGGACTTCCCGGCGTTCATCGTGGTGGACGACAAGGGCAACGACTTCTTTGCCTCGGTGAGCCGACCGACGGTCGTGCCGCTCACCCGCGCCTGACACGGCCAGCAGTTCATACCAGTCAGACCGTGGCCCCCTCGGGTGCCACGGTCTGACTGGGTTCAGGCACCCAGACCCGGACACGGCGAACGCCGCGGGGAAGACCCCGCGGCGTCGCCAAGCCTTGGCCCCGCTCAACCCAGGCGCTGCTCCATCGGGACGTAGTCACGCGTGGTCTCGCCGATGTACACCTGGCGCGGCCGCCCGATCTTGT
>CAYUWV010000007.1:0-3412 GCA_964448385.1 uncultured Propionibacteriaceae bacterium | reverse complement strand
ACGTAGTCACGCGTGGTCTCGCCGATGTACACCTGGCGCGGCCGCCCGATCTTGTTGGCCGGATCCGCCTTCTGCTCCCGCCAATGGGCGATCCAGCCGGGCAACCGGCCGAGAGCGAACAGGACGGTGAACATGTTCATGGGGAAGCCCATCGCCTGGTAGATCAGGCCCGTGTAGAAGTCCACGTTTGGGTACAGCTTGCGTTCCTGGAAGTACGAATCGCTGAGCGCGGCATCTTCGAGGCGAACGGCGATGTCAAGGAGTTCGTCCCCGCCACTGAGGGTCTTCAGGATCTCGTCCGCATGCTTCTTCACGATGGCGGCGCGCGGATCGTAGTTCTTGTAGATCCGGTGGCCGAAGCCCATCAGCTTGGTGGTGTCCTTCTTGTCCTTGACCTTGTTGACGTAGCTCGTGACGTCCCCGCCCTCGTCGCGGATCTGGGCGAGCATCTCGAGGACGGCCTGGTTCGCGCCGCCGTGGAGCGGTCCCGACAGGGCGCTGACCCCGGCCGCGACGGAGACGTAGATGTTGGCGCCCGACGACCCCACCAGGCGGACGGTGGACGTCGAGCAGTTCTGTTCGTGGTCGGCGTGCAGGATCAGGAGCACGTCCAAGGCGCGGGTGATCGCGTCGTCGAACGGGTACGGCGTGGTCGGGAGTCCAAACGACATGCGCAGGAAGTTCTCGATGTAGCTCTCGGCTTCGTTCGGGTACAAGAACGGCTGACCCACCGAGGTCTTGTAGCCGTAGGCGGCCAAGGTCGGCACCTGGCCGAGCAACCGGAAGGTGGCGTCATCCAGGTCGCTCGTCTGGACCCCGAGTCGCGGGGTGGAGAAGGTGGACAGCGCATTGATACCGGCGGCCAGCACCGGCATCGGGTGCGAACGCCGGGGGAAGAAGCGGAACATCTCCTTGAGTCGCTCATCCAGCAGCTGTGAGGTGGAGATGTGGCCGGAGAACTCCGCCAACTGGGTGGCCGTCGGCAACTGGCCGTTGAGGACGAGGTACGCCACCTCGAGGAAGCTGGACTTCTCGGCCAGTTGTTCGATCGGGTAACCGCGGTAGCGCAGGATGCCGGCGTCGCCGTCGATGTAGGTGATGGCCGACTGGCACGACGCGGTGCTGCCGAAGCCGACGTCCAAGGTGACGTCGCCGGTCGCAGCGAGCAGCTTGCTGACGTCGTAACCGTTACTGCCCAGCGTCGATTTGACTAGCGGAAGCTCATGTTGGACATCGTCGTGGCTGAAAACCGCGTTCCCCATCCGATCCTCCTGCGAGAGAGACGTCGAGACCGCCCCAGCGCGGCCCGTGCGCTCACCCTACCCCGGGCCGCAGACCGGGGGGGAGTTGCGCTCATCTTGTCACGCCGCACCGCGCAGCCCGCCGCCGCAGGATGGAAGGCCCGGGCTAATAGTTGACAGATCAACCAGATGGGGCTATCTTTTAGTTGAGAGTTCAACCAATCGAAAGGCACACATCATGAGCACCACCACCACCGTCCAGACCACCACCCTCGCCGACGTGAACGGCACCTTCACCCTCGATCCCAGCCACAGCCGGGTCGGCTTCGTCACCCGCCACGCCATGGTCACCAAGGTCCGCGGCGCCTTCAACGAGGTTGTCGGCACCGCAGTTGTGGACGGCTCGAACCCGAGCAGCTCCTCGCTGTCGGTGGAGATCGCTGCTGCCAGCATCGACACCCGCGACGCGGGCCGCGATGGGCACCTGGTCAGCCCCGACTTCCTCGACGCCGCGACCTACCCGAAGCTCACCTTCGTCGCCACCGGCTTCGCGATCACCGAGGTCGACGTGGTCGAGGTGACCGGTGACCTGACCATCAAGGACGTCACCAAGAGCATCACCATCCCCTTCACCTTCGAGGGCGCTGCGGTCGACCCCTTCGGCAACCAGCGGATCGGCTTTGAGGGCTCCACCGCCATCAGCCGCAAGGACTGGGGCCTGACCTGGAACGCCGCCCTGGAGACCGGTGGTGTCCTGGTCAGCGACAAGGTCGTCCTCGAGTTCGAGGTTTCCGCCATCAAGGCCGCCTGACCGAACCCAACACTCTGAACTGACAACGACACACACGAGGGGCGCGACGTCGGTCGCGCCCCTCAGTGTCTGTTCAGGCCCAGCGCCTCAATCTGACCGCAGTCAGTCGTTGAGCGCCTCCACCAGCGCCTCCATCGCGAGATCGAGCTCCTGCTCGGTGATCACCAGCGTCGGAGCAAGCCGGATGGTCGTGCCGTGGGTGTCCTTCGCGATGACTCCGCGCTGCAACAACTTCTCGCAGATCCCGCGGGCGGGGCCACGGGCCGGATCGATGTCCACGCCCGCCCACAGCCCGCTGTTGCGGACGGCGGTGACGCCGTGCCCGATCAGCTCGTCCAGCCGAGAGCGCAGGTGGGCTCCCAGTTCCCGGGATCGTTGCTGATACTCCCCGGTCTTGAGCAGCTCGACGACGGCGGTGCCGACGGCTGCCCCCAGCGGGTTGCCGCCGAACGTCGAACCGTGCTGGCCTGGCCGCAGCACTCCCAGGATGTCCGCATTGCCCACAACGGCCGACACGGGCAGGATGCCGCCGCCCAACGCTTTGCCCAGCAGGTAAAGATCGGGCACGACACCCTCAAGATCGCAGGCGAAGGTCGCCCCGCAGCGTGCCAGGCCGGTCTGGATCTCGTCCGCGATCATCAGGACGCCGTGGCGCTGGGTCAACTCGCGGACGCCGACCAGGAAGCCGGGAGGCGGGGTGATGATGCCGGCCTCGCCCTGGATCGGTTCGACCAGGACGGCGACGGTGTGATCGGTGACCGCGGCCTCGATGGCGGCGAGATCACCGAAGGGCACCTTGGTGAAGCCCGGGGTGAAGGGACCGTAGCTCGTGGTCGCTTCGTCGTCGTCGCTGAACGAGATGACGCTGATCGTGCGGCCGTGGAAGTTGCCCTCCATGACGATGATGTGGGCCAGGTCCTCCGGAACGCCCTTGACCTCGTAACCCCACTTGCGCGCCAGCTTGAGCGACGACTCGACCGCCTCGACGCCGGTGTTCATCGGCAGCACCATCTCTTTGCCGCACATCTCGGCCAGCGACTGGATGAACGGCCCATAGGTGTTGGAGTACACCGCGCGTGACGTGATCGCCAGCTTGCGGAGCTGGTCGGTGGCGACCTTGACCAGCTGCGGGTGACCGTGGCCGAAGTTGACTGCCGAGTAGGCCGAGAGGAAGTCCAGATAGCGGTTCTGGTCGATGTCGACCAACCAGGCACCCTCGCCTCGCTCGACGACGACCGGCAGCGGGTGGTAGTTGTGGCTGCCGTAGGTGTCGATCTGCTGGATCGCCAGACGCTGCTGCGCACTGGGAACGATCATGGATCCTCCTGTCATCGTCGGCGCAGTGATCCTACTCTCGACC
>CAYUWV010000006.1:0-29419 GCA_964448385.1 uncultured Propionibacteriaceae bacterium | reverse complement strand
GTACCTCGCCCGCGCGCTCGGGGAAGTGGCCGTGAACGCCGGCCGCAGTCCCACTCACCATCCAGCCCGCCGCCTGACAACGCAGGCAAACCCCAGAAACACCGACACTGCGCCATGCACCCAGGCCCGAATCATCTTCGGACTAGGTAAGATAGTCAGGGCCACTGTCGTTCCCAGGGCCTTGCACAACATATGCACAACATCTCGATGGACGAGAGTGGCTCTTGTGACCAGATGTAGTCGCAAGCAGCCACAGCGGTCAGAGCGTCGAGAGCCTCGCCGCAGTCTCGGGAGCGGACGCGCTCAGGCTGGCGAGCACGACCTCGGCGGGATCGTTCCAGGTGCGCGCGATGTCGTCGATGACAGCGCGGAGCGTGGGCGCGTGGTTCTCGCAGAGCCCAAGCAAGAAGTCGTCGGGACGCTGCACAACGATCCCGTACTGATCAAGCACCGACATCGGGAAGTCCTTGGCGTTGCTGGTCACGATGACGGAGGCCTTGGCCTGGATCGCAGCGGCGAGCACGTGGCGGTCGTCGGGATCGGGCAGCGTCAGGCGCGCGATCCGGTGCTCGTAGCCCACGACGAGGACGTCCCGGATCGCGCTGTTCATCAGCATCCGCGTTCTGTCCAGGCGTGCTGGCTCCAGATCGGGCCGGTTCTCCAACAGATGCTCGAACACCTCGTCCAGGATTGCGTCCGTCCACCGGGCGCGGACGAGGCCGGCCATGGCGACCCGGATCAGGACGTCGCGAAGGGTGTTCGGGTAGAGGACGTTGGCGTCGTACAGGGCGACGAGTCCCATCAGGCGAAGCCCAGTTCCTTGGTCATCCTCGACAGTTCGTCGGCAGCGGAGCGGCGCTCGGCCTCGTCCTGGCTGAGGTAGCGCAGCAGCGATGCCGTCTTCACGCGCCGATGGGTCCCGACCAGGCGGAAGTCGATCCTGCCCTCCTCCAGCAGCCGGATCAGGAACGGACGCGACACGTTCAGCATGTCCGCGGCCTGTTGCGTACTGAGCTCGCGATCCACAGGGACCACCGCGACACCCTCGCCGTTCGCGAGGTTCGCCAGGATGCGACTCAGGAGCCCCACGACCGTCTTGGGCACGACGACGTTCTCCGCCGCCCCGGCAACGGTGAGAGTGACCGGGCCGTCCGATGTGCTCTCGGTCAGAGCCTCGTCAACCAGGCGCAGAGCATCACGGGCAAGCTCCACATCACCGGCCCCAGGAACTACCGAGACGGGCAGAGCACTCATCAAACCTCCAAACGCAACAACCGCAATATTCGAATCATTTGAATCATAGACCTCGGGCCTTCGGGAGCCAAGTCCCGACCTGACCAACCGACGAGGCGCCGGTGTCGGTCCAACGACGGACGACCCCGCCAAGCGACGTCACAACAGCAGCTGTTCGGCTGGCGCTCACTTACCGCTCGCGGAGTCGACGACCGGCCACTTCGAGGAGGTGGTTGATAGCGGGCACAAGCGTGGGTAGATCGCGCTTGTAGATGCGGCCTTGGGCGAGCTTGGCGGTGAGTTGCTCGAGGAGTTCGACCCACCCGTCCACGTCGCTGGGAGGCGCGCCAACCGGTACCTCAATGCGCTGCTGCACGACCCGGACCGGCCGTTCACCGGGCGTGCGGTTGGCCTGCCAGGCTCGGTTGCGGCACGTCGGCGAGCACCACTTGGGTACGCGCCCGCGGGACGGAACCAGGACCGATTTTCCGCACCAGCCACACACCACCTGCTGACCTGGACGTCGGTGTCCCGCTGCGATCGGCGTCACCTTCGGAGCCTCTGAGCTCATCGGTCGATCCCTCGGGAGGGTCCTCGCCACGGTTCGCGTGGCGCCTTAGCTTCGACTGGGCAGACTGACCGACCGTCCGCGGCGAGGCAGGTCCGGATGTTCGTAGGGGATTCGGACATGGTGGCGCGGCCGAGACGCACTCACGCCGCCGCCTCGTCGGCGATTACTTGCATCAACGTTTGAAGGTCGGCGTCTCCGAATGTGGTGATGTGGCCGCCGGGGTCGAGTCCTGTCTTGCTGTCGGTGTTGGCGAGCTGGATGACCCTGGCTTTGAGTCCAGCGGCGGCGAGTTGGTTCGTGGCTGCTTGGGCCTGATCGAGTAGGTCGATGCATCCGTCAGTGAGTGCACCGACGGTGTCGAGCCGCTTCCGGATGTGTCCGGTCGGGTCGCGATCGACCAGCCATGGGGCCTTTGGCCCGCCGCACCGATTGGTGATGTCGTGGGTGCCGGTGGCAACCGTTGCGGCGACGCGGACGTTGCTGACCGCGTTCAGGCCGGACCAGGGTGCGAGCAGGTCGACAGCCCGGTGCACGTCCTTGCCAAGTTGGTCCCATTCCGGCATGGCGGCATACCAGTCGGCATCCACCGCCACCACTGCGATCGGCTGGGGGACGGCGTCCGCTTTGCAGGAGGTCAGCGGAGCAGGATGGGTGAGGGCCACGACCGCTGCTGCGTTGGCGCCGTAGATCTCCCCAACAATGACCAGTCGGGTCGGGTCCGCCCCATAGTCTGCTGCGTGCGCGACGGCGAAAGACACGGCGCAGGCGGCCATTGATTGGCCGGCCTTCGCCAGTTCCGCTAGCACGTCAATGTCTGTGAAGGATGCCTCCGGCTCGTCCAGCTGGGTCCAGTTGGCAACGACCGCGACCGCCTCGCGTTCGGCGAGCGCCTCCGCAAGTTGCGACTCCGCGCCCGCTTGCTCCTTCGTGAGACCGTGCGGCGGAAGGATCACCACCAGTAGGCGCCCACCGTCTTCTCCGGCGGTATAGACGTCGAGGGTGGGCGGACTCCATTCCGTCAGCGAAGGCGCAGATTCTGCGAACGGGATGTCCCGCGCCACGGTCACCTGCGCGGGCGACGAGGGGGAGCCAGACCCGATCGGGGCGGTCGGAGGTGCCGTCGCGGAGACGCACCCGGCGGTACACACCAGCGAAATGACGAGTGAGAGAAGAACTGGGCAACCCCTACCGGAACCGGACATGATGCCGCACCCCCGGAGGACGACGTGTACGCCGACTGATGGGTCGGAACTGGCCTCCAATACCGGACTACACCCGAGCGAGAAGCATGTCAATCCGACGTCACCGCCCAAGCTCACACCGCACCCGAGCAGTTCACTAGCATCCACGAGGGCCAGCGCGCGTGCCCGCCGACTCGAGGCCGAATCGGGACGACCGTCGCAGCAACCAAACGGGAGGTTCGACCGACGAACTGACCATCTGCTCCAGGCGCACCCAACGTTCGGCATGAGAGTGAACAAGGACGGGTCGGGATTCGTCGGGAAGTCATGCATCGAGGAGAGTTGGCTGCTCTGACGCCTCCCCTCGCGGACGCGGTGCCCGGCGTCGGGCCGGGGTTTCTGCTTGCCAAGAACGGCCAGCGCGACCTTGGAGAGGCGTTCGGCGATGAGGCGGTCTCGGTCGGCGGCGGTGTGCTGGTAGATCATCGCCATGGCCGGGGTGGTGTGGCCGAGTCGTCCCATCAGGTCGGCCAGGGTCGCTCCGGACTGCGCGGCCAGCACGGCTCCGGTGTGACGCAGGTGGTGGAACTTCAGGTCGTCGCGTCCGGCCGCGGCCCGGGCGGCGTGCCAGGCCGGCTGGAACTCGGAGGGGCGGAGGTTGCGTCCACTCCGGTCGTTGGAACAGGAGGGCGTCCGCGCGGCCGTCGACGTGCTGCTTGAGGTGGTCAGTGACCATCGGGAGCAGGTGGGGCGGGATGGTGACGTCCCGGACGCCGGCGCTGGTCTTGGGACGGTCGTTGGTGACCTGGCCCTTGGTCCACACCACGGCGCGACGGATGTGCACCACACCTGAACAGGGTCGAGGTCCTTGCGCCGCAACTCGAACACCTCGCCGTACCGCAGCGCGCACCAGGCGCCGAGTTGGACGGCCAGCCTCAGTTCCTCCGGCATCGCCTGTGTGATGGTCGCCAGATCTTCGAGTGTCGCGGGATGAATCTGCGTGGACCGCGGCACCCGGCCGGCACCCTTGATGTGCGCCGGGTTCTCGGTCAGCGGCACGTCGGGGTCGTTCTTGGCCGAGTTCAGGATCGTGCGCAGCAGGCTGTACGCCTTCGCACGCGCCCTGGGGATGCGCCGGGCGCCGAGCTTGCGGTACCAGGCTTCGATGTCGGACGCCTTCAACTCCGACAGCGGGAGCCGGCCCAGCCCGGGGACGATGTGGTTCGCCAGCAGCAGGCGGTAGTCCTTCACCGAGGACGGCCGCAGGGCCAGCGGGTCGTGGGGGTCGCGCTCACAGCGATCCTCCAGCCAGGCCGTCGCATACTCCCCACGGTCTGTCCGGCCGGCTCGCGCCGCGCCTGCGGCCCGGGGTTCACGCGGACGCGCTGCCGCTGCGCCGGCGGCACCCACTGATCCAGGTCGATCGTCCGCCGCTCTACCGCCAGCCAGCCCTCGGCGTCGATCCGCGCCGGGAAGGTCTCGGCGTCGATCCGCGCCGGGAAGGTCTCCGGTGCCCGATGGAGGGCGAGGTCGGGTCCGACATAGGCCGCGCTGTAGCGTCCAGACCGTTCCTTGCGCACCCGTCCGAACCCTCTTCGCCGTTGCGTCACCTCGCACCACCTCCGGGCTCCTCCGGCCGCGGACGGGGGGTCGCGGCCGGGAATCTTGCACAACACATGCACAACATAGAGGCCCACGAGAGCCCGTTTCTGCCCACTTCTGGGCACTCGTGACGACCTCACTCTGTCACTATCGTACCTAGTCAGAGCGTGTTTCACTGCGGTTGATGCCCGAATTGGGTCAGTTGCGGAATAGAGATTCAAGTCCTCTCTCGGACACCGATTTGGGGGTCTTCTGAGCAGGTCAAGTAACCCTTGGACAAGGAAGGACACTCTCAACACGCCGTGCTCGTCGGCGCCGACTGGATCGAGATCTGGCATGGCGCCGGACAGGCGAGTGGTGTTCCTGCATGGCCACTTCGCCTGGAGCCATCTTCTTCTGAACTTCGGCGCTGTTCGAACATCCGGTTCTGCCGCGCAGGGGGGTGTTCCACGGCCGCTCCTGCTGGGCAGTCCGCTGCTCACGTTTGCGACTCGACACCTTCCCGGCGAGAGCGGCTGGGCCCAGGCGAGGGACTCGGCGGTTAGGTGTGCGGTTGCCAGAGGGCGGCTGCGGGCAGGCCGTACAGGCGGTCCGCGTACTGGTAGCCGGTGTCTGCCATGCCGACGACGACGCCGGCGATGAACCGGTCCTGGAGCCTGTCTTTCAGGAACCGGAGGCCTGCGAAATGTTCCGACCGGTAGGTCGAGGAGGCCTTCACCTCGATGCCGATGACCCGTCCGTCATCGAGTTCGAGACCAGGTCGACTTCGGCGCCGTCACGGTCACGGAAGTGGAACAGCTGGTAATCGTGTTCGCTCCAGGATCGTTGTTTGAGGAGCTCCCCGGCGACGAAGGCTTCGAACAGGCTGCCGACGGAACCCGAGGTGAGCGGCAGCAGTTGTTGTTCGGCCTGCCGGTTGAGCCGGAGCGCGAGTGCTGAGTCTGCGACGAACGCCTTGGGCCGCCCGATCTCGCGTCTGGTCAGATTCGCCGTCCAGGGGGGCAGTTCATCGACCAGGTACACCGAGCGCAGCACGTCGAGGTAGGCGGTGATGGTGTTGCGGGGGATGTCCGCGCCGTCGGCGATACGTGCCTTGACCAGTTCCCCGGCCTGGTTCGCGGCCAGCAGGGACAGCACCGAACGCAACCTTCGGGATTGGCCCCCGAGGGCAGCAGGGTCGCGTCGCGTTCCAGGACACGGTCGAGGTAAGGGCCGAGCCACGCGTGCCGCATCCGCGAGTTGAGACCACGAACGTCCGGGTATCCGCCCCGGGCAATCGCGGCGGCGTAGCCGGCGCGGGCCCAGCCGGTCGTGAACCGGCGTGGCGGCGTCCCGGCCAGAAGCCATGCGACGAAGTCCTCCGGGTGGCCGGCGAGTTCGCCCTGGCTCAGGCCGCGCAGGCGGATGGTCGCCGCACGGCCGGCGAGGCTGTCGGTGCGGCCCTTCACGGTGAGCAGGTCGGCCGACCCGGTGAGCAGGAACCGGCCGGGGCGCCGGTCCCGGTCGATGCTGGCCTTGATCGCCAGCAGGAGTTCCGGTTCACGTTGGACCTCGTCGATCACCAGCACCCCGTCGGCGGACTGCTCGACGAAGGCGGTCTCGTCAGCGACGGCCGCGTCCCTGGTCCGCCGGGGCTCCGTATTCTCGCGGACGCTGGTTCGTATTTTCGCGTTCTCCGCGACGTAGGAACCCGCACGCACTCGTTGCCTCACCTGGCACGTGAGGCAAGCTGCGGTTTGGGTGGCAGGGTGAGACATGGGCACGGAGTGCCGGGGGGAGGGTCGCTGCGGTGGACGACGCCAGGCGCATCGCGTCGCGGTCGCGATTCTTGTCGGGGGTGGCAGGGTGATGTCCGGGCTGGTGCGGCACGTCTCTGATGGACGGTGATGTCGGACTGGCTCGGTGAGGAGGTGACGCCCTCTACCGGTGAGGTGGAGTATGCCGAGCTCGTGCGCCGATGGTTGGCCACTTTCGGACCGGGGACCGTGGAAGACATGACTGGCCGCGCCTGGTGTGCACGGTCTCGCCGGGCAAGACCATCAGTCAGAGGGTGCTCAGCTTTCGCTCGGGCGCCGGCCGGGCTTCGTCAGTTGACCGTGGCGATACAGGTGGCCGCCGGGAATGCTCCGTTGAACTGACGCCCGTTCGAGACCTGGCTGGCGAGGGCCTTGTCGCCCACCTTGATGTTGCAGGACACCCGGATGTCGTCCTCGTCGAATTGGCTGTAGGCGGCAACCTGCACCTGGACGGTGCTTCCGGCCGGCACATCGGTCAACGTCCGCGTCATCGTCTCGTCGGTCGTCTGCTGCGATGAGACTCCGGTCGAGGAGGTCACGATCACGGTCACCGGGGCGTTCTGGCTGGTGTCGATCGACACGGTTCGCAGTGCCGGCGGCGTCGGCGGGACAGCCTTCGTCGGCGCCTGGCTGGCGAGTATGGCGGTCAGGATCAGGCCGGTGACCGCCACGCTGAGGACGGAGAGGGCGACATAGATCCAGGTGGGCACCTTGATGATGACGGGGGCAGGGGGTGTCTCGGTCACTTCGGGTTCCTTTGAGTGGGACGGCTTCACCGGGAACGACAATGCGCTTGCGCAAGGGGGTTCCTCCGCTGAAGTGATCGTCCCAGAGAAGGTGTGCGCTTGCAGCGGAACCGGTCCAGCCGCGACGGTGCGGCCGCGGGCGGAGCACCCGGCCACCCGCCTCGATTCCTGCCGGCTAATGCACTGTCGCTGGTCACGTTCTTTGCGGGATGAATGCGTTGATCTCTCACCAATCCTGCCTTAGCCGCCGAGGGCATCTACAGCGAGCGAGCCCGGCTGGACCGTTCCTCAGGATTCGAAAACCTCGATCAGCGTGTGCTGCTCGATCGCGTTCGGGGCCTGCATACCGGGTGCCTGCTCGTCGCTGTGAGATGCCTGAACGAGTCGGACCGGATCCAGGCGATGAAGTCAGAACGGGAGTCGAACTCCATGGTCGACACATACGGCAGGCCGTCCCTCTCGGGACGCATCAGCGTCGACCTGTGCAACCCGGGGACCCCCGCCAGGGTGTCTCGCATGCTGTCGATGAACGCCTTTTCGAACGCCTCCCGCGTCTCGACGGGAACCTCGATGCGATTACTGATGGTGTACATGACGCAACTCCTCTGGGGCCCGCCCGCTCCCACGGGACTCAGCCCACCGTAGCCCGTAACGGCAACGAGGGGCCCAACGCGCAGTCCCCGCGTGCGGGGCGCGAGGATGCTGCCTTCGCGTGGGTTCCCGACCGTTGGCCAGCTCGACGTAGTAGACGTTCCCTCGACAACCGGGTAGGCCAACCCTCGAGCCAAGCCGCGAGTACGACCCGACGTGCGATCGTGCCGCCGGTGGACTGTTGGTTAGCGAGCGTGGAGCACCATGTGCGCGATCAGGCTGTCCAGCTTCCGGACGTCCGCGTCGCGGACGATGAGTCGCATGTTGGTGAAGATGGCCGTATCGCGGTAGGTGCGGTGGGCCGCGATGGCTAGCGCGTCGCGTGTTCCTGGCCGTCGGACTGGTGGCGTGGGTGGGAGCTCTGATGCGGGCGTGGTGTCGGCGCCGGAACGTCAGGTGCGTGGTTCCCCTCGGGGCGGTGTCAGCGGGTGCTGAAGCGTGGCCTCGCCGCCGGTCATCGGGTACGGGTATTGGTCCGTGGCCCCGCGAAGCTGGAGGCCACCCACTCCCGGGGCCAGGTGGTGGTGGGTGGAGGGCGCGGTCTGTACCGGGTCGGCTGGGTCGGGGTGGACACCAGCTTGCGCATCTCCCGTGACGACCTGGCCGACTTCACCCTCACCCGGGTCGAGGACCAGCGGTTCGTCGGTCACCTGCCGTTCGTCAGCAACTGACCATGACCGACCGGATGGCCCACGTCGGCCGCGCGGTGGAGGCCATCGTTGTCTGGGCGCGCACCCTCGACTCCCACCGGGTGTTCCAATTCGACGGCCTGGAGTTGACCCGCGCCCAGCTTGAGGCACTGTTCTTCATCGCCCACAGTGACCAGCCGGCCACGCCCGGCGTCCTCGCCGGCCGGTTGGGCGTGACCCCGGGCGCGGTCACGCAGCTGGTCGCCGGCCTGACGGCCGCCGGACTCGTCAACCAGGAACGCGACCCCGCCGATGGACGCCGACGCGTGCTGGTCCTGGCCCCCGCATGGGCGGAGCGGGTCGCCGGGTTCGAGCGGGAGGTGGTCCGTCAGTTGGCGCCGCGTTTCGCCGCGCTCGAGGACGTTGAGATCGAGTCCCTCGCAGCCTTGCTGCACCGGACGATCGGGACGCCGTCGTGAGCGGTGTGTTCGTGACCGGCGCCACCGGCACCGTCGGCAGTGCGGTGGTCACGCACCTGCTGGAGCGGGGACAGCGGGTGATCGCCGGCGTCCGGTCCACGATCGACGCCGCCCGGCTCCCGACCGGCGCGGAGGGTCGCCTGTTCGACTTCGGCGCCCCCGCCCGTGACCTGGAGCAGGCCCTGGCAGGCGCGGATCGGCTGTTCCTGATGCGGCCCCCCGCGCTAGCCGACGTCCGCACCTTCCTGTTCCCGCTGGTGGACGCCGCCCGGCATGTCGGCGTCCGCCACGTCGTGTTCCTGTCACTGCAGGGCGTCCAGATCAACCGGCGCACTCCGCACCACGCGGTGGAGGCCTACCTGCGCGAGGCCGAGACGCCGTGGACGTTCCTGCGGCCCAACTTCTTCATGCAGAACCTGTCCACCACCTACGCCGCCGAGATCCGCGACCACGGCGAGATCCGGGTGCCGGCGGGCCGGTCGCACACCGCCCTCATCGACGCCCGCGACGTCGGCCGGGTCGCGGCGGCCGTCCTCACCCAACCCGGACACACGGGCAAGGCGTACACCCTGTCGGGCGAGCAGAGCCTGACCTACCAGACGGTCGCCCGCACCATGAGCCAGGTACTCGGCCGGACGATCACCTACACCCGTCCCAGCGAGCGCGACTACCTCGCCCAGCTGGCACGGCAGGGCAGCCCCGCCGACTACCTCGCGGTGCAGCGCATGATCTACCGGATCGTCCGGCTGAACGCCTCGGCGGTGCCCAACCACAGCATTCGTCGGTTGACCGGCCGCCCCGCCACCTCGTTCGCGCAGTTCGTGCGCGACCACGACCACGTGTGGCAACCCTCACCTCGTGCATCCTGAGCGGTGCCCGGCTTGCTGCTCGAATGACCGCGCATGCCATCGGCGGCAGCATGGAGTGACGCCGCGCGAGCGGCAGGCTAGGCGACGGCATGGAGGATGGCAACCCAGCACGCAAACGCACGCATCGCCGCCAACCAGACTGCGCCGAGCGCCAAGCGCTGATCCACGGTGACCATCGCTGGCCGTTCCTTTCGCTGGACACTGACCGGGCCCAGCGGCTGTATCCCGGCCTGCCGGTCCGGACCGGGTTCCGATTGGTGCGGCGATGTTGGGGGGGCGGGGTCCTGATCGCCCGCGGCGGGCGCCTCAAGTGACCGCCGACGACTTCTGGTCCGGTTCGGCGATCACTGCCGTGAATCGGATCGGGTTCGGCGCTCGGATCGCCGCCTTCGATCCCGGCCCGCTGGCACCTCCCCGGTGGGGCCGTGCCGGTAACCTGGTCGGCCTGCGCCGTGTGCCCAGCCCGCTTGATTCCGTCCTCCACGCTCGCAAGTCGACCCGCACCTTCGCAGCCGCCCCGCTCACCGAGGACGATCTTGCCGCCGTCCTCGGCGTCCTCGCCCAACGAGCCGATGGACACCGCAGCTACCCCGCCGCTGGCGCGCTCTACGCGATCGGCGACCACCCGCTCAACGGCCACGCTGTCCAGTACGACGCAGCCGGGCACGGACTGGCCGATTTGGGCGAAGCCCCTCGCTGGGCCGACGAGGCGATCGCGTTCACCGGCGATCCAGCCTCGGACCCACCTGCGGCGTTCCTGGGACTGTTCGCCAACCTCGACCAGCTCCACGCCAAGTACGGTGATCGAGGCGACAGGTTCGCCCTCCTCGAGGCTGGCGAAGTCCTCCAACAACTATCCCTTGCTGTGGCCGCACGCGGTCTCGCCGGCTACGCCGTGGGCGGCAGTATCGACGACCGCATGATCGCCCTAGCCGGTCTACAACCCGTCGGCGCCCGGTTCGTCGTCGTATACGCACTCGGCAAACCATCCTGAAGCGGACTTGCCTCACGGCACCGGCCCGCCGTCCCCCGCGCTGCCGACACAGCAGTGCGGGATCTCACCTCCTGAGGCAGGACTCCGCAGCGCCAGCGCGACAAGGTGCGAAGATGTCGCCCATGAGCCGTACGACCATTCGCGATTTCCACGACGACGATCTTGACGGGATCGTCCGCCTATACGAGGACGCCGGGCGCGGGACTTCGCACCCGGTCTACGCGCTGTCGGAGGTGATCGCGTCCTGCCGCGAGGACCATGCCGTGGTCGCCCTCCAGGGCGAGAACATCGTCGGCACCGCAGTGGGCCGCGCGGCGCACGCTCAAGGATGGATCGTGTTCTTCGGGCTCGCCGACGACGTCGCGGGCGCTGAAGTGGGGGCACGCCTCTTGGACGCGCTGGAGCACCGCATGGCCCCGCTCGGATTGGGGAAGCTCTCGATCTTGGTGCCCGAGGAGGAAGGCCGTCTCGAGGGGTTGACGTCGAACGGGTTCGACGTCCGTCACCACCTGCGCTACCTCGAGCGCCAGATGCCCGTGCAACGGCGAGAACTCGACCTGCTGAAGGAGGTCGGCGGACGGATCCTGCCGCGCAACCTGTGGGGCCGAGTCAGTGGCATGCGAAAGGAGAAGCAGCTGCTGGAAGAACGGCTTGTCACACCGCTCGCAAGTCCGGACCTCGCCGATCGGTTCGGAGTCGTTCCGCCTCGAGCTGTGATGCTCTTCGGCCCACCGGGCACGGGTAAGACGACTTTCGCCCGTGCGGTCGCGTCCAGACTCGACTGGCCGTTCGTGGAGCTGTTCCCCTCACGACTGTCCGACACCCCTGGTGGCCTCGCGGCAGCGCTGCGCACCAGTTTCGAGGTCGTCGGCGACCTAGAGCATGCCGTGGTCTTCATCGACGAGGTCGAGGAGATCGCGTCGCAGCGAGGCGGCATCCCGCCGTCGCCGACGCAGGGAGTCACCAACGAACTGCTCAAGCTCGTCGCGGACTTCCGCGAGCAGTCGGGCCACCTGCTCATCTGCGCCACGAACTTCGTCCGCGCGCTCGACTCCGCCTTCCTGCGCCACGGACGCTTCGACTACGTCATCCCGATCGGGCTGCCGGACGCCGAGGCGCGGCAGGCGATCTGGCAGCGGTACATCCCTCCCGGCGTCCTTTCCGGCATAGACGTCGCCGCTCTCGTCACAGCGAGCAACGGATTCACTCCAGCGGACATCGAGTACGCCGCACGCAAGGCATCGCAGGAGGCACTTGCCCACGCGCTGCGGACAGACCACGATCCCGCGCCCGGCGAGGAACTCACGACCGAGGACTACCTGGCCGCGCTCGGCGCAACGCGCGCCACCGTCTCGGAAGACACCGTTGAGGAGTTCCTCGAGGACATCACGACGATCGCGCGCCTCTGATCCCAGGCATCTGGTGCGGGGCGGAGACAAGGAACGCCACCGGCCAGCCTGAGGTTCAGGCGGATGGCCGGGCAGACCCCGGATCACCATCCACTGGCAGCACGACCTCGTTGTGACGGAGGAACCAGGGCGTCCACGGCGGGTCGAAGCGGGCGAACCGGGGCGGGCCGGTGATCTCAAGCCCTGCCTGCTCCACGGCACGCTGGAGTTCCGCCAACTGGTCCTGGTAGATCCGCTCCGACCAGCGACCGGTGAAGATCCTGGCAGCCGCCGTCTGGGTCGGGATCTCCCGGACTCTGATGCGCGGGTCAGTCGGCGTCGGCAGCGTGTCCACGGTGAACTCGGCAGGCATCACGAAGGCGACCACATGTCGGCCTGGCTGCCCACTGGACTCCTGGACGACGGGCGCGGTCATCGCGATCCGTGTCGAGGCCTGCTCCTGCACGACCGGCGCTGTCATGGCGACCTTGCTGCGGGTGCTGTTGCGACCCGAGATGAAGGCGGCCAACACCCCAAAGGCCCGGTTTCCGGCGTCGGTGAACGAGCTGTCCACCTCAACTTCGGCCACCAGATGCGCAGGGTACCGGCGCAACTCAAAACCTGGGCATGGCGTCAGAACGTCGTAGGGCTGTTGCTCAGTCACGCCACCAGCCTTGCACCCTGAGGCCAAACTCACCGGCCGGCCGAAGCTCGACCACCGAGTCGCTCAAGCGAGTCGCAGCTTCTCCAGCGAAGCGGGGGCGCTCCCGCCACCCAGGTCCGGGGTGATGGTCAACTCCAGCACGGTGACCCCAGCCAAGTCGACGCTGTGATCCTCGACCTGATGCGTGGCACCCCCAGGACTGAAGTTCCACTGCTGGCGGACGACATCGTGGAATTCGTGTCCCCCGTCGGCCGACCAACGAAGTAGGTACTCCTGGGTGCGCTCGACGGTCGTCTCGCTGAACTCAAGAAGGATCCTGCGCAGCGATTGCGGCGGGTCGAAGATGAGCCGAATTGTCTGCGCCCCAGGTGCCGCGGCGCGCCAGCCAGGGCCATCACCGGGGATCAACGCCGACTCGATCGGGCGAGCTGGCTCCTCTGAGGTGATCTCCACCTCAACCAAGGGCTCGAGGTCGAGCCAGTCGACCTCGGGCGTCGGGGCATCGGGCGCCGAAGGCAGTACTCGCTTGCGCATCAGGGCGCCTCCTCTTCCTGTGGGCCTTTGGGACCCCAGCCACGCCACTCGACGTCGCGTCTGTGGCAACACTCTCGCACCCGAGCGCCTGGATGGCCACGGCTAGATCATCATTCTCCCGATGCACGGGCCGGGTTGGGCAAGAGAGTTCGAGCAGCGGTCGGTCTGCGTTCACGATGCCGTCACGGGGGCGAGCTAGCCTCGGGGCCACATGAACACACAGGAGATGGCGGCTTGGAGGCCGCAGGTGGTGGCACTCGATATCGACGGGACGCTCGTCGACCACGAGGGAGTGCTACCCGACAAGGTGCGCCGGTCTGTCCGGCGAGTAGTGGCGGCCGGGGTCTCGGTCGTCCTCACGACGGGACGCAGTTGGCATGCCACGCGTCCGGTCTTCGAACAACTCGGACTCCCCACGGGACCCGCGGTTGCGTCCAACGGAGCGGTGACGGTCTCGTTCCCGCCCTTACACCTTGAGCAGGTGCTCACCTTCGACCCGGCTGAGGTGATCGAGAAGGTACTTCGGGAGCACCCCACTGTCGCACTGGCCGCCGAGGTGGTCGGGCATGGTTACCGGGTGACCAAGCAGTTCCCGGACGGTGACCTGACCGGCGAGATCGACGTGGTCAGCGTCGACGAGCTCTCGGGTAGCGACGTCACCCGGCTCGTGGTCCGCGACCCGAACGCGTCCGACACCGAGTTCATCCAGCTGGCAGAGCGGATCGGCCTGCACGGGGTGAGCTACTTCGTCGGCTGGAGCGCCTGGCTCGACATCGCCCCCCAAGGGGTGAACAAGGCCACCGCGTTGGCCGAGGTGGTCGCCGGTCTGGGATTCGAGGCCGCCGACGTGCTCGCGATCGGGGACGGTCGCAACGACATCGAGATGCTGAAGTGGGCCGGACGCGGAGTCGCCCTCGGCGATGCCTGCTCCGAGGCACAGGCCGCGGCCGACCATGTCACGGGCTCCTTCGCTGCCGGTGGCACGGCTCACGAGCTGGATCGCTGGTTCAGCGGCCGTCACGCCTTCCACCGCGTCGCCGTGCCAAGCGCGTTGGCGTCGTAACCAGACGGGCGTGATGGGCGCCGGACCAGCCGCGTCAGGCACCCGGGTCAGCTATGACTTCGATGGTCCCGTTGGTGCCGTCGAGGCGAACGTACTGGCCGGTGGCGAGCCGTCCGGTCGCGTCGTGCACCCCGACCACGGCGGGGATGCCATACTCGCGCGCCACCACCGAGCCATGGGTCATCATGCCGCCGACCTCGGTGACCAGCCCAGCGGCGGCCAGGAACAGCGGGGTCCAGGCCGGGTCGGTGGCCCGGCAGACCAGGATCTCGCCGGGGGCGAGGCTCTCGGCGGCAGGGTCAGCGATGACGTGAACCCGGCCCTCGGCGACACCAGGGGAAACGGGCGATCCCGACAAGGCGCCGTCCGGGGTGTTGCCGAGACCCTCATAGAAGGTGTGTCCGTCGGAGAGGATCACCCTGGGCACTTGGGCACGTCGCGTCTCGCGGGCGTCGACCGCCCGCCGACCGGCGACCACTCCGCGCCAGTAGCCGGCGTCGCGCGTCCACACGTGGTCGAGTTCAGCCAGCCGCAGGAAGCACACGTCGTCAGCTCGGTCGAGCACCCCGGCGGCGACGAGGTCGCCGCCACTGGCCAGCAGGCCGTCCCGGACGATCCCCATCACCCGGATGATCGTGAATTTCGGGGTCTCCCTGGCGCCCATCATGCCGCGGATCCGACTGACCAGGAACCGGGCCTGCCTTGCTTCCAGTCCCACCAGCAGCCCGGCCAGCCGGTCTGCGGCGGCCTGGGACGCCTGCTGGCCTGCTGCGAAGACTGCGTCCGGCGCCTGTTCGGCCCGGTCGATTCGGACGTAGCTGCGCAGCATGGCCAGCACCTGGGTCGGATCGTCGGCCCACCGTGGGCGTCCCAGGTCGAGTTCGGTCAGCCCGCGCATGCCGTAGTCGGCCAGGAACGACCGGATCGCGGCCTGCGCGGCCTCGGGCAGGATGCCGGCGCGATAGTCGCGGGCCAGCGCGTCCGCGTCGTCCTTGACGAACCGAGCCAGCGCCGGCGCGTCCGCCCGGATGGTGCGGGCCACCTGCCACAGGGACAGGTCCATCGCGGTGGTGACGTTACCCTCCAAACCGCGCAGGCATTCCAGGCCGAGGCCGGGCTCGCCAGCCTTGGCCGCGAGGTCGTTCAGCCGGGACATCATCGCGATGCCCGGCCCCATGATCGGCGCGAAGCGTGGCAGCAGCATCCAGAGCGAGTTGCCGATCTGCTCGCGAAGCCCGGACAGTCGGGCGGCCAGCCTGGCCCGGGGCTCGGCGATCGCGGACGCCTGCGCCTCGCTCTCCCGGACGCCGGCCAGGTACCGCTCGGCCGCCGCCTCGAACTGGTACCGTTGCCCGACCGGGTCGAGCAGGCTCCGTGGCATCCGCGGCAGCACCCGGCGCACGAACTGGCCGAACGGGCCGAACAGCGCCCTTCCGGGACGGCCCGACCCGGGGGGCAACCTGGGGTCGTCCCGCAACTGGTGGAGGATCCGGGCGATGCTCGGTTCGACCATCGGCAGCGCAACCGGCAGCACCTCCCGTCCCAGCGGGCTCCGGGCCACCAGGTCCACCCGGATCCACAGCCGCTCCCCGGCCGCGCGCAGGAACGGGTTCGCCTCCGGGTCGACAGTGCGGCCGAACAGCCTGGCCGCGCCAGAGAAGGCGAGCCGGATCGCGTCCTGTCCGAGCGGGGTCAGCGGGTCGAGGATGCCCTGCACTGCCCCGAATGAGAACCACACCGCCAGCGGTGATCGGGGTGTCGGGGTGAAGTCGGGCAGTGGGAACAGCGTGGTGATCGCCCGGGACTGCAGCAAGTGCAGCCGTCCGCCGGCGTAAGCCCACTCGATGTCCTGCGGACTGCCGAACAGTCCGGCCACCCTCGCGCCCAGCCGCGCGACCTCGGCGACCTGCTCGTCGGTCAGGCAGAAGCCCTGGTGGGCCTCGGCCACGGCCAGTCGCACGCCGCCGCCGGGCATCGCAACCGTCGCTGCCTGCTTGGCGCCCGGCCGACGCTCCAGGATCCGGCTCGTGGCCGTGTCGACCACCCAGTGATCCGGCTCGACCCGTCCCGACACCAGCGCCTCGCCCAACCCGATTGTGGCATCGATCACGCTCTCGGCGCGCACGCCGGTCAGCGGGTTCGCGGTGAACAGCACGCCGCTGGTCTGGGCGGGGACCATGACCTGGACGACCACCGCCAGCGCCACCTGAGCCTGGTCGATTCCGTTACGCAGCCGGTAGCCGATCGCACGGGCCGTCCAGAGGCTGGCGAAGCAGGCCACCACCGCCGTGCGCAGCGCGGGCTCCCCGATGACGTTCAGATACGTGTCCTGCTGGCCGGCGAAGGAGGCCTCCGGCAGATCCTCCGCCGTCGCCGACGACCGGACGGCCAAGGGGGTAACCGTCCACTCCGCGGCCGGGCCGAGCACCTCCTGCCAGACCGGTTCAGGCCAACTGCCGGCGGTGAAGGCGTCCCGGATCGTCGCCGAAGCGGATTCCAGGGCGGTCAGGTCGCCGCCGTCGAGCCCGGCCAGGGCTGCGGTGATCGTCCGGTCCAGCACGTTGACGGCCACGTACTCGCGGTACCGGTCGGTAGCAATGATGAACCACGCCGGGACGGAGAACCCCGCCGCGGTCAGCCGGGCCAGGCCGGCCCCTTTTCCGCCGTGCGCGGCCAGCGAAACATCGTCGAGTGAGAAGGGAATTCGCGAGTCCAGCACCCCACCAGTATGGCCGAGCGCGGCCGCTACGGGCGGCGTCACGGGGGCGACGTTCGGGACCTTCATTGCGGGCGGGCGCGCCCGGGTAGACACTGGACGTGGATCCGTCCGTGACCCAAGTGGCGGGTCTGACGGGGGGCGTGCGATGCGTACGCGAAGCCGATTCTGGCTGGTCTTCTTCTTACTCCTAGGGTCCCTGGTGATGACCGGTGGCGGCGTGGCGACCAAGGCGTCCGCCGTGGGCAACCCCGCGAGCTTCGTCGTGATGAAGTCGATCGGCACCGTCACGGGTCTCTCCCCCGGTCCGGTGGTGAGCGCGTCGCACGGGAGTTCCTGCGTGGTGAACGATGGCGCCGTCCGCTGTTGGGGTGCCGGTCCGTTGGGTGACGGGACGATCACCACCCAGGGCACGCCAGTCTTCGTGCTGGGGCTGACCTCGGGCACCCAGTCGGTCGCTGTCGGCTACGAGCACACGTGCGCGGTGACCAGCGGCGGCGAGGTCCGGTGCTGGGGGGACAACGTCTACGGACAGCTGGGTGATGGCACGACCCTGGAACGGGTCATCCCGGTCGAGGTCGTGGATCTGCCGGTCGGAGTGCGCGCGGTCGGGGCTGGCGTCGGGCATACCTGCGCCTTGACCCAGGCCGGCGCCGTGAAGTGCTGGGGGTGGAACGAACTCGGGCAACTCGGTGATGGGACGACGACTGATCGGCGCACGCCGACCGATGTCGTCGGGCTCGCCTCTGGTGTGGTGGCGATCGCCGTCGGCGGGAACCACTCCTGCGCGCTGACCGATGGCGGCGCGGTGAAATGCTGGGGCGCGAACGCGGACGGCCAGATCGGTGACACCACCAAGGCCAACCGGTCCAGCCCGAGCACCGTGTCCGGCTTGGAGTCCGGGGTTCGAGCCCTCGACGCAGGCTTGAGTAGCTCGTGTGCCGTCACTGGGGTCGGCACCGTGCTGTGCTGGGGCTCGAACAAGTGGGGGCAACTCGGGGACGGGGGCACCACCAACCGTTCGGCACCCGTTGCCGTGGCAGGGCTGCCGGCCGGCGTCCAAGACGTCACCGTGGGAGGTACCCACGCGTGTGTGCTCACCGAGGCTGGCGGGCTCCTGTGTTGGGGCGGCAACAGCAGTGGGCAGCTCGGTGACGGGACCACGCAGGAACGGCAGCTTCCGGTGCCGGTGACCGGCTTGACAGCGGGGGTGGGTGCGGTGTCGGCGGGCTCGCTGCATACCTGCGCGGTCAGCGGCAACGACGTGACCTGCTGGGGCAACAACCAGTACGGACAGATCGGGGACGGGGTCAAGAAGACTCCGCGGACCCAGCCGGCCAAGGTCGCCCTGGGTGCGGCAACCCAGCCGCCTCGTTGGCGGGAGCAGGCCAGCGACTTCTCTCAGGAAGGCGCGGCGGACAACTGGTGGACAGGCTGTGACCCGGGCCAGTGCGCGTCGGTCAAGAACGTTGTTTATGTCATCGAGTCCAAGCGCAAGTCCGACTGGGCCTTCTCCTTGCTTGAGGGCGACGAGAACCTGCGCACCGTCACCCTCACCCTCAACGTCGCCTCGCTCAGCACCAAGGGACGGCCGGCTGTCGGCCTCGCCTGCATGACCGACACCAGTGAGAGCTTCCCGAAGCAGTACTACGAGATCTCGATCACCAGTGACGGGATCCTGTTCTTCTTCCGGCTCAAGGACGGCACGTACGACAAGGTCCGGGAACCCGTGATCCTCGAGGACTTCGATCCCAAGCACCCGCCGCGGATGATTCTCAGCTGTGAATCGCTGCGTGAGGGAATGAAACTGTCGGCCCTCACGACCCGCCTGTACACCGCCTTGGACAAGAAGCCGCTCCAGACCGGCGGCGCAGCCCTCTACGTCGGCAACATTGAGACCGGCACGTCGGTGGTGCGCTTCAACGAGATCGATGTCGTCGGAGAACTGATGCCCTGAGCGTCGGAGGCACTCGGGTGGGAGTCGTCCAACAACACGGCACGAGCCGTCCAACCGGCAAGGAGGTGCTCGCGATGTGGAGATCGTCGCTACTGGGTGCGGCGCTGATGGTGGTGGTGGCTGCCACGGCAACGGCCTGCTCCACCAGCCCGCCCGCAAGGTCAATCCCGGCGCCGTCCGCAACGGGCGCCACGTCCACCGTCCCGACCGAGGTGGTCGTCGCGGCTGAGTCGGTCCTGTCGGCAGGAGTGGTCCACACCTGCCGAGTTACGTCCTCGAAGTCGGTGGAATGCTGGGGCTGGAACGAGGACGGGCAGCTCGGTGACGGCACCACCACGAACCGGACGACCCCGGTGACAGTGGCCGGGTTGCCGTCCGCGGTGCAGGCGGTCGCCGGCGGTGTGACGCATTCGTGTGCGCTCACCAGCGTCGGCACCGTGCTCTGCTGGGGCGGGAACGCCGATGGGCAGCTCGGGGACGGCACCACCACGAGCCATTTGTCCGCCGTTGAGGTGACCGGGTTGACGCCAGGGGTCCAGGCGATCACGGCCGGCCACTACCAGACGTGTGCCCTCACCCAGGCCGGTGCCGTCACCTGTTGGGGTGCGGCCTGGGGTCGCAGCTACGACGAGGACGGGCAACCGATCAAAGCAGCCACCAGGGCAACCACGCCGGTCACCGTCACCGGGCTGGAGTCCGAGGTGGCAGCCGTGGTCGCGGGCCGCTCCCACGCCTGCGCCCTGACCCTTGGCGGGGTCGTGAAGTGCTGGGGCTGGAACGCAGACGGGCAACTCGGCGACGGAACGTCCGTCGACCGTCCCGTTCCGGTGGACGTGATCGGGTTGGCGCCCGGAACGCGTGCCATCGCCGCCGGTTTCGACCACACCTGCGCCCTCGCCGCCGACGGGCAGGTCCTCTGCTGGGGCCGGAACGCCTACGGGCAACTGGGGGACGGCACCACGACCGACCGACCGCGCCCGATAGCAGTCACCGGGCTGAGCACCACAATCCGTGCGCTCGCCGCTGGGGAGGGCCATACGTGCGCGCTGACCAACGACGGCGCGGTTACCTGTTGGGGTGACAACGAGAACTGGCAGCTCGGTGTCAAGACCCGGGAGGAAGCCCGTCCCACCCCAGGTCGGGTGCCAGGACTCAGCCCGGTGCAGGCCCTCACCGCGGGGGCTGCGCACACGTGCGCCCTGGTGGACGGTAACGGGGTGACCTGCTGGGGCGGGAACGAGTTCCACCAGCTCGGCGCCGGTTCAGACCAGCCCCAGGACACGCCGGTGGTGGTGATCAAGCCCAGCTGACAAGCCAGCAGCGCGATCCCAGCGGGCGTGCTCGGCCAGCGGCCCTCGCCGTCGGCCGTCAGCTTGATCCGGAGGCGCTGCGGCCGCGAAGAATCAGGCGCTGCTCACCTCTCGATGTAGACCGTGACGGGTGGGAGCACGCCGTGTCGCTCCATGGCGGCAACGTCGTCGGCCGAGGGCGAGGCCAGCAGGGCCTCCAGGCCGGCCATGTCGTGAACGTCGGCGGTGATCGCGATCATGGTGGTGCCGTCCGCTGCGACGTAGTCGGTCACGTCGGTGGCGTAGCGGCTGATCGTGGCCGCCCGCTCGGCTTTGCCAGCGAGCCATCGTTCGACCTCGACCACGGCATGGGTTGCGACGATCCTAGGCATGGAGACTCCTTCTGTCGGGGCCTGGCGGAATGCCGAGGCGTCCCGGCGACAGCCTTCCACCCGTGCACATCAGGCGATATGGGCAATCTGGCCCCCGGCCACGCCCTTGGCAGAGGGTGTCAGCGCGGAGGATCACGCCCGCCTCCCGCTACGCCGCGACTCCGGGGGCCAGCAACTCCATCTGCTCGATGACCAGTTTGACGGCTCCTTCAGCCTGGTCGGGCGGGTACTTGTACTTGCGCAACAGCCGGCGGATCTTGGCCCGCAGCGAAGCGCGGACGTCGTCGCGGACGGTCCAGTCGGTCCGCACGTCGGCCCGCATCATGGTCACGAGTTGCCGGGCGATGTCGGCCAGGACGTTCTGTCCCAGCACGTCCATGGCTGAGGCGTTGTCGGCGATAGCGTCGTAGGTGGCCAGCTCGTCCCGTCCCAGTGGTGGGTCGAACTGCTCTCCCCGCTTGGCTTCCGCGGCGATCTCCTTGGCCATCGCGAACAGCTCCATCAACACTTCGGCGGCGGTCAGCTGGGAGTTGGTGTAGCGCAGCATCACCGCACTGAGCCGCTCGCTGAACGCCCGCTGGCGCACCAGGCTGGCGCCGGTGGCTCGGGCGGCCTCCGCAAGGATCGCGTCCCGCAGCGCCTCGATGGCCAGGTGCGGGTTGGACGAACGCTGGGCTTGGGAGAGCATGGCAGGCGCCAGGTCGTCGAAGTTGGGCGGGGAGATCTCGGCCGCGGCGTAGATGTCCACGACTTCGTCGCTGCCGGTGGCTTGTGCCGCCAACTGGCGCAGCAGCCGGGCGACCTCCTCCGGGATCGGTTCGCCGCGGGCCTCCCGTTCGGCGGCGTCGTACTTGGCCATCCACACCCGGACCTCTTCGTAGAAGCGGACCTCGTCGCGGACGTCGGCCAGGTTCTCGTAGCCTGCGGCCAACGCCCAGGCCCGGCCCAGTTGCCCGGCCAGTTGCCGGAAACGACCGGCCACGCCGAGCTCCCCCTCGGGCACCTGGTTGCCGGGGTGCTGCGGGTTCCGCAGCCAGGCGGTGAGTCCGACGGCCGCTTTCACCCACCCCTTGGGTGCCCCGAGCTTGGCCCGCCAATCGTGGCCAGCGACGAGGGCGCGAAGCTGCCCGATCAAGGCCCTGGCGAGCTCGACCGCCTCTTCGGCCGGACGCCCGACCGGACGGCGCTCCTGGTCGGTGAGGGTGTACTCGGCCAAGGCCTGGGCGAGGTTCTCCACCAGCGGTGCGTAGGCCACCAACAACCCGGCGTTCTTGCCACGGAAGGTGCGGTTCACGCGCGCCAGGGTCTGCATCAGCAGCGCACCCTTCAGCGGCCGGTCCAGATACAACGTGTGCAGGGGCGGGGAGTCGTAGCCGGTGAGCATCATGTCCTTGACGATCACGATCTCGAGGTCGTCGTCGGGGTTCCGGAGGCGCTGCTTGATGACCTGGTTTTCTGAATCCCGCCGGACGTGTTCCCGGATCGCTCCCGTGTCGGCGGCGGTGCCCGAGAAGACGACCTTGACCCGGCCCTGCGCCAGGGCGCCGGAGTGCCAGTCGGGACGCAGGGCGACGATCTGGGCGTAGAGGTCGGCGCAGATCTGCCGGGTGGCGCAGACGATCATCGCCTTGCCCGGCGCGTCGATCAGCGGACGCATCCGCTCCCGCCGGGTCTCCCAGTGGCCCACGAGGTCGGCGGCCAGCGTGGACAGCCGCGCCGGGGCGCCGTAAACGGCGTTGATCACGGCGACCGACTTCTCCAGCCGTTCGCGCTCCACCTCGTCCAAGCCGAGGGTGGCCTCGTCCGCGGCGCGGTCAAGGTCTTCTGGGGCGACATCGGCGGCGAAGGACACCTTGACCAGCCGCGGCTCGAAGTAGACCGGGACGGTGGCGCCGTCTGCGACCGCCCGGCTGAGGTCGTAGATGTCGATGTAGTCGCCGAACACCTCGCGGGTATTGCGTTCCACCTCGCTGATCGGGGTACCGGTGAAAGCGATCAGGGTGGCGTGCGGCAGCGCGTCGCGGAGGAACCGGGCGTAGCCGTCCAGATCGTCGTAGTGGCTGCGGTGGGCCTCGTCGACGACCACCACGATGTTGCGACGGTCTGACAGCAGCGGGTGGTCGGCGCCCGCGTCCCGCTCGTCGGGGGTGCGGTTGAACTTCTGCAGGGTGGTGAACAGGATGCCGCCGGAGGTGCGCTGGGTGAGCTCGGTACGCAACTGGGTGCGGGTCGCGATGCGGATCGGCTTCTCCGGCAGCAGCGTGCTCGCGGAGAACGACTGGAACAACTGGCCGTCGAGTTCCTTGCGGTCGGTGATCACCACGATGGTGGGGTTCAGCAGGTGGGCGCTACGCAGCACCAGGTTGGCGTACAACTCCATCTCCATGGACTTGCCCGAGCCCTGGGTGTGCCAGACCACGCCGGCGCGGCCGTCGGAGCGGACGGCGGTGACGGTGCGGCCCAGTGCCTTGTTGACCGCGAAGAACTGGTGCGGTTTGGCGATCCGCTTGGCCAGGCCGTAGTCACCGGAGTCGAAGGCCGTGAAGTTGCGGGCCAGTGCCAGGAAGCGGCCCTGGTTGCCGATGCCGTTGAGGGTGATCTCGAGTGGCGTGTCGTAGTCGGTGTCGGCAACCGATTCGCCCAAGGTGATCGGCTGGCCGTCGTCGTCAACGTTCCACGCCGCGAAGTGGTGCAGCGGGGTGAACGGCGTGCCGTAGCTCGCGGTGACTCCATCCGAAATCACGGTGGCCACACAGGCCCGGAAGGCCATCGGGAACTCTGCGAGATAGGTGCCCAGCTGCGCGTGGGCACTGGCCAGGGTGGCATTGGCCAGGCCGGCCTGCTTCAGCTCGGCGATGATCACCGGCAGCCCGTTGAGGTAGCAGACCACGTCGAGGCGGCGGTGGTGCTCGACGGTGGCGATGGTGACCTGGCGGACGGCCAGCCAGTCGTTGTCGCCCGGCTCGGCGCCCACCAGCCGAATGGTGGGATTCAGCTCGATGCCGTTCTTGTCCGTCCAGGTGACGCCGCGGTAACCGTGGACGAGGTACTCGTGCAGCCGGCGATTCTCGCTGATCGAATCCTGGGAAGCGGGCGTGAGGATCTCGGTGACCGCCTGCCGCAGGTACAACGCGGGCACGGCGGGGTTCAGCCGGCGGACGGCGTCATGGACGCGCGCGTGCAGCACGATGTCGGAGCCCGAGGCCCGCTCGTGGGCGATCTCGGTGCCGGTGGACGGCCGCCAGCCCTGCTCGGCCAGCACCTCGAGCGCGGTGGACTCCCACTCAGCTTCGCTGATCAGTGCCATAGGTGCCTTCCCCCCGAGGCCGGAGTCTCGGGTCGAGGTTATCGTGCGCCAATCGGACAGGCGCGACTGCACACTCAGCGAGGCCGCTATTCCCCGTTATCAGCAAGGAGAAGCATTCGGTGCGCTGAGCAAAGGCCCGTCCAACGGCGAACATCGTCGATGTCGGCCCCGAGAAGGCACTTCGAACAGGTGTGCGAAAGATGTCAGTGGGGTTCAGTAGCCTCACCGCCTCGGCCGGGCTGACGGCAGCAGCGGCTGGCTGGGTGGATGAGCGGATCGACCCCGCGTTGGGACGGCTCGCGTGGGGACGGTTGAAGCGGCGACTGACCGGGCTGATCGTGCGTGCCGATGCCGAACTCGCCGCAAAGAAGGCGGCCAAGGCCCAGGCGGAGCGCTTCGTCCGGGTCAGTTACCTCGGCGACGGGACCTCCCTGCTGACCGCGCGAGCCGATGCGGCGGACGCGCTCCGGTTCTCCCGGATGTTGGATCAGGTCGCCGGACAACTGGCGCTGGGCGGCAGCACTGACGAGCACGAGGTGCTGCGAGCCGAGGCGCTGGGGGTGCTGGCCGAGCCCGAGCAGGCCGTGGCGCTGCTGGCCGGACCGGACGGCGAGCCCGGCGGCGCCACGCGTCGGCGGCGCCAGACGGCGGAACTGGTGGTGCACTACGCGCCGGGTGAAGACGTGGGTCGCTGCGAGGAACTCGGACCGGTGCTCGCCCAGCAGGTGCGCGAGTGGCTGGGACACGACCGGGTGATCGTGCGGCCGGTGATCGACCTGGCCGACAACCCGTCGGTGCACGCTTACGAGATCCCGAACGAGATCGCTCGGATCGTTCGCTGGCGCCACCCGTTCGACGTGTTTCCCTGGTCGGCACGGTCGTCGACGGGGCTGGACCTGGACCACACCCAACCCTTCCAGCACGGACGGGCAAGCCCGCCGGACAAACCAATCCCCTCGGGCCCCTGGCCCGTCGACCGCACCGGGGCCAAGACCCACTCCGGCTGGCAGGTCGCGCAGCCCTTCCCCGGCGTGTTCGAGTGGCGCTCGCCGCTTGGGTTCCGGTATCGGGTCGACGCGTCGGGAAGCCACGAACTCACCGCCGACCTTCACTGGCCCCGGGCGGGGTGACGTTGTCAGAGGGTGTCGGACACGTCAGCCACCTCAGGTGCATATGGCGCTGGGTGAGAGCCATCGTTCCGGTGTCGAGTGAGCCACTGTTCCGCGTGCGGGTGAGCCACTGCGACGTGCTGGGGTGAGCCATGGCGCCGTTGCACAGCCTCTCGATGGTTCGACCGCCCTGTTCGCGGCTACTAGTTTCATTGACGTAGGCCGGGTCTTGGCCGAGGCTCGGTTCAGGTGCCCGGGATTGTCGCTCTCGTTTGCGGCTGTCTTCGCTCAGGCGTGTGACTCTGATTTGGCGTGCGCTGTCCCGGGCACCGACCGGGGCGGGAGAGGCTGAAGAAGGGAATGCTCTGCCGTTAGTAGCGGTGCCCTCCCGAACCCCAATCACACCTTTGGGGGGCGAGGAGGACAACATGACCATGGAGGCATCGCCGGTCGTGGTGATCGGCATGGACCCGCACAAGCGCAGCGTCACCGTCGAGGTGATGGCCGGCGACGAAACGGTGATCGGGCACGGCCGGTTCGCCACCGACACCGAGGGTTACCGGCAGCTGTTGAGCTTCGCCGGGCAGTGGGACCGCGGCAAGACAGTCGCGTCGTGAGCCCCTTTGTGGCGGGGTCAGTGCGAGGCTCCGAGTGTGACCGGGGTCCACAGCCGGTCGATGGGCGTGACGTGGAGACGGTCGGCGTACGTGTAGGAGCGGGTTCCGGTGGTGAGGATGATCCCGGCGGCGAACCGCGGTCCGAGGGCGTCGCGGAGCTGACCGAGACCGCGGAACTCGCCGCCGGGGGCCCGTTCGCTGGCTTTGACCTCGAACGCAACGACGGTGCCGTCGTCGTACTCGATGACCACGTCGACTTCGGCGCCGTCGCTGGTCCGCCAGTGTCCCAGGGTGACGGGCTCGTCGAGCCAGGAAGCCTGCTTGCGGATCTCCCCGACGACGAAGGTCTCCAGCAGGTGCCCGAAGTCGGTGAGTGATGCCGGGTCGAGTCGTGTGAGTTTGTCAGGCGTGAGCCGCAGCAGCCGGGCAGCCAGCCCGGAGTCGACAACGTGGACCTTGGGTTTGACGCTGACCCGTGAGCGCAGGGTCTTGCCCCACGCCGGCAGCCGAACGACGAGGAAGAGGTCCTCGAGTAGCCGCAGGTGACCCTCGACGGTGGCTCGGCTGACGCCGAGCCTCTCCGCAGCGGCAGAGACGTTGAGCAGCTGCCCGGTCTGTGCCGAAATCAGACCCAGAAGGTCGGTCATTGCCTGTCGTTCACGGATGCGGCCCAGTTCCAGAGCATCCCGCTCGACCGATGCCCGCACGAAGTCATCGAACCATCGGGCCCGGGCCGCGCCGGAACGCCGCAGGGCCAGGGGCAGCCCCCCGGCGCAGACACGCTCCACGTAATCCTGGCGCGTGGTCGTTGAGGACGGGATCCGGCCGACTACACCCGCAGGGTCGGCAGGCAACACCTCCAGGAGGTTCTCGCTCACCCCAGCGATCTCACCCTGGGACAGCGGCCAGATGGTCAGCGAGTGAAGGCGTCCCGTGAGGGCCTGCGCCGTGACGGGCAGGGCGTCCTGCCGGGTCGATCCCGTGATCACGGCGGTTCCGGGCAGGCTACCCTCTCGGTTCAGCCTCGCTTTGAGCGCGTCCAGGATGTCGGGCACCCGCTGGTACTCGTCGACACATACCGGTGCCGCACCACCGACAACCGAGGCCAGATTGCCCACGACCGCCTCGCGCACCTCGACGTCGTCCAGGTCGAGAACCGAGCCCCCCACCTCGGCAGCGAACCTGCGCAGCACTGTCGACTTACCCACCGAGCGCGGGCCGTGCAGGGCGATCACCGGTTCCACCGCAATCAGCCCCGTCAGGAGTTCACCCACCCTACGTGGGACGAGCGAGTCGAGAACCATGACCCCAACCTAGCAGACGTGAAGTCATGTAGTACGCAAACGCGAAGGTCTAGACCTAGCAAACGTGAATGCACTCGGTGTGCAATCTTGAACGACCGACCATCGGCATGAGCGGGAGGGATCACGGTCCATGTGGTGATTTATCGCCGCATCGGGCGCGGCGCCACGGCGCACTCGACAGCGTTGCAGTGGCTCACCCCCACGCGGAACAGTGGCTCACTCGACACACGATGGCTCTCACCCAGCGCCACATCCACTCAGGTGAAGATCCCACCCGAGCACAGATAGTGGGTAGTCACGGCACGAATGGTATTCTCGTGACATGAGTGGGACATATGCTCTCGTAATGGGCGACCGTGGTCGCCTAGTGATCCCCGCCGACATCCGCGCCCGCGTTGGGCTGGAGGCCGGCACTCCGTTGATCCTTGTTGACTCCCCAACGGGGTTGCTTCTCCTCACCCGCACGCAGGCGAGAGCCATGATCAAAGAGCAGTTGGCCGGCAAGGATCTGGTCGCAGAACTGATCGCAGAGCGCCGTGCTGAGGCTGCCGCGGAATCGGCATGATCACGGCCATCCTGGACGCCTCAGCTGTGCTCGCCTTCCTGAACGACGAGCCCGGAACTGCCGAGGTCGAAGCAGCGTTGACGGCGGGAGCGGCCTGCTCAGCCGTCAACTACTCCGAAGTGGCCCAGAAGGTCCGCCGGGCGGGCGGCAACTGGGCCGCGGTCGCCGGGCTGCTCGCCAGCTACGGCCTTGAGGTCGCCGACGCCAGCGAAGTCGACGCGCTGGCCGCCGCCGAGCTGTGGCAGCTGGGGACGCCGCTGTCGCTGGCCGACCGATTCTGCCTTGCCACCGCGGCCCGCCTGGGCGTGCCCGCCTGGACGGCCGACCGAGTCTGGGGCGAGGACGCTGGTATCCGCCAGATCCGCTGACGTCACAGTGCCGCCTCCACCGTCTCTTCGGCCTCGCGGACGGTGAGGCGGCCGCTCATGAGGTGGGGTAGAAGGGCGTCGCGGAGGGTTGCGAGGTGGCGGGATTCAGTGCGCGCCAGCCAGCGTCGGCGACTCAAATCACCCAGCCACGTCTTCTGTTGACCGCTCAAGAGCCGTACATCAGGGACCTCAACTGCCACCGCCTCATTGGGTCGAACTCGCTGATGCGACCCCGATGTTCCCCGCGCCAACTCCTGCAACCGCTGGTTGACAGAGACCTGGGAGAGAGCGGCCCAAAGTGCACCGGTCGGCATGTCCATCGGCTCAAGCACGACGAATTCGGTCGAGGCAACTGCCTTTGCCCACGGCAGTTCCGGAAGGTCCCAAACGCGCTGGATTCGTGGGTTGAGTCGCGACAGGAGAACGCTCGGAGCATTGATCAGAAACTTGTTGCTCTTGATCGATTCGCCCGAGTCTTCCGCTGGAAATTCGGCAGTGTCGAAGGCTGGCAGGCTGAAGTGCGCCACCGCACCCATCTGCGACGGCGTCACTTGAACCGTCTTGCTTGTCGCCAGTGCCGAGAGAGGAACGACTCCAGAGCCAGCGGCCCATGTCTGCACCTGCGCGAGCATCAGCTCCGCAGCCACCGCCGACAGGGACTGGTTCGCGGCGATCTTGTCGTCGAGGGCGCCGAGGACTTCGGCGATCGCGCGTTGGGTGACCAACGCCGGAAAGTCGATTCGCACCGACGCCAAGTCTCTGAGGCTGATGTAGGGCGCCATGTCGGTTGCATTCTTCAAATAGCCAGCTTGGTCAATGAACCCGGGCGAACTCAGCCACTGATGGAGGAAGCCGAGGTCGATCAAGTCGGACCGCCTGTTCCGGAAGTAACAGACCTGTGGGCTGTAGACGACGGGTTCGGAAAGATGCTTCACGATCCCGGTCCGCCCGACAGTTCCCTTCGTGGTGAGCACAACATCACCGGAGCGTGCGGCCTTTCCACCAATCACGGATGCGTATTCGGCTGCAACGAAGTCCGGGCCATCCGGGTGAATACGCCCGTCCCTGACGTCGCCCGCCCTCAGGATACGAAACCCGGACTCGGCATGCTCGGTACGCTTGGTTCGGTAGCCGTCGCTGAACTCCACGACTCCGTTTCTAGCCAGATCACCGAGTGTGGTCACAACAACCTCGCCAACTGCTCGCGCATCTCAACATCGAGCCGAGACGACTCGTCCAGCGCGCCCAGAAGGTCTTGCCTGAGCCGCTTGACCTTGTCCTCGATGTGCTCCCCATCGTCCTCGACTTCAGCTGTCCCAACGAACCGTCCCGGAGTGAGTGCGTACTCCGCGTCCTTGATCTCGGCCAGCGTCGCCGAGTAGCAGAACCCCGCCT
>CAYUWV010000005.1:10366-29736 GCA_964448385.1 uncultured Propionibacteriaceae bacterium | reverse complement strand
CGATCGGGTCAACGTCGACTTCGACATCTACCGCATCCGCACCCAGATCAGCGAGAACGGCGCCACCATCGAGGCCGGCACCATCGTGCCGAAGGTGAACCGCCGCACCCGCGAGCAGAAGCTCGAAGCCCTCGACGAAGCCCTCGAGTACAGCGACAAGCAACTCGACCGGGCCGTCACCGCCACGGACCAGATTCGCACTGTGCTGGAGGCGTTCCGCGACCGGCTGTTCACCGAGATCTTCCCCGGACGCACCACCGTCCCCAAGACCCTGATCTTCGCCAAGGACGACGCCCACGCCGAGGAGATCGTCACCCAGGTGCGGCAGGTGTTCGGCAAGGGCAACGACTTCGCCGCCAAGATCACCTACGCCGCCCGCGACCCGAAGGGCCAGTTACAGGCGTTCCGCACCTCGCCCAGCCTGCGGATCGCGGTCACCGTTGACATGATCGCCACCGGCACCGACGTGAAGCCGTTGGAGTGTGTGTTCTTTATGCGCGACGTCCGCTCGGCGCAGTACTTCGAGCAGATGAAGGGACGCGGCGCCCGGACGATCGACCCGGCGACCTTCCAGTCCGTCACCCCCGACGCCACCGAGAAGACCCGCTTCGTGCTAGTGGATGCGATCGGCGTCACCGAGCACGACTTCGTCGAGCCGCCGCTCAACCGCGATAAGGGCATCTCGCTGGCCACGCTGCTCGGAAAGGCCGCCACGTACACCCTCACCGAGGACGAGACCGCGACCCTGGCCTCCCGCCTCGCCGCCCTCGAGCTGCAGCTCAGCCCGGCCGAACGCGACGAACTGGACGCCGTCGCCGGCCAGCCGGTCAAGGCCATCGTCCGCGCCCTGGTGGACGCCGTCGACCCCGACCACCAGCGCGAGGCCCTCGAATCGCTGGTCGAGCCTGTCGAGACCGCTGCAGCGATCCAGAAGATCCTCGACACCGCCGTCGAGCCCCTGGCCGGCAACCCCGACCTGCGCAACCGCATTCTCGAACTGCGCCGCGCCCACGACCGGGTGATCGACGAGGTGAACGCCGACTCCCTCATCGAGGCCTACGGCGTCGTCGACCCCAACCGCGCTCGCAACGTCATCGACTCCTGGCGCGCCTACCTCGACGAGCACCGCGACGAGATCACCGCCATCCAACTGATCGACGAACGTCGCACGCTCGGGTGGTCGAGCCCGTCGAGACCCCCGCACGTGACCTTCGCAGACATCCAGGAACTGGCCGACCGGATCAGCCGCCCGCCCCGCAACTGGACCCCCGACCTGCTCTGGTCGGCCTACCAAGCCGTGGATGCCCGTCGCGTCCGCCGCAGCCCGCGCCACACATTGACCGACCTTGTCAGCCTGCTGCGGTTCACCGTGGGCGTGGACTCCGAACTCGTGCCCTACGCCGACGTCGTGCGCGAACGCTACGCCGCCTGGCTCGCTCAACAGGAACAGGCCGGGACGCGCTTCACCGCCGACCAGCGCTGGTGGCTCGACCGCATGGTCGAGGTGATCGCGGTTTCTGCCGGCATCTCCGCCGACGACCTCGACGAGGCTCCCTTCACCGAACGCGGGGGTGTGGACGGTGCACTCCGCGACCTCGGCGACAAGGCCGGGGAGTACCTGGAGCAGCTCAACGAGGAAATGACTGCGTGATGAGGAGGTGGCGTCGCTCCACGTTGGGAGAGATCGCGTGCTGGGGCAGCGGCGGCACCCCGCAGGCGGGCAATCCGACGTTCTACGGGGGTGACATTCCGTGGGCCGTAATTGGCGACTTGAATGACGGTCTTGTCACCCACACAGCCGCGAGCATCACCGAGCACGGGCTTCAGCAGTCATCGGCCAAGCTGGTTCCCGTTGGAGCCGTCATGGTGGCCATGTACGGCTCCATCGGCAAGCTCGGCATCGCCGGGGCGCAGATGGCAACGAATCAGGCGATCGCCTCCGCCATCCCGCACGATTGGGTGGACCCTGATTTTCTGTTCTACTACCTTCTGAGCCAACGCCAAAGCCTTGACGCGGCGGGCAAGGGCGCAACGCAGCGAAACATCGGCCAAGCCGTCCTCAAGGCGTGGCCGATTCGTTACCCAGAGCTATCGGAGCAGCGACGCATCGTCGCCCTGCTCGAAGAACACCTTTCCGCCTTGGACGACGCTTCCAGATCTCTCAAGTCGGTGAGGGAGCGCTCAGAGGCGCTGTGGATCAGTGCCTTGCGACGTGCTCAAGAGACCGCTCAGAAGCACGGGGCACTGAGTTCCATCGGGCAACTGGCGGACACCTCGCTCGGCAAGATGCTCGACGCGAAGCGACAGGTGGGAGAGCTGACGCCCTACCTTCGAAACATCAACGTCAGGTGGGGTCGCTTCGATCTCGACGACCTCCAGACGACCCCACTCACTGATGCGGATCGGAATCGCTTGGTTCTGGAAGAGGGCGACCTTCTCGTCTGCGAGGGGGGCGAGCCGGGGCGGTGCGCCGTATGGAGACAGCCGGAGTCCGGAATCGCATTCCAGAAGGCGCTCCATCGCGTCCGGATCGCCGAAGGCCAGCGCATGACTCCGGAGTTTCTCGCCGCGATGATCGAGGAGGGAATCCGGGCTGGCCGGTGGGAGCGCTTCTTCACAGGGACGACGATCAAACATCTGCCTCAACAGCAACTCCGTAGATTGGAAGTCCCAGTGCCGCCAATGCAGCTTCAGGAGGGCCTTGTCGCGCAGCTCGCGGAGCAGCGAGAGGCCTTGGATCGGCTGCGTGAGCAAGTCGCTATGACAGAGCGGCGAGAACAGTCGCTCCGCCAAGCTGTCCTCGCGGCCGCGTTCTCCGGCCGCGTGACCGGTCACGGGTCCGACACAGACGTGATCGAGGAGTTCGCTAAGGAGGAGTCCGCATGATCCCCGACTATCAGAGCTGCATGCGTCCGGCGTTGGCGCATCTGGCGGATGGACAGCTCCACCGCTCGCGAGAGGTGAAGGATGCCCTAGCGGACCTGTTTGGCCTCGGCGAGGCGGAGCGCGCCGAGCTGCTGCCGAGTGGTCGCCAGCGAGTGATCGACAACCGGGTTGGCTGGGCCCTGACCTACCTCTCGCAAGCGGGGTTGGTGAACCGTCCGGCGCGCGGGCAGGTGCAGATCACCCCGTCCGGCCAGAAGGTGCTGGCCAGCCACGCCGAGCGGATCGACCTGAAGGTGCTCGAGCAATTCCCGTCCTACCTGGAGTTCCGCGACCGCACTCGAGAGGCCAAGCCGGCAAGCGGCGACCCCAGCGTGGAGCACGCCGCGGCAGCGGTGTCACCAGAAGATCTCCTTGCGACCGCGGTGGCAGAGAACAAGGCGGCCCTGGAGGGAGAGCTGCTGAAGAGGGCGCTGGCGCTCGACCCGAGGGGCTTCGAACTCCTGGTGCTCCGACTGCTGGCCGCGATGGGCTACGGCAAGAGCGGGGCGGTCGAACACTCCGGCAAGTCCGGGGACGGCGGCATCGACGGCATCATCAGTCAGGACCCCCTCGGCCTGGACCGGATCTATCTGCAGGCCAAGCAGCACGCCACCGACCGCACGGTTGGTCGGCCGACGCTGCAAGCATTCGCCGGCGCCCTGATGTCGGCGCAGGGAGATCGAGGCGTGTTCCTGACCACAGCGTCCTTCACCCGAGAGGCGATCGAGGAGGCGCGTCGAGTGAACCTTCGGATTGAGCTGATCGACGGCAAGCGGCTTGCCGAGCTGATGCTGCGTCACGGCGTCGGCGTCCAGGCCAAGACCAGCGTCACCCTGTACGACCTGGACGAGGACTTCTTCGAGGAACTGTGAATCACGCCCTGCGCTCGACGCGGCCGTGCTCGTAGACGATCCAGAACTGCGCCTCGCCCGCGCTAGCCGCGGCCCAGATTCGGTCCTTGGCCTGCTCGAAACGATCGACGGTGTCGGCGATACTCACGCCGCCACCTGAGAGTGCGAAGAGAGGCGTCCCAGCGCTTTGGAACGACGGCTGATAGCGGATTCGCTTGTCCTTGGTGAGGACGGACCAACCGTTGGCGGCCGCGATCGCTACGAGTTCCTCGTCGCTCGTTGTCTGAGCGTCGTTGCTATGAAGTTCACCCAGCCGCACGATGTCCCAGCCGAGTGTGCGGAGCCGGTCGATCGTGACGCGCCCGAGGCAGCGGTCGGCGAGAAACCTAGGCGGCTGCGCGCTGGACGGATCGGTCATAGTCCTGGATCAGGCGTTCGACTTCATCCCGATTCATCTCGAACTCGTCGGCGATTGTCCGCATGGCTTCACCCGCGTGCCACAAGTCGAGGATGGCGGACAGCGGGACGTTGTTCTCCTCGACCACAGGCCTTCCCCAACCGAAGCGCGGGTCGAGAACCACTGAGCCGTCGAACTGCCGCAGCCGAAGCTGCCTGGGTTCCTGGTCGTCCCATCGGATGAACTCGTGAAAGTTGGTGACCGTCTCCGAGATCGCCTGCTGGCGGTCGCGGGCACGAAGCAGCTCGTCACCGCCGGCCTTGATGAAGATCTCGACCCCGTCATGACCGATACCCGGCCGCGCGAGCGCGTAGGGGTCTTGGAAGTGCGCTCGGGCGCCTTGCGCGGCTTCGCGGATCCTCTTGCCGGGGAACCCTGCCGAAAGCAGTGACCGCAGCACGAAGGCCTCCACAACCGCGACGAAGGGCAGCGTCGGCAGCCCGTGCCCCACAGGGGGGATCGAGTGGATCGTTTCCTGCTTCCTCCAAACGCCGAGGGTCGACTGAGGCATGGCGATGTAGGTCGCGGCATCAGCCACGTTGAGAAGCGCGTCCCTATAGATGTCGACCATGGCTCTCCCTTCAGGCGACATCGTAGGTGCCGGCTCCGTCACCGCGGAGCGACAAGCCGATCCCGCCGACTCTGAGAGACTGCCTCCGTGATTGATTCCCGTCGGCTGGTCGACAAGCTGTGGGCGTACTGCGACGTACTGCGCGACGACGGGGTAGGTGTCATCGAGTACACCGAGCAACTGACGTACCTGCTGTTCTTGAAGATGGCGCACGAGCGGGCGACGCGGAAGTTGGCGCCGGAGCGGATCGTGCCCGAGGAGTACTCGTGGACGCGGCTGCTCGACGCCACCGGGGCCGAGCTGGAGACCACCTACACGTCCATTCTGGTGGGGCTGGCGAGCCAGCCGGGCATGATCGGGACGATCTTCCGCAAGGCGCAGAACCGCATCCAGGATCCGGCGAAGCTGCGCCGGCTGATCGTGGACCTGATCGACAAGGAGCACTGGTCGAGCACCGGCACCGACATCAAGGGCGACGCCTACGAGTCGCTGCTGGCCAAGGGCGCGTCCGACAAAGGTTCGGGTGCGGGTCAGTACTTCACGCCTCGGGCGCTGATCCAAGCGATCGTGGACGTGATGCAGCCGCGGGTCGATGACCACCTGATCGACCCGGCGTGCGGCACCGGCGGCTTCCTCTTGGTGGCCCACGAGCACGTCGCGCGCGGGGCGTCCTCGTTCACCCCGACGCAGCGCGGCCACCTGCGCGACGACTTCGCGACCGGCTACGAGCTGGTGGACGGCACCGCCCGGCTGGCGGCGATGAACATGCTGCTGCACGGCATCGGGACGCCGAACGGGGAGTCGCCGATCATCGTCCGGGACTCGCTGCTGGTCGATCCGGGCTCGCGCTGGACCCTGGTGCTGACCAATCCGCCGTTCGGGAAGAAGTCCTCGCTGACGATGGTGGGCGCGGACGGGCGCGAGGTGCGCGAGGACACCGAGATTGAGCGTCAGGACTTCGTTGCGACCACGTCGAACAAGCAGCTGAACTTCGTTCAGCACATCATGACGATCCTCGAGATCAACGGACGTGCCGCAGTGGTGTTGCCCGACAACGTCCTGTTCGAGGGCGGTGCGGGAGAGGTGATCCGGCGCAAGCTGCTCACCGACTTCGACCTGCACACGATGCTTCGCCTGCCCACCGGCATCTTCTACGCCCAGGGCGTGAAGGCGAACGTGCTGTTCTTCGACCGCAAGCCGGCCCGTCCCGAGCGTCCGTGGACCGAACGGTTGTGGGTCTACGACCTGCGCACCAACCAGCACTTCACGTTGAAGCAGAACCCGCTGCGACGCGAGCACCTGGACGAGTTCGTCGACTGCTTCCGTCCGGGTCGGCGGGGGGAGCGCGTCGAGTCGGAACGGTGGCACTCGTTCAGCCATGCCGAGCTGGTGGCCCGTGACAAGGCCAATCTGGACATCACTTGGCTGCGAGACGAATCCCTCGAGGACCTGGACAACCTGCCCAGCCCCGACGTGATCGCGCGTGAAATCGTCGAGGACCTTTCCGCAGCGCTGGCCGAATTTGAGGCTGTCGCGGCTGCACTCGAAGAGCAACTCGCGGGACGCGTTCGTGGCCACGACTGACAATCCCTCGGTCGGTGAAAGGTATCCGGGGCCGACCGACGACGACACGAAGGAGGCGCGAAGGCTCCTGCACCAGCGGCTCCACCCGGCCTTGGGGGGAGACCACTCGTTGGCCTCGATCAGCTTGCGCTCCTCGTGGAGCCATCAGCCGGCGTCGATCCTCGCCTGGAAACTGGTCGAGGCGACTTCCCGAAGCAACAGACGGCCTGGTGACGCCGGACGCGAGCTCGCGGATCGACCCGAACTCGCGGCGTGCGCCGCCCGCCGGAGCCCTCCAATCCCTATTGCACGACGTGCACCTATCGCGCATACGGTGAGCGAACAGGAGTCGGCTGGTGGGGCGGGCGGGGCTCGAACCCGCGACCCAGGGATTATGAGTCGGTGCATACAGGCTTTGACTAGGCCATATTGCAGGCCTATTGCACGACATGCGCTTACCCAACGATCTCGGCGGGCATTTCTGCCTCTTGGGCTCGATACCCGCAGGGGTATCTGTGACCTAGGAGTCCCTGCCGCGCCTCCCCAGCGGCACGATGATACCGCAAATGACTAGGCAAAACTGTGGGTGATCGAGCCCGTGAAGAGCGCGCCTCAAGCCTGGGCACTGAGCGACTGTCGGTGCCCGCCAGCCGAGCCTCGACCCAAGGATCCAGATCGGTAATCTGACCCTCTGTCAGAATGTCCCTGGGTTCACGGTGCACGACAAGGGCAAACGCTGATGACCGCTCCGCCGTGCAACTATTCTCGTGCAGAATCCCTGGGTCAAACGCAAGGGTGGGGGTTACCGGCTACCCCGGGGGTCTGGCGGGCGGATCTAAGCTGACCCGGCGGCGTCCCCTCGCATCCCTTGCCTCCGCTCCTGAGATCCTGGAGGGCAGTCGGGGCACCGCGATGAGGGCCTGCCGGGGGGCGTCGGCGCGCGCCACGAGCCGCAGTGTCGGATCCGCCGTCTATCGTGATCGTGATGAGTGCGATCACGCCCTACGAGGCATCCCAGAACTACGGTGAGGTCTTCACCAGACGCTGGGTCGTGGACGCCCTGCTCGACCTGACTGGCTACACCGCCGATCGCGACCTCGGCGCACTGACGGCCGTCGAGCCGTCCGCGGGCTCCGGCGCCTTCCTGGTTCCGATGGTCGAACGGTTGGTCGCCAGCGCGAAGAACCGTGGCCGCGGCCTTCGCGCGCTCGATGGCGCGATCCGTGCCTGGGAATTGCAGTCCGCCAACGTTCACGTGCTGCGCTCGACGGTTCGACACCAACTGATCGACGCCGGCGCCTCGGATCTGGACGCGCACCAACTCGCTCACGCGTGGATCATCGAGGGCGACTTCCTTCTGCCGGATGGCGACGACCTGCTGACCGCAGATGTCCCTCCAGTGGAGGCCGACGTGGTGGTCGGGAACCCGCCCTACGTCCGGTTCGACGACCTGGGCGAGGCGCTCGCGACGGCTTATCGACGACGGTGGTCGACGATGGCCGGGCGCGGGGACATCTACGTGGGCTTCTTCGAGCGCGGCTTGGCCATGCTCAAGCCCGGGGGGAAGCTCGGGTTCATCTGCGCAGATCGGTGGATGCGCAACGCCTACGGTGCAAAGCTTCGTGCCCTCGTCTCTGAGCGCTACGCCGTGGAGACCCTCTGGCAGATGCACGACGTGGACGCCTTCGAAGCCGAGGTGAGCGCCTACCCCGCCATCACTGTGCTGGCCAACCACCCGCAGCGCGACGTGACCGTCGTGGACACGACCGCCGACTTCGGGTCCGATTCGGCACGTCAGGCTCTCGCCTTCACCGGGGGCGGCGCCCAACAGACCGATGGGCCGGGATTCAAGGCCGCACGGCTTTCGAGCTGGTTCGAAGGTTCCGACTTGTGGCCGGCCGGTGGGCCGGACGAGATCCGTCTGCTCGAGGACCTCAACGAGCGATTCCCGACCCTGGAGCAGACCGGCGGGGACACGCGCATCAGCATCGGAGTCGCCACCGGGGCCGACAAGGCCTACCTCGTCACGCCCGAAGACGCTGACGTCGAACCCGACCGGCTCACTCCGCTGGTGATGGCCGACGACATCCGATCAGGTCGACTCACGCCACCCCGCAAGGTCCTGATCAACCCATGGGACGACGAAGGCCGCCTGGTCGACATCAAGCGCTACCCGCGCATGGCCAGGGCCCTGGCCAGCCATCCGAGCGTCGCGACCCGGTTCGTGGCCAAGAGGAACCCTGCCGACTGGTACCGGACGATCGACAAGGTCTACCCGGGCCTGGCCGAGAAGCCAAAGCTGCTGCTTCAGGACATGAAGGCTCAGATCACTCCGGTCTACGAACCGGGGGGTCTCTACCCGCACCACAACCTGTACTACATCGTCTCCACCGGATGGGACTTGGAGGTGCTCGGCGGCCTGCTGCTGTCGCGGATCGCCGAGGCTTTCATCGCGGCGTACGGCGTCAAGATGCGTGGGGGAACGCTTCGCTTCCAGGCCCAGTACCTGCGCAAGATCCGCGTTCCCGCACCGGAAACGATCCCCGCCGAGGTCGCTGCACGCCTGCGGGATGCATTCCGGGCCTACGACAGGGACGCCGCAACGAGTGCCGCAGAGGTCGCCTACGGGCTCCCCGAGGGCGTCCGCTAGGGGCGTCGCCGACGACGATCATGCGCGACCGCCTGTAGGTTCAGGCCATGCCCGCCGAATTCTTCTGGAGAGGCCCGATCGAGCTGTTCTGGGACGTGCGCAGCCAGCAGACCCAGAAGCAGATCGAGGCTGGAGTCAAGGACGCCGGGACGCGTGGCTCGGTCACCGGTGGCAAGCACATGGACGGGCTCACGGTCGCGGTCGCCGACCTCTTCCGCGCCGACCCTGGGATCACCTTCGATATCCGCTTCGGACGCCGCCTCAGCCTGCCCGGCTACTACCGCCGCACCAAGGACTGGGACCTCGTCGTGCTGTACCGCGGCACTCTGGTCGCCGCCATCGAACTCAAGTCCCAGGTGGGCAGCTTCGGCAACAACTTCAACAACCGATCCGAGGAAGCGATCGGCAACGCTGCCGACGTCTGGCGTGCCTATGAGGAGGGCTTCTTCGGCCACATCCGGCCGTGGCTGGGGTTCATCATGGTCCTCGAAAAGGCCAAGGGCTCCACCACGCCGCTCGGCGATTCTGACGCGATCTTCGCCACCGACCCCATCTTCCAGAACACCGGGTACCTCGACCGCTACCGCATCCTGATGCAGCGCCTCGTCCGCGAGAAGCAGTACGACGCCGCAGTCGTGGTTGCCACGGCGAAGGGTCAGGACGCGATCGAAGAACCGTTGTTCGACCTGTCCTTCGCCAACTTCGAGGCGGCCATCGCCGCCCGCATCGCCTACATCAAGGCCTTGCCTGACAAGGCATTCCCGGACGCCGGCATGCTGCCGACTGATTGAGGACCGCCGCGCACGCGAAGTCCGGCCCCAGAGCGGTACGACCAGCGTTAGCTGGCCATCTTCTGGTGTAAAGACACCCAACTGCGGGCAGCTCGGGCCCGGGACCTGTCGAGCGCTTCACGCCCGACATCAATCGCTGCACCGATCGCGGCACCACCCAGGACACCGGCAGGGCCGGTCCAGCCGGTGGTAGCCGCCCCGATGCCTGCGCCGACGAAGAACGACACGACCCCGTTGAATAGGGCCGATCCGGCGCCGCGCGGCGGTTCGGCGAGCTTCAGCAGGCGCTTCTGCAGCAGCACCTTTACAACCCTTTCCACATCCTCGCCTTCGGTGGATTCGTGCAGAGCTTCAGCCTCGAGTCCCCGTAGCATGGCTCGATAGTCGCGCATGGCCTTGTCGGCCCTCAGCGAGGCGATCTGGTCCCATGGCAGGGTTCCGACACGAGGGGCGAGCACGGGGACGGCGAACCCGACAGGTTGCCAAGTGGTGGTCGAGTCCAGCCGCGAGGCAACCACCTGACGGTGTGTCGCGTCCTGCATCACCCCCAGGTTGTTGAGCGCTGCGCGCGCGAGGTCGATGTTCGCGTGGTCGATGATGAGCGATCGTGCAAACGACACCGGCACCGCCGACAAAAGGGCGTCGTTGTTCCGGTCGCGGAAGCTCCAGGTGCTGGCTAGCGCAGACACCTTTGAGCTTCGGGGCGTGTCCACCCCTGCGACCCAGTCGCAGCCGGCGGGTAGCTCGTCGGCGAACGGGACCAAGGTCGGCCGCCATGAGATTGCCGTTGTCGCGGACGACATCATCGTTCGCATGCGTTCTTGCGGTGCGGGCACGCCGGGTGTGTCCTCCCGACCGAGAGACAGGGAGAACCCCGACCGCATTCCGGCCCGCCGCTCGGCGACCGTCTGGAAGTTGGTGTCAGAAGCGGTGAAGGTTGATGCACCTCCCTCGCCGGCCTGAATCCTGACCGAACCGGTCTCGAGCAGCAGCCCGTCGTACACCACGCTGGCGTACTTCAGCTTCCTGCGAATCGCCTCAACCTGGGCGCCAGCCAGCAGCTGGCTCGCGTTCGACCGCAGCGGAACGAACAGGTATCGCTCCTCAGAGTCCGCCATCCAGTCCCCCCCGTGACGCGTGTGTACATTCTGCCGCAAAGCGCGCCCGTGCTCCTGGCTACCAGCGAGCCAGAACGTGTGCGCCGGTCGAGACGGCCAACCTCTAGGAGACAGGGCTCGCTGGGTAGAAGTCATTGGCGCGACGCGATCCGCTGGCTCGCCACTCTGCGGCCTCAGGCTCGTCCCGGTAGTCCAGTAGGTGCTGCCCAGCAATCCGCTTGAGGTGGTCCCTGACCTCGCTCGGAGTTGCGTAGAAGAACTCGCGCGCACTGTTCACCTGATTGACCTTGCGATCCGCCAGGGCGTTGTGAAGCTGACTCTCCAGAGTCACCGCATCGTCACTGAAGATGAGCGCATGAACATCGAACCGGAAGGGCACAGAGGCATCACCGAGCTCGCGCACTCGATCCATCGGTTCGAGACGCCGTGTCATGCCGATCTTCACCACACGATCCCCGAAGGCTCCGATATTGGAGATGACGTAGACCCAGCCGGCACGAATGTTGGCCTCACGGCTGATCACCTTATCGAGTTCGACACCGATCTCTGACAGCTTGGCCTCGATCTCGGCAATCGCCTCGGGTTTCCCGGCCCCCTCGCGAAGCCGCTGAAGCACGTTGACGTAGTGCGCCTGTTCCTTGGCCAAGCGCGCCTTCTCGCGTTCGATCTCGCGCTGGGCCGCCTGCTCATCTCGCAGCCGCTCCCGCTCCTCGCGCATTCTCTCCCGCTCCTCTTCGACCTTCGCGAGGTAGTCCGCAGTCAGTTCGATCTCGTACAGCCGTACGCGGTGGTAGTCGGGCGTGATTGCGATGCTCATGGTGCGCCCTAGCTTCTCGATCGTTCTCTCAGCCTTGGAGAGGCGATCCAGGGACGCTCGTCGCGAGTGTGGCTTGACTGTGCGCACGCAGTTGTCCGCTTCGGCGTTGTACGCCCGCAGCAAGAGCTTTTGAGAAGTCGGAGACCATCTTCCGCCCCTGAGCGGCGGAGCCGTTGACCTGCCAATTCGTGGTCGCGGCCACCGCGCGACCAGCTGAGACAAGGGCCTTCGTGTCGGCCTTAACCCGTGCCAGCAGGTCCTTGTACGCAACGGCGTCCGAGAGCGGATGTGCGTAATCGTAAACACCTGCCTCTTGGAGCTGGGCGATCTCGTTGGTCTCGACGATCTGAGCCCGGACTCCTGCCAGCTGAGCCTTTGCCTGATCAAGCTCCTGGCGAGTCGCCTCGAGCTCGTGACGGGCGCGGTGCAACTCATGTTCGATCTCAACGGCTGGGAGGGCATTCATCCGACCTAGGGTTGCGCGGAGTTCCTCCACTTCGGTCTCAAGATCGGCCTTTCTGGGGCCACCGAAGAGCGCCAGCGCGCGCTTCTGCTTGCTGCCGTCCGACGGCTGGATGTGTTCAGGGCCTTGCTGCGACGGACGCACAGACGACTGAGGACGCACGGACGGCTGAGGGACTTCCTCAGTCCAGAAGCTCCACCCGGGCGGTGGCGGCGGCCACGACGGGTCAGGGGACCAACCAGAGGGCGGCGTCCAACCGGGTGGGGGGACAGGCCAGCCAGGCGGTGGATTGAAGCGGGACATTCCTTCTCCTACACATTCCGGGGAGTGATTGCGGCGCAGGCCACCGGGGGAATCCCATTCCAACACGGTCTGGTTACTTTCGCAGAATCCTTGGCGCGAACAGAGAGGCCCGAACTCGACCTTCCCCTGGGCAACATCGAGGCGACATCAGGACAAGGTCCACACGTTCGTTCCGTCCGGAGCGTTCGCCTTCGACCGTCCCATCGACGTACCTCTCAGTCCTAGGTCCACGCACAAGCGGCGCCCTGCAGTGGACGCCTCCCTTGGATCCGCATCAGCGACGAGCACACCCACTGCACTGCCGGAGGGACACCCCGTAACCCCTGGGGAACGTTCACCGAGGCGGAGCTGGTCGGCGAGCACGTGCCGTGTCGCGGCGGGCTTGCAGTCATTCTCGGTTACAGCGCGAGCGCGTCGCAGCCGGTGCGCGTGACATCGACCTTCGGGCGGCCCGTCTGCTGGTCGACCCCCTGTTGCTTGTCTGACATCCATGGCGACGCGTTCCTCGTCGTTCTGGAAGTCCACTTGGCGTCATCTGTCCGAATCGTGCCCCCACTGCGGCTTAAGGAGGTGAGCCCGACGAAGTAACAGCCAGCTGTCCCGTTCGGCCCATCTGGTTGGCCTAGGGGGATGACGACTCCTGGATCTTCTTGGGCCTCGGTGACCCCCAAGGAGGGGTCGCCGCTCTTCTAGGAAGTGGGGACAGCCAGTACGGATCGAGAGGAGGTGGGCGGGCGGTGATGAGCATGAAGAAGCTCACGGCCGGGTCGGGCTATGACTATCTGATCCGGCAGGTGGCCGCGCAGGACGCGACGGTGGGCGCCGGGCTGGCCGCCTACTACGAGCAGAGGGGCGAGGCGCCTGGTGAGTGGATCGGTGCCGGTCTGGTCGGCTTGGACGGGATCAGCGCCGGCGACCCGGTGACCGAGGCTCAAATGCGGGCCTTGTTCGGCGCCGGTCTGCACCCTCTGGCCGACGAGATCCGCCAGACCGCCCTGGAGGCGGGCCTGAGCGGGCGGGAGGCCGAGCAGTTGGTGCGGCTGGGCAAGCCGTTCGCCGAACGCGCGGGCGGGTCGTCGGCGTTCCAGCAGGAACTACGCGCCCGCTACGCCGCAGCCAACCTCGCGGCCGGACGACCAGCCAGCGCGAGGCTTGACCCGGAGGTGCGGTCCCGGATCCGCAGCGAGGTGGCTGGGGAGTTCTTCGTTCGGGAGTTCGGCCGGCGGCCGGCGTCGCCGATCGAGTTGCATGGGGCGGTGGCGCGGTGGTCGCGTCCGGCGGCGGCGACGATCGCCGGGTTCGATGTGACGTTCTCGCCGGTGAAGTCCGTCTCGACCCTGTGGGCGGTGGCCGATCTCCGAACGTCGCGGGTGATCGAACAGGTCCACCTGGACGCGGTGGGCAAGGCGTTGGCCTATCTGGAGACCCAGTTGTTCACCCGCGTCGGCGCCCAAGGGGTGCGGCAGGTCGACGTTCACGGGATGGTCGCCGCCGCGTTCACCCACCGTGACTCCCGTGCTGGGGATCCGGATCTGCACACGCATGTGGCGGTGGCGAACAAGGTCCAGACCCTCGACGGCCGCTGGCTCGCGATCGACGCCAGCGTGTTGTACAGGGCCAAGGTCACCGCCTCGGAGACCTACAACACCGCCCTGGAAGCTGGTCTCACCGAGGCCCTCGGCGTCCGTTTCGTGGAACGGGCCAGTACGTCGGGGAAGCGGCCGGTGCGGGAGGTCGCCGGGGTCGACGCCGGTTTGAACGCCCGTTGGTCGACCCGCCGCGCCCAGATCGAGCAGCGGCGGGACGTGTTGGCGGCGGTGTTCCTGGCCGATCATGGGCGTCCGCCCACCGAGGCGGAGATGATCGCCCTGGCCCAACAGGCCAACCTGGAAACCCGGGACGGCAAGCACCCGCCGCGTTCGCTGGCTGAGCAGCGCGCTACCTGGCGGACTCAAGCCACCGAGGTACTTAGCGCCGACGGCATCCAGCGCATGCTCCGAACAGTCCTGCACCAGGCGCCGGTCGCACCAGAGCCGCCGAGCCTCACCTGGCTGATCACCACTTCGGCAGCAGTGATCGGCGTGTTGGAGCAGGAGCGGTCGACCTGGCAGGTGTGGCACGTCCGCGCCGAAGCCGAACGCCAGGTCCGCACCGCCGGCATCGCACCCGCCCTGATCGAACGGGTCGTGGACACCCTGGTCGACCTCGCCATCGAGACCCGGTCCGTCCCGCTCACCCTTGAAGAACCGATCGCGGAGCCGGACGCACTTCGCCGGGCCAGTGGCGAGAGCGTCTACACCGCCCACGGTGCCGCCCGGTACACGTCCAGCCGCATCCTGGAGGCCGAGCAGCGGATCCTGGCCCACGCCGCCCGAACCGGCGGACGCGCCGTCCCGGAGGGGGTGGTGGACCTGGCGTTGTTGGAGGCGCTGGCCAACGGCACCCATCTCACCGCAGGTCAGCGGGATCTGGTGCGGTCCATGACGGGCTCGGGACGCCGGGTTCAGTTGGCGATCGCCCCGGCCGGGACCGGGAAGACCACCGCCATGCGCACCCTCGCCGCGGCCTGGACCGAGACGGGCGGGACGGTGCTGGGCCTGGCCCCGTCCGCCGCAGCGGCGACAGCGCTCGCCGACCAGCTGGACGCGCCGTGCGACACCCTCGCCAAACTCACCTGGACCCTGGAGCATCCCGACCAGCCCCAGCCCGCCTGGATGGCCGGCATCGGGCTGGGCAGCCTGGTGATCATCGACGAGGCTGGCATGGCCGACACCCTCACCCTCGACCACGCTATCGACCACATCATCAGCCGCGGGGGCAGCGTCCGGCTGATCGGGGACGACCGGCAGCTCTCGGCGGTCGGCGCCGGCGGGGTGCTGCGCGACATCGAAGCCGCCCACGGCGCCTGCCGCCTCACCGAAGTCCTCCGCTTCACCGACCCCGCCGAAGCCGCCGCCACCCTCGCCCTCAGGGACGGACGGCCCGAAGCGCTCGGCTTCTACCTCGACCAGCAGCGCATCCACGTCGGCGACCTGGCCAGCCTCACCGAGCAGGTCCTGCAGGCGTGGACCTCCGACTGTGAGCAGGGCTTGGACGCGATCATGCTCGCCCCGACCCGCGACCTGGTCAGCGACCTCAACCGGCTCGCCCAACAACAACGTCACCTCGGACGTCAACACCGACCCGCCGTGGCCCTGAGGGACGGGAACAGCTGCTCAGTTGGGGATGTGGTCATCACCCGGCACAACAACCGGCGACTCACCGTCGGGAACTCCGACTGGGTCAAGAACGGCGACCGCTGGCACGTCACCGCGGTTGCCCCGGATGGCAGCGTCCGCGCCCAGAGCCTGCGCTCCCGGTACACCGTCACGCTGCCCGCCGACTATGTGCGTGACTGGGTCGACCTCGGCTACGCGACCACCATCCACGGCGCCCAAGGCGTCACCGCCGACACCATGCACGGCCTGGCCACCGGGGATGAGTCACGACAGCAGACCTACACCATGCTCACTCGCGGCCGACACGCCAACCACCTCTACCTCCAAGTCGTCGGCGACGGCGACCCCCACACCCTGGCCCACACCGACACCGTGTATCTGACCACCGCCGTCGAGCGGCTCGAAGGGATGCTCGGCCGCGACGATGCCCCCGAATCGGCCACGACCCAGTTGCGCGACCAGGACGACCCGGCCCGGCTCCTCGGGCCGGCGGTCGCCCGCTTCACCGACGCGCTCGGCTTCGCCGCCGAACAAGTCCTCGGCACCCACACCGTCACAGCTCTGGAGGACGCAGCCGACCAGGTCGTCCTGTGGATCAGCGACAGCCCCGCCTGGCCCACCCTGCGCACCCACCTGATGCGCCTGACCGCCGACGGCCACAACCCGGTGGCCCTCCTCCGGCAGGCGGCCAACCGCGGCGAACTGGACACCGCCCACGACCCCGCCGCCGTCCTCGACCACCGCCTCGACACCCTCCTGCCACCCGGACCGGCGGGTCCGCTGCCCTGGCTACCCCCGATCCCGACCCGGATCGCCGCCGACCCGCTATGGGGTCCCTACCTGCAGGCCAGAGCCGATCGCGTCGACGCCCTGGCCGATGCGGTCCGTGCAACCGCCGCCCTGGCCGACGTTCCCCCAACCTGGCTAGGTGAAACACCGACGTTCCTCACCAACGAACAGATCGCGGACCTGACGGGCGACGTGGCGGTGTGGCGTTCAGCTACCAACGTTCCTCCCACCGAGGAACGCCCCACCGGCGACCCCGCGGACGGGGGTGCGGCCGCCCGTTGGCAGCAGGCGCTCAACGCGCGTGTGGACCACGCCATCGGCACCCAAGCCGGCACGTGGGCGCGCATCCTGCCCACCCTCGACCCGGCCATCGCCCGCGACCCGGCCCGCCTCACCATCGCCCGCCGCCTCCACGAACTCGAACGCGACGGCGCCGACACCCGCGCGCTGGTCCGGCAGGCGCTCACCCAAGGTGAGCTGCCCGACGAGCACGCCGCGGCCGCGCTGTGGTGGCGCGTCACCAGCCTGGCCCACCAACCCAAGACCCGGTCCGAACCGCCACCCGGATGGGGCTGGGAAATCATCAAAGACCCACCCAAGAGACGACCCGAACACGACCCCCGACCCGGACACGACCCCGGCCGCCGAGGCCCCAGCCTCGGCTTCTGACCCCAACCACCCAACCCGAAGGAGAACACCATGGCCACCATCGAGTCCACCAAACCCGGCGCGTTCATCTCGCTCACCAAAGCCGCCGACATGCTCAGCATCAGCGTCCCCACCCTCCGCCGCCGCATCGCCGCCGGGGACCTGCCGGCCTTCCGCAGCGGCCGGCGGATCATCCGCATCAAGGTCAGCGACCTCGAGAAACTGCTCCGCCGCGTCCCCTCCGCAGGCAACTGGTGACCCGCTCCCTCCTTGGCATCGCGGGTTGAACGCTGACTTCCCTGTTGGTTGGTGGCGCCGCCGCGTCGATGATGGATCCGAAGACATAAGAGTGAAGCCTTCCCCCCATGCCGACGTCGGCACCTGGCCGAAGGTCTTCCGCAGATGCCGATGAGCGTTAGTCCGGTCGGGCGGGATTGAGAGCTGGATCCTCGGACGGCGCGCGTGCGGGTGACGTCGTCTACCGACCGTCTTTCAGGTGGGCCCATACAGTCTTCCTCCGTCTCGGACGGTAGTTCTCCGGTTGCCGGCCCGCGACCTCGTCTGCGGTGTCGCCTATGCCAAGTTGCCGACCAATCGATTCCGACACTTCGTCGTCCAGCCACTTGCAGCCGTACTCCTGTCCACCGACGAAGAAGACGCCAGCGCGCCACCCCTCCAGGTCGGCGGTCAGATCTTCACCGTCGCTGCAGTAGTCGTCGTCGCGCCCATCGATTCGCAACCAAAGCTGAAGCATCTCTCTTGGCTCGGAGTACGACCGCCACCAGAGATGGCCACGTTCCTGGGTCGCGGCGTAACCGGGCTCTGCATACAGCGAGCCCACCTCCAGACCGCCCCGCAGCAGCTTCGCCGCACGATGGCGATAGGGATCGAGCCGCGGATCGGCCACTTGTAGACTCCAGTCCGGCTCCCATGCCACCCGATCATGATGCCTCACCCAGACGCTCGGAGGTGCCGCGCACCGCGCGGGCTCGGCACACGAATGGAACAGTGACGGTGTGACGACTCCGAACCATCCCATGCTGCCGTTCCTCGTCGATCTCGAGTCGGCGTACAACCCCGACGCCGAGCGTCAGTACGACCCGAAGGACCTCGTCGCCTTCGCACTATCCTGGCCGGGCTCTGACTACTGGCCGGGCCTTGCGCTTGGGTGGCTTGAACAAGGTGTGCCCTCCAGTGCTCTATGCGATCAGGTCTCCGCTTTCGAAGGCGATCGTCATCGGAGCCAAGCCTTGCGCCACCGCGCCCGGCGACTGCTCCGCCGCCTCGCTCCCTGAACATCCTGAACTGCCTGCGCGCGGACGATAGCCTCCGGCTGGAGGCCGCGCACTACTTTGCCTGCCGGTGCGCGGACGCCACCCTCCCGTGCGAGGCTGGGCAGTCAATGCCGTTGCCTGCCACGCCGACTGCGTCGACTCATGTTCAACTGGCGCACCCCAAGGCCGCCTGGCCATCACGACCCAGGGTCGGAACTCACCCTCCCCGACGGCTCCCCTTGAGCCAGCCGGCCAAGATGGGGCCGACGGCGAAGGCTGCGAAGTAGACCCACACGCCTGGTACGCCGAAGGCTGCCATCGTGCCGTTGCCGACGCCGATCACCACGTGCCACACGATCACGACGGCTGCCCAAATCAGGCCACGCCGGGCGCCTTCGCCAACGCTCAGCGTCTTCATCAGCCTCGCCACGACGAACGTGACGAGAAGCACCAAGAGTACCGCGACCAGCGACATCAGGTTGATCTGCGTCACCCAGTCCGGATGCGATCCGGGTCAGGTGGGGCCGACTCGTAGGGGCATCGGGAAACCGGCCAGAAGCAGGAGCAGGTAAGCGCCGTACTGGAGGATCTGTGAGCCGAGAGCCAGAATGGCACGCGCAACTGATGCGAGTCGTAGACGGCAAAGGATCCTCAGTTGAACATCGCTTTGACCACGTTGCCGGTCTCGGTCACCCAGGCACCGTTCAGGCCGTCCTTGGCGATCAGGGTGCCGTTGGTCAACAGTGCGCCGATCCGGTCCCCGGCCAGGTAGGCCTCCTTCACGTTCCCGGTCTCGGTCACCCAGGCACCGCTCAACCCGTCCTTGGCCAGAAGGTTCCCATTACTGAGCACCACCGCAATCCGGTTACCAGCGAAGATCGCTTTGACCACGTTGCCGGTCTCGGTCACCCAGGCACCGTTCAGGCCGTCCT
>CAYUWV010000005.1:0-10266 GCA_964448385.1 uncultured Propionibacteriaceae bacterium | reverse complement strand
CTCAACCCGTCCTTGGCCAGAAGGTTCCCATTACTGAGCACCACCGCAATCCGGTCACCCGAAGATGTCGTGGAAGGCCGGAGGTAGCCGAGCAGGTTCGTCTTTGATTTGTTCGGGGTTTCCTTCGCCGCGGCGCCCTCAGGGCTGTTCTGCTCAAACACGTGGAGTGACGTCGAGCTCGCGGCCGCGTCTGTCAATACAACCACGACGTGCCCAAACGTCCCCCCGCTAAAGACGGCGATGTCGCCTCGGCGTGCCGCCGAGGATGCGGCCACTGGGCTATACTTGGCTGTCAGTTGCCGCATCTGCGCGAACTGAGTCCACATCCCGCTCGCGGCATGGTTCGGGATGGTGAAGTTCTCACCGCCGACTACCTCGGTGTGATAGCGCTTGATCAGACTCACACACTCCCCGACATACCCGCCGTTCGGATCGGTGACCCTCTGACCGCTGTACTTAGCCACAAAGGAACTGAGCGACGTAGTTGCCGCCCAAGCTGGCGAAATGCCGGTCAAACCCGCACTCAATACGCCCAGAACCAATGCCAAGACGGCGATTGCCCCGCGGCGTGCTAGTCCAAATTGCTTGGTTGTCATAGGGTCCCCCTCCCGATCGCCCCGACTTCGGGACTCCGGGCCACCGTAACAGGAGTAGCGGCCGCGGCGCGGGCAATATCCTCACGTGGCCGCGCACTGAATGGCTAGCCGCGATCTGCCAAGTTTGTGCGGACGGTCCTGGAGACGTCCGGTTCTGCCGCACGGTGCGCGGACGATACCCTCCGGGTCGGTCGCCGCGCACTCAACTGCCGCACGGTGCGCGGACGATACCCTCCGGGTCGGTCGCCGCGCACTCAACTGCCGCCGGCAGAATGGACCGTAATGGCTCTGATGGTGTTCGCTGTGCGTGGATAGCTCGGGAGGTGATCAATGTGCCCGCGGTGGACCCCGACGACGACTCGGTGTGGCGATGGGTGCTGCAGCACTATCGCCTCGACCCACAACGGAAGCAGCGGCGCAATGTGACCGTGGCTGCTTACGACAACGCGGCCGAGTTCGATGCGTCCCTGGCGGTTTACAGTGAACGGATCCGAGTCGAGATCGACGCTGGCGACCGTGACCCACGCGAGCATGTCGGCGGCGTGGTCTGGCCCCCGGGATATCATGCAGAGCAAGCCCGCGGGCGTCTGGTGAGAGATGCCGTCGGGCACGGTGTCAACCCGAGGCCTTTGCTGGACGACGGACCGCTTCCATCGAACGTGGTCGTATTCGGTTGGGACGCCGACGGACAGCCCTGGTCCGCTGGAGGAGGCGAGCCCCCGACACCGCCAGCCGGCTGAATATCTGGGCGACGCACGACGAAACGACCGGATCTGCCGCCGATGGCACGGTCGGTCAGGGACGTCCAAGCCCACTGGTGCGTCTCGTGGGTACCTCGCGCCGTGCAGCGACGACCGAGAGATGACGCGGGGACGGCATGTGCACCACCCCAAGGTCGCTCTTGAGCTATCGGCGGGGGGACGAGTCACGCAGGTTTCGTCGTCGTGGCTGGGCCACCCGAGGCCACCAGTGTTCGGTCCGGTCAATAAGTCGGATGTCGCTGGCCCGGCCTCGGGCAAGGATCGCGACAGCCACCTCGTCGGTCGTGATGGTGACCGTGATGTCCCCGCCGATCGGGTACGTGTGGGAGACGAGCGCCCTGCCGTTGGCGATGACCTTGAGCTGTCGGGGGGTTGGTGGCGGCGGGCCGGCCATCAGGTTCGTCTGGTCTTCGCGACTGAGCTGAAGGGCGACGGTGCTGGCGGTCACCGCCCAGCGCCACAGAAAGTCGGCGTCGCCATAGCCGGCGGCCGGGTTGCCACTCAGGACCGCCGGATACCCCACGCTGTCATCGGTGGCGCCGTGTTCGACAACCACCGCGCAGAGCGTGCCGGGCAGGTCGGAGTCCCACATGGTCCCCACTTCGACAGCATCGTCGCGCCCTTCCAGGTCCCAGATCTGGAACGGCGACGAGGTTGGGCTCGTCATCTGGCTCCTCCATGTCAATGAGGGCGGTTGGGTCAGGGCACATACCACTCGATGAGGGCGACCGGTTCGTCCCCGACGTAGTAGACGGTGAACGGGGTGATCCAGCCGTCGAGCTGCCTGGACTGGTCGGCCACGATCTGGACGTAGGTGGGGAAGTCGGCCATCGGCACCTGGTGGGGCCCGTCGCCGGGGTTGACGAGCACCAGCAGGTCACCGGACCTCAGCGTCTCCCACTCCACCCGCGGGTTCAGCACGATGTCCTGGTCCCCGCCGTCGCTGTATTCCGGGTTCCACTCGACGCGATCAAACGTGAGCTCGACCGAATGCTCCGACGCAGCGTCGGCGCTATAGCTGACGTCCCGGATGACCGCCGAGAAGCGTGCCTGGACCGGCTTCCCGGCAGCGTCGGAGCTGTCGAGCAGGTCTGCCACAAGGCGCCACCGGCGCACGTCGGCGTCCCGCGTCTGCTCGCCTGCCGACCTCGCCGCGGCGTCCTCGCTGGCGGAGCGGGTCGACTCGTTGGTCGGGTGCTCGGTTGGCGTCGCCGGTGGTGTGAGGGTGACGGTCACCGTCGGTGCGGGCGGGGTCAGCGGCTGGTCAGGTGTGCAGCCGGCCAATGCGGTCAGCGCCAGCAGCGATACAACACCGATCAGGCCGCGGCCGGCCGTAGGGTGCAGGGTGGGCACGAGCCGATCCTGTCAGAGGGGCCGATCCTCCGCTGCCGCCACGGACAAGTCCCCGATCTCGCGACCCGGATGAACCCGAGTTGCTGCCACCTCGAACGCACGGACAGCAGCGGTGGGCGAGGGTCGCTGTCGGCTTCGGTTCCTGATGCGCACGACCCGCTCGTCCCTCGGCGGCGCCGTCAGGCGGGGTTGCGCGCGATCAGGTGAACACCCACTCCCAGCGCCTCTGCCAGGAACTTCCGCACCGCGTCGATCTCCTTCGGGGAGCAGTCGAGCAGGACCTTCACTTCGGCGTCCCGCCGCAGGATGTCAACTGTGACTGCTGCGGCCACGATGCCAGCGCCAGCTGTGCTGCCGACGAACACATCCACCCCCTCGCGGTCCCCGCCGGCGGTGCCCTCGAGGTAGCCGTAGTCGATTGGGTAGCGCACTGCCGGGAAGCGGGGATGGATGCTTCCAGCTGACCTGTCGATGACGACACGCGACGTCGCCATCAATTGATCCAGTTCGTCGAAGAAGGTCCGCACGACCACAGAGTGGTCCAAAGCGGCCCATGGTGCGGCCGATCGTGTGGGATTAGCCTCGTGGCGTGACGGCGAAGTCGGACCGGCGGGCCGCCCGTGAGGCTGTTGCCGCCTATCATGCGGCCCAGCTTGCGGGGTTGGTGGAGCGCGTTGGTGCAGAAGTCGATCGCTTTCGCGGGGGCGAGCTGGATGCATTCGAGGTCGACCGTGCCCTGTTCCAGTACTCGCGGGCGGCCAGGGAGCTCTGGAAGTTCTGCAACCTTGGCGATCCGCAGTTCGCCGCTGGCCTGATCCGGGATCGCCCGCCGGCCGACTGGTGGGAACGGGGAACGCGAAGGGAGCACTGACCCGGCATCGTTGGACTCAACAGCCCGTAACTCGGGCCGCAGCTTGGGGGCTAGGGTACGGCGGGTTCGTAGAGGTCTCTGTCGTCGACGTCCCCGCTTCGGACCGTGGACCCGGCAGGGGCACGCAGGCATCCCGCGCCGATGTGGCTGGCCTCGTCCATCACGTAGCCACCGCCGGGAAGGTTGAAGTACTCCGCGTCGCCGGTGCCGTCGTCGATGGTCGCGCTGAAGGCCTTCAGCGGCCCGAGATCTGGCCCGGGCTGGAGGACCTCGGTGACCGTTGTTGCCCCGTCACCGTCGGTTCGCAGGGACTCCTCGGCAAGCCGGGCCCATTCCTGGGCGGCATCCTCGGCGTCCTTCAGCGCGTCAGCGACCGGCATTCCGCGCAAGAACTGGATCCTGAGGGTCTGTTCGGCCAGAGTGACCGTCCGCACGGGTGCGGTGTCGTCCGGGGCGAACTCCTCCAAGACCGCTGACGAACCGGCGGCGGTGACGGTGTAGACGTCGCCGGTGCCGGTGAGGGAATAGCGGCAGTTGCTGGCCGGGGCGGGCCGATGCGGGAGGGCCGACGCGACCGTGAACGACCCGAGCATGACGGCGATGCCGACACCTGCGACGACGCCGAGCGTCCGCTTCCGCATGACGCCAGCATTGCAGCCCCGCACCCGGCAGCGACAGTGGCAATACGGCGGTCAAGAGCGCGGGGCCCGACCCCGCTTAGCGGCCGGTCACGACAACCAAGCCAAGGAAGGTCCCGCTCCTCGCCGACACCGGTCTCACGCATCCACGTGCATCCGCTCCCGCCGCTCCCATGCCGCCGACATCGCGGGCCGCGGTGCCGAGTCGCGCGCATCTGCCGCTGGGGACACGGACGACTCCGGACGAATCGTTCGGGTCCCAGTCGGTTGCCGAGTATCGCCGTTGTCGGTCAGTAGATCACGAGGACGACGGAGCTGCCCCGATTCGCGGCCTTGGCATAGAACGTGCTCAGATCCAGGTAAGCGGGCAGCAAGAACTCATCGAAGTGGGCTGACTTCCAGCGTCCGTAGAACGGGGAGGGTTCGGCGCGTCGAATCGCCTTCAGGTCGTAGCGGGCGCGGAGATCATCAGTCGTGATTTCGTCGAGGCCAGTTGCGATCTCAACCACCTCGGTGGCGGAGACAAGGAGGGCGGAACCGTAGCCGTAAAGGTCTTCGCCCACCGGGGTTCCATTCAGAATCGCACCTCCAGCCCCAGGGCTGGGCTTCCACAGATCCCCAGCAAGCAACCAGTGCAGTCCGTGCCACGCCTGGTCGAGACGCAACATCTGCCCACTTGAGAACAGCCGCTTCGGGACGTCCTGCGTGCCCAGTAGCTCGTCCGCCTGTTCCGCGGTGATCGCTCGAGCCTTCCATTGCATGCCCATGCGCGCTCTGTCCTAACGGGGAATCAAGTCCGCCATCTAGCGCTCGGCGAGGATGGCGCGGCCAAGTATCCCGCGGTCAAGCTCTCGGCGCGTGGGATGCGCGCAATTGAGTTCCTACGGAATTTCAAGCTGCTCTGGGCGGCTTAGGCTTGGTTTCGGCAGGCCGGGATGGTGGAGCGCTTAGCGACTTCTGAAGCTCCCGGTCTGCCTTGTGGTTGGTCGCCCGGTAGTAGCTGGCCTTCGCCTTCTTCTTGGGCACCTGGTGGTGTTCGGCGACGACCTTCTTGCCTTCGGCCATCGTCAGGGGTGTGCCGTCGAGGTCGCGGATCTGGTAGGGCTGGCCGAGGCGCCAGCAGGTCGCGATCCGGGTCAGCAGGATGGTCGCGATGTGACAGACAGCCGAGTCGTGATGCCGGTCAGCGGCCATTAGTCGCTTGTACTTGGCGGCGAGCTGGGGGTCGAACTTGCGGGCTTGTTCGGCGGCCATCCAGGCGGCCTGTCGCAGCAACGGGTCGCCGGCCTTGGTGAGCCCGCCGGGATGGTCAGCGGTGCCGGACTGGTTCACTTTGGGCACCAGCCCGGCGTAGGAACGGACCGCGGCCAGGCTGGTGAACCGGTGTGGGTCGCCGAGCCGGCCGGCGATGATCCCGGCAAGGACCGGCCCCACACCGGGGGCCGACCGGATGATGCCGGCCGGGTCGGCGTCGGCGTACAGGTTCGCGATCCGCTCGTCCAGGTCGGCCATCTGTCCGGTCAGGGCTTGGGCTTGCTCGGCTTCGACGGCGATGTCGGCGGCCAGCTCGGCGAAGTCCATGCCGTCGCCGTCCCACAGCTGCAACGTTTGGTGGGCGGCGGCGATGAGTTCGGCGGCCTTGCCCTCGCGCCAATGGCCGTGGGAGTAGCGGCGCAGGAACCGGCCCAAACGGGCTTGTCCGAGCCGGATCACGGTGTTCGGGTCGGCGTAGCGGGCCAGGAAATGGAGCGTGGCGTGGCCATAATCGGTGCCCAACGCCTCGTACCAGTCCGGGCCGAGCAGCTCGAGCTGGGCATCCAAGCGGTGGAAGACCGCCGCCCGCCGTTTCGCCAGCGAGGAGCGTTGCTTCACGATCCGCCGCAACGGGTCCGCCGGCCCGTCGCTGGCGTACTCCCGCAGCCCTTCGGGGTGCAGCAACGGCAGCCGGGCCAGGATCGCGGAGTCGAGCCGGTCGTTCTTGGTGTGCTTGGCGTAGTAGGCCCGCAGGTCGGCCGACTGGGTGGTGGGCACCAACACGACCCGGGCGCCGCGTCGGCGGAACCAGGCGGCGACCACGATCCACACATTCCGGGTCGGCACAGCACCACGGTCAACTCCCCGGGCGGGCAGGCGATGTCACGCCACGGCTTCTCCAAATCGGTGGGCCGGGTGAACAAGCTGCGGCCCCGCCAGATCAACGCACCATCAGGGCCGGCCAGCGACGCCACATGCGCCGCCCGGCAAGCCAGATCAATCCCCAACGTCATCGGCATAACGGTGCTCCGGTTCCTCCAGAAGGGACGAGTCGCTCCGACCCAGAACCGGTAAGCCCAGACATTGGCAAGTAGGAGTCCGACCGGCTCCAAGTTCCTGAACAGGGACACCGCTCCCATCGAAGCGCCCCCGGCGGCGACCGCTCAAATGAAAGAGATCACACCGTGTCCCAGCCGCAAGATCAGACCGCTCGCCAGAGGCACAACCAACCTAAATGCCGCGGTGTGCGAGGGTAGCCTTTCGGCTGGCTGCCGCCCGAGCACGACCGCCCTCAATTGCCGCGATGCGCTATCTGCCCGTGGCCCCTGAAGGCTTCACTGCCCGACAGATGCGCTCCGTGTCGGTGGCCATCATCATTCGACTGGCGAAGTTGCCAGCACGGCTGTCTCCCCCGACGGGGACATACGTGAAACCTACGTCGACGAAACCTGCGTCCTGCAGCAGGTCGCGCACTTCGGCTTCGTCGTCGTACATCTTGACGCCGGGGTGTTTCATGGTTGTCGGTTTGCCGTTCGGGAAGTCGGCACCGATCTGCATGACCATGCGACCGCCTGGGCGGAGCACCCTGAAGACCTCGCCGAGGACACGCTCCGGGGCGGGGAAGAAGGTGAAGGCATCCATGCACGTGACGGCGCTGAACCGTTCCCCATCCCAGGGGAGCATCGCCGCGTCGCCATGGACGACCTCGGCACTTCCGGCCGCGACGCGATCTGCCAAACGCTGCCGGGCCAAGACAACCTTCTCCTCGGAGTGGTCAATGCCTGCCACGCTGCGAGCTTTCGCGCCGTGTGCGGTCAGGAACTCGCCCCAACCGCAGGCCACATCGAGGAGGTCGTCCTGCGGCCCGAGTTCAAGCACGGCGGCCAGCGCGCGATAGGTCGGCCGATTCAGGTACGAGTTGAGCCAGCTTCCCGATCGGCCGGGCAGTGTGCCCTCCTCCCAATGTGCCTTCAGCGGGCGGCGCGCCACGACCGCGCTGATGGCCAGGCCAGCCATGATCGCTCCAGCCACGACGAAGCCCCTCTTCATGTCGACAGTCCTCTCGATGCAATCCGGCCGTGACATCAAGCTTCCTCTCTCGGCCACCGGGTCGTGGCCGAATCGGCGGGCACGCCAGGGTCGGGAATACCAGGCCGTCATCGCCAGCGTGAGCTACGTCTGCCGGAAGCCGCGACTGGTCAACCGATGTCGAACTGCCCACGGCGCTGTTCGCCGCCCTCAGTCCGTATGACGATGATGGTCGACCGCGATGTGCCCGCGCTGAATGTGACGGGTACCTCACGCATCTGGCCGTGCGATGGTGGGCTGTCGGCTTGGGCTCCCCAGCACACTAGACCTCCAACTCGACCGGCGCGGCGCCGAACTTGTTCCAGGTCCTCACCGAACGCGAAGAGAAGACCGCCATCGCGATCGCCTCCAACGAACCCTTCACCGACCCCCGGCTGTGCGCCGCGATCGCTGACATCACCTTGGGCGGTTGAACAGCGTCATGAGCACTCTCTCTCCAGCGCGGATGCTGCCCCTGGAATGTCGCTGCCGGCCCCGGCCGGGTCAAGGCCGGAAACGTGCCGTTGGCCCCCAGCCTCGGGTCTCGGGGGCGGTGATCGCGTGGGACCCTGGAAGGGGTGCGTCCGTCCCCGCGGAGTCGGAGAGAGGGTGATCGACGTGGACTCCACAATCGGGAGGCTTCGGTTCGCGGTGCTCTGGGCGGTTGCTGGAAGCGCGTTGGCCGCGACGATGGCGGTGTTCTTCTACGAGCCCGGTGTGCTAGAGGAAGGGGTCGCCGGGGTGATGGAGGGCGAACCTGTGACCATGGGCATGGCACAGACGATGGCGGCGATGGTCGCGCTGCCGCTGATCATGGCGGTGGTCACGCTGTTCCTGCCCGCCCGCGCCAGCGCCATCACCAATCTGGTGGTCGGCGTTCCGCTCGGCGCATTCGGGGTGTACGCGGCCGTCCCCGAGTTGGCGGAGGGTGCGGTGCACGCCCATCTGACGCTCACAGCTCTGGCGGTGGCTGTTGTGTGGCTTATCGTGGGCCTCAGCGTCGCCGAGCTGCGTCACCTCGCGCGCGGGGACGCCGCGCGGCGTCGGCAAGGACTCGAGCTGGCGACCCGGGGAACGTGACACGCGGCTCCTCGTGACCGTGCCAGACGACGTCAGATCGATGGCCGAGAGCCTCCGGGATTCCTGGCGCAGCATCCTGCGGAAACGGCCACTGACAACGCGCACATCTGCCTGCCTGGGACTTCGCGGCCGAACCTGCGAAGCGCGCGGTCGATCCCGAGAACGTTGACGACGCACATTGCTCACTCAAGCTGGTCAGATGGCTCAATTCTGCCGGAGCACAGGCTCACCCAGGCAGAACATCGGCTTTCTCCTATCCACGAAGGGTTGCCCCTCAGTCGCTGACCATCTTCGAGAGGCTCTCAGCGGTCATCTGGTCTCGTCCCTTCGCCGTGTGCTGGTAGAGCAGGGCAGCGTTGGCCGTCGAGTGTCCCAACCGCGCCTGAAGATCGGCGAGCGTGGCGCCCTGCTGTGCGGCCATCACAGCCCCGGTGTGCCGAAGGTCGTGGAAGCGCAGGTCTGAACGTCCGGCGGCCCGCTTGGCCCTGGTGAAGTAGCTGTCGACGGTTGAGGCCCACTGCTGGCGCCCGTTTGCCGCCGGGAACAGCAGGCCCTCCTGGCCGGGAGCCGCGTGATTGTCCAGGTGCTCCTTGATGATCGGGATCAGGTGAGGCGGGATCGCGACGTCACGGATCCCGGCTTCGGACTTGGGTGGCTCGACCCGGGGCTCGCGTCCGATGAACACGACGCCGCGACGTACCTGGATGAGGCCGGTCCAGCGGTCGTTGACGAGCTTGAGCTTGATGTCCTTGCGCCGCAGTTCGGCGATCTCGCCGTAACGCAGTGCGCACCAGGATGCGAGCAGGACCATCAGCTTCCACTTGTCGGGCATGTGCTCGACGATCGCGTCCAGTTCCTCCAGCGAGGCGGGCTCGAGCCGCCGCCGCTTGGGCCGGTAGCCGGCTCCGCGGATGTGGACGGGGCTGGCCTCGATCAGGTCCTCCTCGACCGCGGTGTTCATGATCGCCCGCAGCAGGCCGTACGCCTTGGAGTTGGCGCGCGGGTTGTCCGGGCTGTTCAGCTGGGTCTCCTCGTACCAGTGGCGGACCGCGGCCTTGGTGATGTCCCTCAGGCGCAACTTGCCGAACGTCGGGACGAGGTGGTGCTTGAGCGTCGCCTCGTAGTTCGCCCTGGTGCTGGCCCGCAGCGGCTCGCCCTTGTCGGTGCGGCGCTTGGCGATCCACCGCAGGGCGTAGGTTTCGAAGTCCGGAATCTTCTGGGAGGCCCGCGCCCGCTCGGCGCGGTGCTTGGGCGGCGACCACTCGTTGGCCTCGATGAGCTTGCGCTCCTCGTGCAGCCAGCCCTCGGCGTCGATCTTGGCGCTGAACGTGATCGGCGCCAGGTGCCGCATGAGATCCGGTCCGGTGTAGCCGGCCTGGTAGCGACCCGACTCCAACTTGCGGATCGACCCGAAGTCCCGTCGTTCGCGCCCCATGTGGCCTCCGATCCCCTGCGCTCCGCGTGCACTTAGCGTGCAATAAGGGGGTCGGAAAGTGCAACCTCGTGACTTCTTGCCACCCTCAGAATCAAGGGTAAACTACCTAGTGAAGAAGCATGAAACCACTGGTGGGGCGGGTGGGGCTCGAACCCACGACCCAGGGATTATGAGTCCCCTGCTCTGACCGGCTGAGCTACCGCCCCGAAGC
>CAYUWV010000004.1:28497-32617 GCA_964448385.1 uncultured Propionibacteriaceae bacterium | reverse complement strand
GCGACGACGTCACCCATCAGCGCCTCCTAAGACCGTCCTGCCTCATGGTAGGAGCCCGTCGGGCGAGATGGGTCGGGACGCACCTGTGGGCCGCCCCGGTGAGGGCGGCCCACAGGTTCTGAATCTGGCGCTGGGGGTGTCGAAACGGCCCTCAGTCCATTTCGTAGACCCGCACCGAGTTGGTCTGATGCGCGAGCCGACCGGGGTTACCGGCCACGATGACCACCCGATCACCGTGCTGGACCCACCCGAGTTCGGTGAGGGCGTCCTGGACCGACTGCACCATGGCGTCGGTGTTGGTGTACTCAGGGGTGACGTACGACTGCACGCCCCAGCACAGGGTCAGTTCCTGGGCAGTCCTGGGCAACGGAGTGAAGGCGAGGATCGGCACGCGGGAGCGCAGCCGGGCCAGTCGGTGGGGGGTGTCCCCCGACACCGTGAACGCCGCCAGGTACTTGGCGTCCAACCGTTCGGCGATCGAGATCGCGCCCATCGAGATCACGCCGCTCACCGTGTGCGGATCCCACTGCAGGTGGCGGATGTTCTCCAGACCCTCCGCCTCAGTCCGGGCGATGATGCGGGCCATGATCTCGACCGTCTGGATCGGGTAGTCACCCACGGCGGTCTCGCCTGACAGCATGACCGCGTCCGCACCGTCCAGGATGGCGTTGGCCACGTCCGAGGCCTCCGCCCGCGTCGGGCGGTGGGCGGTGATCATGGATTCCAGCATCTGGGTCGCCACGATGACCGGCTTGGCCCAGTGCCGGGCGGCGTCGATGATCTGCTTCTGCGCCGAGGGGACTTCCTCCAGCGGCAGTTCAACGCCCAAGTCGCCACGGGCGACCATGAACGCGTCGAACGTGTCGACGATGGCGTGCAGGTTCTCGAGCGCCTGGGGCTTCTCCAGCTTGGCGATCACGGGAACCTGCCGGCCCTCCTCGCCCATCACCTTGTGAACCGGCTCGATGTCTTCGGCAGACCGCACGAACGACAACGCCACCATGTCGACGCCATGGCGCAACGCCCAGCGCAGGTCACGCTCGTCCTTCTCGCTCAGCGCCGGGACGCTGACGGGGACGCCCGGCAGGTTGATGCCCTTGTGGTCGGACACCCTGCCGCCCACGATGACCTCGGTGACCACGTCAACCGCGGTCACCTCGATCGCCCGCAACTCGATGGCACCGTCATTGATCAGGATCTGGTCGCCGACACTGACGTCCTGGGTGATCGTCTTCAGCGTCGTTGAGCACCGCTCGGCGGTGCCGGGCACATCTTCAACGGTGATGGTGAAGCGCTGGCCGGCCACGAGGAAGGCTTCGCCGTCGATGAAGGTCTCCAGGCGGATCTTCGGACCCTGCAGGTCAGCGAAGATGCCGACCGGTCGGCCGGAGATGCGGGCAGCGTCGCGGATCATGGTGACCCGGCGGGCGTGCAGCACGTGGTCACCGTGGCTCATGTTGAGGCGGGCGACATTCATGCCCGCGTTGATAAGGTCGACGATCTTCTCTTGCGAGTCCGTTGCCGGACCGATCGTGCACACAATCTTTGCTCTACGCACGACCTAGACACTAGCGGAACCGGGGCCCGAAACCTGCCTGGTCAGCTTTGTACGAGCTGCAAAGCCCTCGCCAGGTCCTCGGGGTAGGGTGACGAGAACTCGAGCCACTCCCCCGTCCCTGGATGGCTGAAACCCAGCCGGGTGGCGTGCAGCCACTGCCGTTCGAGGCCGAGCCTGGCAGCGAGCACCGGATCACCGCCGTACATGGGATCCCCCACACAGGGGTGGTGGATCGCCTGCATGTGGACCCGGATCTGGTGAGTCCGTCCAGTCTCCAGATGAACCTCGAGCAGCGTCACAGATCGGAACGCCTCCAGCACCGCGTAGTGCGTCACGCTGTGGCGCCCACCCGCCACGACCGCCATCTTGTAATCGGCCCCCGGGTGCCGCCCGATGGGTGCTTCGATCGTGCCCTCAAACGGGTCGGGATGGCCCTGGACCAGGGTGTGGTAGACCTTCTCCACGGTTCGGGTCTTGAAGGCCCGTTTCAAGGCCGTGTACGCCGGCTCACTCTTGGCCACGACCATCAGCCCTGACGTTCCGACATCCAGTCGCTGCACGATGCCTTGGCGCTCAGCAACTCCTGAGGTGGAGATCCGGAACCCCGCGGCAGCGAGGTGTTCGACGACAGAGGGGCCTTCCCAACCGAGGCTGGGATGAGCGGCGACTCCGGCAGGCTTGTCGACCACCACGATGTCAACGTCGTCGTGGACGATGCCGATGCCGGCGACCGTGGCGGGAGTCACCGTGACCCGCGGCTCGGTGGTGACCTCGATCTCCAGCAGGTCGCCGCCGTGCAACCGAGCGGCCTTGGCGACCACCGTGGAATTCACCCGGACGCCCTGTTGGGCGATCAGGCCCTCGATCCGGCTGCGGCTCAGCCCGGTCATTCGGGCAGCCGCAGAATCCACGCGCTCACCGTCCAACTCGTCCGGGACGAGCCAGACGCTACTCATCGACGCCAGACTCAGCGGGCGTCTTCCGGGGCTCCTTCACGCTGGTGCCGTCGATGGACACCTGGGTCACGAGCGTCAGCCAGAGCACGATCACGGCGGCGGCAGTGATGAACATGTCGGCGACGTTGAAGATTGCGAAGTGGGGCAGTTGCAGGAAGTCGATCACGTGGCCGCGAAACGGGCCGGGCTCTCGAAACAGGCGATCGATGAGGTTCCCAATGATCCCGGCGAGCAGGCAACCGGTGGCCACCGCCCACCCGGTGTGACGCACCCTGGGCAACATCCAGCCGACGACGGCAATCGCAGCGGTCACCGCGACCAGCGACAGCACGACGGTGAAGTTCTCCCCCATGCTGAAAGCGGCCCCCGGGTTTCGGATCAGCTGGAGGGTCAGCAGCCCACCGAGGAGAGAAACGGGTCGTGCCGGGTCGAGCTGGCTCAGCGCCAGGGTCTTGGTGCCCTGGTCAGCGAGCACGCCCACTCCGGCGATCCCGACAGCGATCAGGCGGAGCCGGAGCACCCGGACGTTCTCGTGAGCGGTTATCGCCGCTCCTCCCGCTGCTTGCAGGTCACGCACATCGTCGCCCGAGGAAAGACCTGAAGCCGATCCTTGCCGATCGGGTTGCCACAGGATTCGCACCGCCCGTATTCGCCAGTCTCGAACATGCGGTAGGCAAGCTGGGCCTGCTCAAGCATGTCCCGGGCGTTCTGCGCCAGCGACATCTCCTGGTCGCGCTCGAAGTTGGACGACCCGACGTCGGCAGGATCCCGCCCGGCGCCCTCGGTACCCTCATCGAACAGGTCCGCCAGACCAGCTTCTGCGACCTCGATGGCACGCTCCATCCGGGCGATGTCGGCCAGCAATTCCTGCCGAACCTCCTCGACCTCTTCCTCGGTCCAAGGGTCTTCTCCCTCAGCGACGGGGAAGCGGGCCGCTTTCGCCAACAACGACGCGTCAGGGGCATTGCGCCGGGACGTTGCCATGGGAATCGGCCTCCTTCGTGGTGTCTGAGCAGGGAGAGTACCACCTGTCCAGCACGCAAGCAGACACCCCCCGGCACTGGCGTGCCGAGGGGTGTCCGCGATGACGTCAGCCTTGGTCGCCCAAGAGGGCGTCGAGCCGCGGCGTGGCGGATCCAACGCCCGGTTCGTTCAAGATGTCGGGGGCATCGCCCGGCTCCATCTCTGCGCTGTTCAGCATGTTGATCTGGTTCTGCAGGTGGGTGGTGAGGTTATTGCGGAACGACCCCTCGAAGCTGCGCAGGTGATCAACCCTGCCGCGCAGCGTGTCGCGCTCGGATTCGAGCGCGCCGAACAACTCAGCGCGCCGCTGGTCGACCTCGCCGTTGAGGCCATCGGCTCGGGCCTGGGCTTCATTCGTGACCCGATCGGCATTGACCCGCGCCTCGGATTCGACCCGTTCCGCCCGCGTCCGCGCATCGGTCAAGGTTTCGTGGGCCTTGCGGTTGGCGCTGTCGATCAGGCCCTCGGCCTCGGCGCGAGCCTCGGACACCACCCGCTGGGCTTCGACCTGGGACTCGCCCACGAGCCGTTCGGCTTGCTCGGTGGCCATCTGCAGCAGTCTGGTGACCGCCGGCGAAGCATC
>CAYUWV010000004.1:0-28397 GCA_964448385.1 uncultured Propionibacteriaceae bacterium | reverse complement strand
GCATCTATTTGCTGCTTGAGGGTCTCGTTCTCCTCTGCCAGTTGCGAGAGCGTGGCCTCCACCTTGTCGACGAAGTTGTCCACGTCGACAGGCTCATAACCGTTGCGGCGAGCCAGATGAAAGCGGGTCTGTCGGACCTGCTCCAGGGTCAGGGTCATCGTTCACCTCATGAGTTCGATTTCGGCACGCCGGGGAATCCTGAAGGCCGATCCGGCCATCAGGTTAGTGCAGCGCCGAGGAGTAGTCCAAGACCAACAGGTTGAAGGTTCAGAGTTGCGGCGCACTAGAAGAGTGCGGGGATGACACGCATGGCCAGCGACAGGCCCATGAACAGAATCAGGAAGCCGATGTCCCACTGGCTGCCACCGATCCGCAATGGCGGGACGAAACGACGCAGGAAACGCAGCGGCGGGTCCGTGAGAGTGTAGACGAACTCCGCGATCACCAGCACGAGGCCGCGGGGCTGCCAATTGCGGACGAACAGCGGGATCAGCGACAACACTGCCCGCGCCGTGAGGATCATCAGGTAGAGCCAGATGAGAAATCCGAGAATCGCCCCGACCACGCCTGTCAAGCCTCCCCGCTGTCACGACTGATTGAAGAAACCACCCGCGATGCGTTCCTTGTCCTCAGCGGCCACCTTCACGTTCTGCGGTGAGAGCAGGAACACCTTGCTGGTGATGCGTTCAATAGTGCCATGCAGGCCAAAGATCAACCCGGCGGCGAAATCGACCAGCCGCTTGGCGTCAACGTCTTCCATGTCCGAGAGGTTCATGATGACCGGCACGCCGTCGCGGAAACTCTCACCAATGGTCCGTGCCTCGTTGTAGGTTCGCGGATGCACGGTGATGATGCGGCTGATGTCAGCCGTCCGCGGTTGCGGGGCGACCGGACGGCGACTCTCGAGCTCGGTCACGCTGCGCGGTTGCGGCACCTGGGGACTGCGCTCCAGCACTTCCTCGGTGACATCATCGGCCCCCACCTCCGCCTCGGCGTACTCATGATCCGTCGCCAGGCCAAGCCAGACGGCAGCCTTCTTCAAGCGGTCAGCCATTGTGTTCGCCTCTCACTGCTCGGACTCGTCCAGAACCCTAACAAGGGACGACGCGGCCTCGCCGGAGGCGGTGCACCGACACGCTGGGTCTGCTCAAGGAAGCCAGATGATGCCGGCCTGCCGTCCGGCAGTCAGGGGGTCCCGGCGGTGCGAATGCAGCGTCGCTGACGTCAGCGTGCACGGATCGTGGCGCAGCACTCGGCAGCCCTGCGCCTCCAGCAGCCGCGCAGCGGCCGCACCCAGGTCGAGCGATGGCGTCCCCCACGAGGTCGTGGACGCCGCCCCGGGCACCCGGGCGGCGAACTCGTCCCGCATCTCGTCGCCAACCTCGTAGCAGGCTCCGCAGATGTGCGGGCCGATCCAGGCGGTCACCGCCGTTGCCCCGAATTGGCGCATCGCCGCCATGGTGTGCTGCAGGACGCCGGCGGCCAGCCCAACCCGGCCGGCGTGAGCGGCGGCCACAACACCGGCGGCTGCATCCCCGAACAGGACGGGTACGCAGTCGGCCACTCGGACCGCGACTCCCAGCCCTCGGCTGGTTGTGACCAGCGCGTCGGCCGTCTCGGCGCCACATGTTGGCTGGTCGGTCTCTGCCCCGACGGCAAGCACTCTCACCCCGTGCACCTGGCTCGCGCAACGCACCTCAACCCCGAGCGCTGCCTCGACGAGTTCCCAATCCCCGCTTCGGCGACCGTCCTGCAGGCCCAGGTTGAGCACCGCGCCATCGGGGCCGACCGCATCGCAGAACGCGACCCCGACGCCGTCGGCGCCGGGGTCGTTTCGGTAGCTGAACAACGCTTCCCTACTTGAGGAAGTCGGGCACGTCCAAGTCGTCGTCAATCACGACAGGCTTCGCCACGGCGACCGGACGGACGGGCACTGGGGCAGGTTCTTCGGCCGGCACGACGGTCGGCCTCGGTGTTGTCATCGGCTCCGGGCGCTGCCGGACCTCCGGACGGTTCCGCCGCGGCGGCTGGCCGCCATCGAACCCAGCGGCGATGACCGTCACCCGGACCTCGTCACCCAGGGCGTCGTCGATCACCGTGCCGAAGATGATGTTGGCGTCCTCGTGGGCCGCCTGCTCGATGAGGTTGGCCGCGGCCGAGACCTCGAACAGCCCGAGGTCTGAACCGCCGGCGATCGACAACAGCACGCCGTGGGCGCCCTCAATGCTGGCTTCCAGCAGCGGGGAGGAAACGGCCATCTCGGCGGCGGCGCGGGCCCGGTCCTCACCGCGGGCAGATCCGATGCCCATCAGCGCAGAGCCGGCATTCGACATCACGGCCTTCACGTCGGCGAAGTCCAGGTTGATCAGTCCGGGAGTGGTGATCAGGTCCGTGATCCCTGAGACGCCCTGGGTGAGCACCTGGTCGGCTTGGCGGAACGCGTCCAGGATCGCCACGTGATGGTCGGTCATCTCCAGCAGCTTGTCGTTGGGGATGACGATCAGGGTGTCGACCTCTTCGCGGAGCGCGGCGATGCCGTCCTCGGCCTGCGTGGCGCGACGCTTGCCCTCGAAGCTGAACGGCCTAGTCACCACGCCGATCGTGAGGGCGCCCAGAGAGCGCGCAACCCTGGCCACCACCGGCGCGCCGCCGGTTCCGGTGCCGCCGCCCTCGCCAGCCGTCACGAACACCATGTCGGCGCCCTTGAGTACCTCTTCGATCTCGTCGGCGTGGTCGTCGGCGGCTTGGCGTCCCTTGGCCGGATCGGCACCGGCACCGAGCCCACGCGTCAGGTCACGACCGATATCAAGCTTGACATCGGCGTCGCTCATCAGCAGGGCCTGCGCGTCGGTGTTGATGGCGATGAACTCGACTCCTCGCAGCCCACCCTCGATCATCCGGTTCACGGCGTTGACGCCGCCACCACCAACTCCCACCACCTTGATGATGGCGAGGTAGTTCTGGGATGCAGTTGCCACGCGATTCTCCACCTACTCGTCCAAGCCGGATGCCGCTGGTGTGTCGAGGACGAATCCCGGGGAAGGGTGACTCCATCGCGGCGTGTCCAAAGTTATGAGACGCCCAACACCTTGTCCAAGAAGACAGGGGCGCTCGGCGTGTACCTCAACTACTGGTTCAGAGTTGGGCTGATCAACGCTTCGTCGGGTGGGATGGAGCGGAAACATCGAAGGACCCGGTACCGCGCGACATGAGCGCCTCGAGCACCTGCGCCTTGAGCGGCGACTGTTCCGCGCTGCCCCAGAAGACCCGCGATCCGTCCCGCATTCGCAGGCTGAGCGAATCCTTGCCGTCGGCGATGATGCGCGAAACCTTCGCTGCCACGCCGCTGCTGAGCGACGAGTAGGCGGTGCCGGCGTCGACGAGCAGTTGTTGCGCGTCAGGGTCGGCCTCGACCTGGATCAGTCCGGGGGGCAAGGCCATGGCCGTGTCGAAGACCACGCCACTGGCGTCAGCGATCAGGTAGCCCGTTCCCGAGGGGATCGCCAGGCGTGGGGTGCGTTCGGTCAGCGCAAGCTCGACCCGGTTCGGCCACTCACGACGGACGGAGACCGACGCGACGGCGGGCAATCCGGCCACCCGGTCGGCCGCGCCGGCGACGTCCACCCAGACCAACGGCGTGCCGTCGAGAATCTGGGCGGCCCCGAGCGCCTCGGCCCGCGTCGTGACTTCCGTGCCGCGGACCGCAACCTCAGTCACCGCGAGCACCGGAGAGAAAGCCACCAGCCACGCCAGACCCACGACCGCCACGCCGGCCAGTACGGCCAGAGCCCAGTACCACCGCCGACGCCGACGGTCGTCGCGACGTCGCAGTTCAAGGCGGGCGGTCGCGTCAACCGCTGCCGGGCTCACCCGCCTGCCCCCGCAGCCAACTGTCCGAGCAACGCCGGACCAACCCGCGTGACATCCCCGGCGCCGAGGGTGACCACGAGATCGCCGGGTGCCACCAGTGCCGCCAGCAACTGGGGAGCGTCGATCATCGCCTCGACGTAGTGGACCGCGCCCGGCTCGGCAATCCCCCGCAGCGCCTCCGACACCAGTTCGCCGGTCACCCCGGGGATCGGGTCCTCCCGGGCCGGGTAGATGCCCAGCACCACGATGACGTCGGCCAGAGCCAACGCCCGGGCGAACTCGACGGCGAAGTCACGCGTCCGGGTGAACAGGTGAGGCTGGAAGCAGGCAACCAGCCGTCCCGACCCGGCCAGGACCCGCGCCGCGGTCAACGTAGCGACCACCTCAGTCGGGTGATGGGCGTAGTCGTCGATGACGACCACACCGCCGAACTCGCCCACTCGTTCGAAGCGCCGGTCGGTACCGTCGAAGGCTGCAGCGGCCTGGCGCAACCGCGCCCCGTCGATGCCCAGCAGCGTGCCGACGGCGTACGCAGCAGCCGCGTTCAGCAGGTTGTACCGCCCCGGGACAGCCAGGTCAAGGGGCCCCCGGTCGCCAGCAGCCTGCAGCCACGCGCTGGCCCGTGCGCCGGAAAAGCTGAGCTCGGCCAGCCGCACGTCGGCATCGGCCGCCTCGCCGACCGTGACCACGCGTTTCCCGGCGGCGCGAAGCGGCTCGATCAACCCCCTGGTGCCCGGATCGTCCGCGCTCAGCACCACGGCCTCGACGCCGGGGGCCCGGGTGAGCTCCACGAAGCCGGCGAAGTACGCCTCGGCGGTCCCCCAGTTGTCGAGGTGGTCGGCCTCGATGTTGGTGACCACCACGATCCGTGCCGGGTACTGCAGGAACGAGCCGTCGCTCTCGTCCGCCTCGACGACGAAAGCGTCCCCCTGGCCGAGGTGTGAGCTGGTACCTGACGAGGTGAGCGGGGAACCGATCACGTAGCTGGGATCGGCGCCGCATTCCGCCAGCAGGACGGCCGTCATCGCCGACGTCGTGGTCTTGCCATGGGTGCCGGTGACCGCGATGCCCGTCCGCCCGACCATGAGCGCAGCGAGCCCCGCGCTGCGGTGCCAGACCCGCAACCCGCGACGCAGGGCTTCGACGAGCTCGACGTTGGTTTCCCTGACTGCGGAGGACACCACGACCGTGGTCGCGTCACCGAGATTGGCCGGGTCATGGCCGACGCGAGCGTTGATGCCGCGGGCTTGCAGTTCGCGCAGGGTCGGCGAATCCGACTGATCGCTCCCGGAGACCCGGACGCCGAGGTCGGCGTAGGCAGTGGCGATTCCGCTCATCCCGGCACCACCGATGGCGATGAAGTGGACGTCGCCGAGTTCGGCGGCCGGCAGCAACGGAACGGGACGGATCAAACCCATGGTCAACGATCCTTCCTGGCCGCCCCGAGCGCGAGTTGCGCCAGGGCACGAGCAGCACCCGAGGGGACGAGCGCCCGGCAGCGCTCAGCGATCGCCGCCAGCCGGGGCTGGTCGGTGATCAGCGCGAGGACCTCGCTGGCGAGCCGCGGCCCGGACAGGTCGGAGTCGGCGATCAGCACGGCGGCGTCTGCCGCCAGCAGGAAGTCGGCGTTGCGGGCCTGCTCACCGTTGCCGTGCGGCAGCGGAACGAAAATGGTGGGCAATCCCACCATGGCTGTCTCCATCACCGTCCCGGCCCCGGAGCGTCCCACCATCAGATCGGCCGCGGCATAGGCCTGTTCCATGGCGTCGACGTAGCCCAGCGGCAGGTACTTCGCGCCGGTAACCGTGTCCTGCTGCTCGACGGTCTCTGGCGTCACGTTGGCCGGACCGAGCACATGCAGGACGTTGACGCCGGCGACGAGAAGCTTCGGAATCGCCGCTGCCAGCGCCTGATTGATGCTGCGCGCACCTTGTGAGCCGCCACTGACCAGGAGCACCGGCAGGTCGCCGGTGAAGCCGAAGCGCGTCCGGGCGGCCGGTCTGGCAGCGGGGCGGTCAAGGTCGGCGATGGCCTGCCGCATCGGCAGACCCAGGGCCACGGCATGCGGGAGCCGGGTCTCGGGGAAGGTGACGCCGACGACCGTGGCAAACCGGGCGGCGATGCGGTTGGCCAGGCCGGGGACGGCATTCTGCTCGTGCAACACGATCGGCACCTTGAGCTGGCGAGCCGCGAGGTAGACCGGCAGCGAGACGTAGCCGCCGAATCCGATCACGACGTCCGCGGCATGCCGCTTCAGGATGCCGCGGGCTTGGCGCACGGCGTCGAAGAGACGGCCAGGGACGGCAAACAGTTCGATCGTGAGCCGACGTGGCAGTGGCACCGGCGGGATCAACGCCAACTCGAGACCGGCCTCGGGGATCACCCGGGTCTCCAGGCCTTTGGGAGTGCCGACGCACAACAGCGGCGACTCCGGGGTCAGCGCGTGCAACTGCTGAGCGGTGGCGATCAGCGGCGACGTGTGTCCCGCCGTCCCACCGCCGGCCAGAACGATGTTCACCGTCCGCAGCCTACCCATGTCTGCTGGGGATGACGGTGGAGACCTTGGCCTTACGTTGGCGCCGGCGACGCCGTTCAGCGAAGGCGCGGGCCTGGGGTTCCTGACTGGCACAAGCGAGCAGGATGCCGATCCCGCACAGGTTGGCCAGCAATGCCGAGCCTCCGTACGAGAGCAGGGGCAGGGGCACTCCAAGCACCGGAATCATGCGCAGCACCACCCCGATGTTCACCAGGGTCTGGATCATGAGCCACGAGATGACGCCCGCGGCGGCATACCGGCAGAACCGGATGTCGGAACGCATCGCGATCCGGAACCCTGCGTAGCCAAGCGTCAGGAACAACCCCAGCACGAGCAGGGTCCCGACCAGGCCCATCTCCTCCCCGATGACGGCCAGCACGTAGTCGGTGTGGGATTCCACCAGCCCGCCCCACTTCTGGCGGCTGGCCCCCAGGCCAAGACCCCACCAGCCCCCGGAGGCGAGCGCGAACATGGCTTTGATGGGCTGGTGGTTGACGCCGAGCGGGTCGAGTTCCTGGTTCAGGAATCCGAGGATGCGCCCCATCCGGCTTGAGGACGTGGCCACCAGGGCCGCGACGACCACCGCGACGGTGCCGAGCATCGCACCGAGCAACCGCCACGGTGCCCCGACGAACCACAGCACCGCCACCACGATCGCACCGAGCACCATGCCGGTGCCCAGGTCGCGCTGCAGGATCACCAGGCCGATCAGTAGCAACGAGACCGGCACGAAGGGGACCATCAGGTGCTTGGGACGATCCAGCAGCTTGTGCTTGCTGGCCAGGATGGCCGCCCCCCACAACACGATGGCGAGCTTGGCGAACTCCGAGGGCTGCACCCTGCCAAGCCCGAAGCCGATCTCCACCCAGTTCCGGTTGCCGTTCTTGGCGAACCCAAGGCTGGTGAAGGTCAGCAGCTGCATCACGAAGGCGAATGCCAACGCGCCCCACCCGACGATCTTCAGGCGGCGAGGGGTGGACCGTCCCAAGAACCAGGCTGCGAGCCCACCCACCACCAGGAAGACGGCGTGCCGCTTCACGAAGTAGTAGGCGTCGGCGAACCTCACGTACGCGTACACGCTCGACGCGGACAGCACCATCATGCTGCCCAAGGCGAGCAACAGAACCGTTGGCACCAGCACCAGGAAGTAGCTCGCCTGGGGATGCCCCAGCCATTCGACCACGAGACTTCGCCTTCGTCCGCCGCCCAGGGGTGATGGGGGCGAGGCGGGTCCGGTGCGATCCACTGAACGTCGGGAAGTGAGGATCGCCACTGGCGCCGGCCTCCTATCGTTCTATCGTTGTCGGTCCAGGGCTGCCACCGCGGCCGCGAAGGCGTCCCCCCGGGCTGCATAGTCGTGATACATGTCCTTGCTGGCGCACCCAGGCGCGAGCAGCACGACATCCCCGGCCTCCGCCAGGGTCGACGCCCACTCCACCGCTTGTGCCATCGCCCTATCTTGACCGGAGTCGACCACGAAGGTCGGGACGTCCGGTGCGTGTCGAGCCAGCGCCTCGGCGATCACCTGGCGGTCGACGCCCAGCAGGGCAACACCGCGCAGGCGGGAGCCGTAGTCGCGCACCAGGTCGTCAAAGGTTGTGCCCTTCGCCTGGCCACCGGCGATCCAGACCACAGAGTCGAAGGCCCGCAGCGACGCCGCGGCCGCGTGCGGGTTGGTGGCCTTGGAGTCATCGACGTAGCGCACGCCTGCTCGCTCGGCGATGGTCTGGATGCGGTGGTCACCCAGTCGCAGCCGGCGCAGCCCCGCGGCGACCGCCCGCGGGGGGACCCCGAAAGACCGCACGAGAGCGGCAGCCGCGAGCGCGTTCTCGACGTTGTGGGGGGCCGCCGGAACCACGTCGGAGAGCTTGGCGAGCTCGATCGCGGAATCCCGTCGCTGGGCGATGAAGGCCCGGTCGACCAGCAGGTCGTCGACGACCCCCAGCATCGACGGGCCAGGGATGCCGGTGGTGAAGCCGATGGCGCGGGCTCCCTCGATCACGTCGGCTTCGGCGACCATCTGTTCGGTGGCAGGGTCGGCGACGTTGTACACGCAGGAATGCCGGACCCGCTGGTAGATCCTGGCTTTGTCGGCTGCGTAGGCATCCATCGGTCCGGTCACCCCGGGTGGCCAGCCCGCTGGGTCCGCGTACCACTCCAAGTGGTCCGGCGCCAGGTTGAGCACAGCCGCGGAGTGCAAGGACAGGCTGTTGGTCCAGTGCAGCTGGAAGCTCGACAGTTCCACCGCGAGGACGTCGTAAGCGACGTCGTCGAGCACCGCTTCGACGATCGGACGGCCCACGTTGCCGACCGCCGCCGTCGTGAGCCCGGCCGCGGTCAGCATTGCTTCCACCATCCCCACGGTGGTGGTCTTGCCGTTCGTTCCGGTGACGGCGAGCCAGGGCACCTCTCGATCCGGCAGGCTCATCCGCCAGGCGAGCTCCACCTCCCCCCAGATCGGGATCCCGCGCAGGGCGGCCTGTCGCAGCAGCGGCGACGACGGCAGCCACCCTGGCGAGGTGACCACCAGGTCGACGTCGGGTGGGAGGGTGTCCGTGGCCCCGGGCCCGAGTCGGACGGTCGCGTCCAGCATCTCGAGCACGGTGGCTTTCTCCCGGTTGGCCGCCGATTCCGAGGCGTCCAGGACGATCACGCGGGCACCGAGGTCGAGCAGCCCGTCCGCCGCCGCGAACCCTGACGTGCCCAGCCCGGCCACCACGACCGTGGCCTGCGGCCAGGGTGAGAGCCGGTTGGCCTGCGCCAACCAGGACGCAGCACTCCCCCCGCTCACAGGCCGACGGTCCATTCGGCGTAGAAGATGCCTAGGCCGAGAGCCACGCAGAGGCCACAGATGATCCAGAAGCGGATGACGATGGTGACCTCTTTCCAGCCCAGCAGCTCGAAGTGATGCTGGAGGGGTGCCATCTTGAACAGGCGTTTGCCCTTGCTGAGCTTGAACCAGCCGACCTGCAGCACCACCGACATGGTGATCGTGACGAAGAGCCCTGCCATGACGATCATCAGCAGCTCAGTGCGCGTCAGGATCGAGATGGCGGCGAACGCGCCGCCAATCGACAGCGACCCGGTGTCTCCCATGAAGATCTTGGCCGGACTGGCGTTCCACCACAGGAAACCGAAGCAGGCCGCCGCCAGCGAAATCGAGACCACGGCCAGGTCGTGCGGATTCCGCACCTCGTAGCACTGTGGCCCGGCGTCGGCCCAGGCGCAGGATTGGTTGTACTGCCAGAGATTGACGATGGTGTAGGCCGCGAACACCACCGCGGCGGCGCCGCTCGCCAGCCCGTCCAGACCGTCGGTCAGGTTCGCGGCATTCGACCAGGACAAGACGATGAACACGATCCAGATCACGGCGAGCCAGATCGGCAGCTGCAGCCAGGGCAGGTCACGCAGGAACGAGATCGCCTGGCTGGCGGGGGTGAGGCCACGTCGGTCGGGGAACTGGAAGGCGAGGATGCCGAACCCGATGGCCACGCCGCTTTGCATGGCCAGCTTCGCCCAACTCTCCAGCCCGAGGGAACGCGCCTGCGAGATCTTGATCCAGTCATCGATCAGCCCGACGATGCCCAGTCCCACGAACAGGCCGAGGGCGAGCAAGCCGCTGGCTGTGGGGGGCGTCATGGTGACCAGATGCGCGACGACATAGGCCAGCAGCACGCTGAGGATGATCACGATGCCGCCCATGGTGGGCGTGCCTCGCTTGGTGTGGTGGCTGGTGGGCCCGTCGTCCCTGATGAACTGGCCATAGCCGCGACCCACCAGGAACCGGATGGCATAGCGCGTGCCCAGGAGGGTGCCGAGCATCGCCACACCGCCGGCCAGCAGAATGGTCCTCATGCGGTGACCTCCTCCCCGTGCTCTGCTGCGTCACCGGTCGCAAGGCGCTCTGCCACCGATTCCAACGCTAGCCCCCGCGAGGCCTTGACCAGCACGACATCGGGCGGTGTCAGCAAGCCCGCAGCGGCGGCCGCAGCGGCGTCCTGGTTCGGCACGGCGACCGCTTCCGCTCCGCCCCGGCGAGCTCCGGCCACGATGGCGGCGGCGAACTCGCCCACCGCGACGACCTCGTCGATCCCCAACTGGGCGGCCAGTTCCCCGATCGCCTCGTGCTGGGCGGCAGCCTCGATGCCCAGTTCCAGCATGTCCCCCAGCACGGCGATCAGCCGTCCGGAGGGACGCCGCATGCCGGCGAGCGCCTCCAGCGCAGCGCGCATCGAGTCTGGGTTGGCGTTGTAGGCGTCGTTGACGATCACCGCGCCATCGCTGCGCCGCAGGATCTCCATGCGCCAACGGGAGACGGCCTCGGCTCTGCTGAGAGCCTGGGCGACTGACTCCGGGTCGAGGCCCTCGATCAGGCCAACGGTCGCGGCAGCCAGGGCGTTGCCGACTTGATGGCGCCCCGACACCTGCAGCGAAACGGCCACGGCGGTCTCGCGCGTCCCGGCAGCGCGCAGGGTAAAACTGTGGCGCTGCCACTCATCGGCGGTGGTGTCCGCGGCCCAGACGCGCAGGTCACCGTGAGACGGTTCGCCCCCCAGCGACCACGTGGCAAGACGAGCGGTCGTCCGCGATGCCATGCCCAGCACGCTCGAGTCGTCGGCATTCAGCACCGCCCAGCCGTCCGGACCGAGGGCCTCGACCAGTTCGCCCTTGGCGCGTGCGATCGCCGCCACGGAACCGAACTCGCCGAGGTGGGCATGCCCCACATTGAGCACGACCCCGACATCAGGTGGCACAACCCGGCAGAGCGCGGCCACATGACCCTGGCCGCGGGCACCCATTTCAGCGATCAGGAAACGCGTGTCGGCGTCGACCCCGCAGGCAGTCAGCGGCACTCCGATCTCGTTGTTGAAGGAGCCTTGGGGCGCGACGGTCGACCCCCCGACGCGCAGCACGGCCGCCAGCAGGTCCTTGGTGCTGGTCTTCCCCGACGATCCGGTGATCCCCACGCAGCGCAACCCATGCTCACGCGCCCTGGCAACCACGGCCGTGGCGAGCCTGGCGAGGGCCTGCGTGGTGTCGTCGACGACGATCTGCGCGGCGCTGGTGTCGACCGGGCGGCTCACCAGCACCGCCGTCGCCCCTGCCGCCACGGCAGCCGGGACGAAAGCGTGGCCGTCGGTGCGGTCACCCGGCAGCGCCACGAAGAGCGCCCGGGCGGTGGCCAGGCGGGAATCGATCACCACGTCGGGACCGACCAGGACGCCGGGACCAGCGATCAGCTGACCACCGACCAGGTCGGCCAACTGGGATGCCGTCAGCTCATCCATGTTCTCCACCTCCGTTGGCAGCCTGCCATTCCGCTTGGGCGACTGCCACATCGTTGAACGGGCTCACGACGCCCGCGATCTCCTGGCCGTGCTCGTGGCCCTTCCCCAGGATCGCGATCCAGTCACCAGGTCGGGCAGCCTCCAGGGCTGCCCGGATGGCGCTGCGACGGTCGCCCCCGTCGATCACCTGGGCTCCGGAACTGGACGCGGCGCGCCGCGCGCCTGCGAGGACCGCCTGGCGGATGGCGGACGGATCCTCGCCGCGGGGGTTGTCATCGGTCACTACCACCAGGTCGGCGAACCGCGCCGCGGCCTCGCCCATCGGGCCGCGTTTGCCCGGATCCCGGTCACCCCCGCACCCCAGCACGGCGATCCGCCGTCCGGCTGGCAGTGCCGAGACCGCAGCGGCGACTGCCTCGGGGGTGTGCGCGAAGTCGACCACCACATGCGGCGCGTCACCCACCAGCGGGACCCGCTCCATGCGTCCCGGCACCACTGCGCCAGCCAGGCCCGCCAGCGCGTCGTCCAGGTCGACCGGGCTCTGGTCGAGCATCGCGACTGCCGTGACGGCGTTGGTGACGTTGAACCCGCCCAGCATGCCGACAACGAACGACACCTCGCGATCCGGCGTCGCAAGGCGGACGTGACTGCGCCCGGCGGCATCGACCCGACAAGCCACGACGCGGTAGTCGGCAGCAGGGTCGTCACCGGTGGTGTGGATCCCGGCCCGTCCGTCCGCCTCGATCATGCCCACCAGTCGGCGACCCCAGGGATCGTCGATGTTGACGACCGCCTGACGCGTCCGTCCAGCCAGGAACAGGCGCGACTTGGCAGTGAAGTACGACTCCAAGTCACCGTGGTAATCGAGGTGGTCTTGACCGAGGTTCGTGAAGGCGGACACGTCGAACGAGATCCAGTCGACTCGATGCTGGGCCAGCGCGTGGGAGGAGACCTCCATGGCGACCGCCGCCGCTCCACGTTCCAGCATGACCGCAAGCAGGGCCTGCACGTCCGGCGCCTCAGGAGTGGTGATGGTTGAGCGGTCGGAGAACAACGGCTCGCCGGCCAACCGGAAACCAAGCGTGCCGATCGTCCCGGTGATCTGGCCGGCCGCCATCAATCCGGCCTCCACCAGGCACGTCGTGCTGGTCTTGCCCGTCGTGCCGGTGATGCCGAACATCATCAGCCGATCGGAGGGGCGGCGATACACCTCGGACGCCACCCGCGCCGCCTCCGATCGTGGATCACGCACGGCGACCACAGGGACGCCAAGGTCGGCGAGTTCAGCCGCGCCGGTGGCGTCGGTCAGCACAGCGACCGCACCCGAGGCGACTGCTGCCGCCGCGAAGCGAACACCATGGGTGGTCGCCCCCGGCAGTGCGACGTAGAGGTCCCCCGGCAACAGCCGACGGGAGTCGAGGCTCACGCCTGTGATGACGACTTCGGCGGAAGTCGGGAGGACCGAGCCCAGCCGGACGCCTCCAGCCGACACCGGGCGCGGGAGCGAGGGCAGCACCGTCATGGGGGAACTCTAGGGCCGGATCAGGGGTACACAGGAAGACTCGGCGATTCGGTCTTCGAAGCGGTCACGCCGTAACGGGACAGGGCAAGGGCCATGATGTCGCGGTAGGCCGGGGCGGCCACTGCGGTGCCAGAGCCACCGCGCCTCGGGTTGTCGACGACCACATAGGTCAGCAGTTGGGGATCCTCGACCGGACCCACGCCGATGGTGGAGGTCACCAAGCCCTTGAAGCAGCCGCATTCCTTGTCGAACTTCTTCGACGTCCCGGTCTTGGTGCCCGTCCGGTAGCCGTCGACGGAGAACGTCTTCGACCCCTTGTTCTCATTGAAGGCGACCATGCTCTCCATCATCGACACGACTTCTGTCGACGCTTCTGCCGAGATCACGCGGCGCGGTTCGGCCGTGGTCACCGGTTGCACCGCCCCGTCCGGGGTGGTGGTCGAGGCCAGAATGTGCGGTGCGTTGTAGATCCCACCGTTGGTGACCGCGGCGATCGCGGCGGCCTCCTGCACCACGGTCACGGCCAGCGCACTGCCACCGAAGGCGATGCCGTCACGGCTGTAACCCGGCATGTTGGCGCCCGGCAACTGCCCTGCGCTCTCACCCGGCAGGCCGATGCCAGTCTTGGCGCCGAGCCCGAACGAGAGCAGGTAATCGCGGAGCCGGTTGCTGTCCATCTTGCGGGCCTCCATGATCGCTCCGATGTTGGAGGACCGGGCGATGATGCCACGCACGAACATGACTTCCGGATTGGCGGTGTGGCTGAACGCGTCGGTGATCCATTGGTCGCCCGAACGGATCCGTTGGGGGATCTCAATCACGTCAGTAGCCTTCACCAGCCCGGCGTCGAGCAGCGCGGCGAACGTGAGCACCTTCTGGACGCTACCGGGGGTGTAGGCGTCGGTAACGGCGCGATTCTGCAGATCCTTCGGATCGGACGAGCCGTAGTCGTTGGGATCAAAGGAGGGGAAGTTGGCCAGCGCGAGGATCTCGCCGGTCTTGATGTTCATGACGAGGGCGACCCCCGAATTGGCCTTGGCGACCCGGACGCGTTCAGCCAGCACCTGTTCCACCTGCCACTGCAGGCCGGCGTCAAGGGTGAGCGTCCAATCCTGCCCGTTGCGGGCAGGGGTCAGCACATTGGTGCCCATCGGGATCTTCCCGTTCGGGGAGGTCTCGTACTCCTCGCGGCCCGGCTTGCCCGACAGGGTCGAGTTGAGCACGTACTCCAGACCGGCGGCCCCCTTCCCCTTCTCGTCCACGAACCCCAGGATGTTGGCGGCCAGCGTGCCGTTCGGGTAGCGGCGGGTGGGCGCGCTTTCCTTGTAGATCCCGATCAGTCCGTCAGCCTTCATCGCGGTCGCCATGACACTGTAGGTGGCCGCAGAAACGTTGCGAGCGACGATGGCATAGCGACTGCCCGGCTTCTTGAGGGAGTCACGGTAGACGTTCACATCGCCGCCGATATTCGAGGCCAGCAAGATGGCGATCCGGTCGGCCGCTGTCGCGGCGACCTCGACGTCCCGGCTGGTCATGGGCTGGTCGAACTTCCCGTTCGTCCGGATCATCTCGGGGTCTGCGATCACGGTCACGGTGGCTTCGGTGAAGACCAGCACTTCGCCGTTGCGGTCAAGGACTTCACCGCGGAACGCGGGAATGTCGTGCGCCACGGTGATCTGGTCCGCAGCCTGGGCTGCCACGTCCTGGGCGTCAATGGCCTGCACCTGAATGGCCCGCCCGGCGGCGAGCGAGAACACCACGGCGACTGCCAGCAGCATCGCTCGCAACCGTCCCACCGAGGGCGACAACGGGATGCGGCGGCTGCGGCTCCGCTTTCCCGGAGTGGAGCCGAAGAACCTGTCCAGCGGTCGGGCCATCACCGCCCCTGCCCAGTCGCCTTGGCCTTCGCCTCAGCCTCAGCCTTGGCCTTGGCTTCCGCCTCAGCCTTCGCCTTGGCCTCTGCCTCAGCCTTCGCCTTGGCTTCTGCCTCAGCTTTCGCCTTGGCCTCAGCCTCAGCTTTCGCCTTGGCCTTCGCCTTGGCCTCGCGCTCGGCGCGGGCCTTCTCCTCGGCCTGTGCTTGGGCCTCGGTCTTGTGGCGGACGCTGGGAACCTCCCCGCCAAGGACCTGCGTGGGGCGCCCCACCACGGTGCCGTCCGGCAGTCGAAGTTGCGCGGGGTAGGGGTTGGGTTTCATCCCGAGTTCCTGCGCGGCCACGCCGAGGTGCTCCACCGAACGGGCCTGGGCCACCTGCGCCTGCAGGTCAGACAACTGGTTGGCCAAGCGCGACGCCTCAGCCTGCTTGCCCTGCACCGCGAAGGCCTGGTTCTGCAGCGCCGTCGTGAGGACGAGCAGTCCCACCATGCCCAACGCCAGCACCAGGGCCACCACCGCAATGAAGCCCGGCATGGGCAGTTGCCGACGCCTGGTGGGGACGGACTGCAGGTCAGCGCGCGTGCGACGTTCGTCGCGCGGCGCCCGGGGGATGAGCAGTGCGGTCATTCAGACCTCCTGGTTTCGGGCAATGGCACGCAACCGGGCCGAGGCGGCCCGCGGGTTCGTGGTGGTTTCGGATTCCTCAGGGCGTTCCGCACCGCGGGTGAGCAGGTGAAAGCGCGCCTTCAGGGCCTCGGGGACCACCGGCACCCCGGGCGGAACGTGATCCGCAGTCGCCTCCGCGAACGCCCGCTTCACCAGGCGGTCCTCGCCGGAGTGGTAGGCAAGGACGGCGAGCCGCCCGCCGGGCGACAGGGCGTGCAAGGCGACCGGAAGCGCGTCCGCCAGTGACGTCAGCTCGTCGTTCACGGCGATGCGCAGCGCCTGGAAGGAACGCTTGGCAGGGTGTCCCCCGCTGTTTCGGGCAGCCATCGGGATCGCGTCGGCGATGATTCGCACGAGTTCGGCCGAACTCTGGATCGGACGAATCTCACGGGCTGCCACGATCCGCCGGGCGATCCGGTCCGCGAAACGCTCATCTCCCAGGGTGCGCAGCAGGCGTGCCAGCGCCACCGCGTCCAGATCATTGACCAGGGTGGCCGCGGTCACGGCCTGCCCCGGGTCCATGCGCATGTCGAGTGGAGCGTCCGTGGCGTAGGCGAACCCCCGGTCGCTGGAGTCGATCTGCAGGGAGGACAGTCCCAGATCCATGCAGATCGCCTGGACGGACGGCACCCCGGCCTCGACCAGCACCTCGTCCAACTCGTGATAGATCGCCTGGTAGAACTCGACCCGCCCCGCGAAGCCGGCGAGGTTCTCGGCGGCCAGGTCCAAGGCGGCGGGGTCCCGGTCGATGCCGATCAGCCGTGCCTGCGGACACGCCTCCAGCACGGCGCGGGCATGCCCCCCCAGCCCCAACGTGCAGTCGAGGTAGATGGAGCCGGGTTGCTGCAGGGCGGGCGCGAGGAGGGCCACGATCCGGTCGCACATGACCGGGAGGTGCACCGGCCCCCCTGCGCTGTTCGGAACGACCATCTCGACCCTCGTGTCTGACTGGTAAGGCTCGTGCGAGGTGGTTCCAATCCGAACTGGCTCCACCTGGCACCGGGGAAGGTGAGCCAGGGGGCTCCGGCATCGGATTGAAGCCGCACCGCACGAGTCGGTAGAAGCCCTTGGTCGCGGGTCACCCCGCGGGAAAGGCCTCCTCATTCATGGCCGCGAAGGCCTCTTCCTGGGCAGCCGAATACTCCGCCCACCTCGCCGCGTCCCATACCTCGAGGCGGTTGTAGGCCCCGATCACCACGATCTCCTTGGCCAGTCCCGCGTACTCCCGCAGGGGAAGCGGGACAGTGATGCGGCCTTGGCTGTCGGGCAGTTCGTCCGACGCGCCCGAGGAGACCATGCGCTGATAGTCCCGGACCCGTTGGACCGTGGATGGACCAGTGGCCGCCTTGGCGACCTCCGCCTCGAACACCTCAGGAGGCCAGATCGCCAGGCAGCGATCCTGCTGCCGGGTGATGATCAGTCCCCTGCTGAGAGGGTCACGGAACTTGGCGGGGAGGAAGAACCGCCCCTTCTCGTCGAGCTTGGGGGTGAAGGTGCCCAGAAACACGGCCACTTCCTCCGTTCTGCTCCACTTGGCACCACTCTACTCCACTTCCCTCCACTGAAGACAAGACCACGCCATCGGAGCGCCGCGTAGGGTGGGCAGTAACCGTGATCGAGGGGAAGCCACGTGGACGTCGCGACAACCACGGACGTGGAGGCGGTGCAGCAGGCGGCCAGCACCATCAGGCAGGCCGTGGGCAGCGTCATTTCGGGCAAGGGCGAGGCCGTCGGCCTCGCGGTCACCGCGCTGTTCGCCGAGAGCCACCTGCTGATCGAGGATGTGCCAGGGGTAGGAAAGACGATGCTCGCCCGCGCCCTCGCCCGCGCCATCAGCGCCAGTTCGAGCCGGATCCAGTTCACCCCGGACCTGCTACCCAGCGACATCACAGGAGTGTCGGTGTTCAATCAGAACACCCGCGAGTTCGAGTTCAAGCGCGGCGGCATCTTCGCCAATATCGTGATCGCCGACGAGATCAACCGGGCGTCGCCCAAGACCCAGTCCGCACTCCTGGAGGCCATGGCGGAACGACGGGTCAGCGCTGACGGCATCAGCCATGCCCTACCCCGCCCGTTCATCGTGGTCGCGACCCAGAACCCGATCGAGATGGAAGGCACCTACCCCCTGCCAGAAGCCCAACGCGACAGGTTCGGCCTACGCATCGACATGGGGTACCCCAGCCGTCAGGACGAGGTTTCCATGCTCGATCACCACGGCGAAGCCGAGCCGTTGGAGGGGATCAGCCCAGTCATCGACGCCGCCGGCGTCGTCCACTGCATCGCGGCGGCACGACGGGTCTTCGTCCACCGCGCCGTCAAGGAATACCTGGTGGCCATCGTGCACCAGACACGTTCCGTGGGCGACATTCGGCTGGGCGCGTCACCGAGGGCGAGCCTGCAACTGCTGCGCGTGGCCAAAGCCCAAGCCGCCATCGGCGGGCGCAACTACGTCACCCCGGACGACATCCAGGCCCTCGCCGTTCCTACCTTGGCGCACCGGGTCCTGCTCAGCCATGAGGCCCAACTTGGCCGCCGCCAGGTGACCGAGGTGATCCGCGGGATCGTGGCCGACGTCCCAGTGCCCCAACGTCGCGTCTGACCATGCCCGCGTACGCCGAGTTGACCCTGCGGGGCCGGGTCATGCTCACCGGGGGGGTGCTGTGGACCGGGGCCGCCTGGCTCGCCGGTCAGCGAAACCTGACCTGGCCGGGACTGTTTCTAGCGTGCCTGCCACTGGCGAGTTGGCTGATCCTGGCCGTCGGCAGCGGCAGACCTCGGTTGCAGCGGCTCATCGACCCTGTCGAACTCGGCGTGGGAGAGATGCTGACGGACCGCCTCCAGGTGGAGCACGGCGGAGCCTTCCTCGGGGTCGGTGTCAGGTACTCCGAGCAGTTCCCGCACGCGCTCGCTGCGGTTGATCACGAACCGATCGCGGTGGGGACGCAGGGATTCGGCGCCCAACAACACACTCTGGTCTATCGCGCCACCGCGCGGTGGCGGGGTCGGCACCGGATCGGCCCGCTGCAACGCACCGCGATGGACGCGCTTGGCCTGGCCCAGACGCGGACGCTGCTGCCCGACGTCGCCGACGTGCTCGCGCTGCCCACTCCTGAGCCGTTGAGCCCGGTCCGCGACGCCTCCGGAGTGGGCTCCACCACCGATTCCAGCCTGCTCCGAACCAGCGTGATGGGTCCAGACGACGTCCTCATCCGCGAGTACGCCGCCGGCGACGACGTCCGAAGGATCCATTGGCGATCCACAGCGCGGCTCGATGAGTTGATGGTCCGGCGGGAGGAACGCGCCTGGGATCCCAGCGCTGTGGTGGTCCTCGACAACCGGTCCGGCGGTTTCCGGGCGGCGCGCCCCGACGAGCGGTTCGAGTGGCTGGTGCGGGCTGCTGCATCCATCAGCGCCCATCTGTCGTCGCGGGGTTTCAGTGTGGCGCTGAGCGACTCTGACGCCTCCGCCGACCAACTGCGTGCTATGGGGCGAATCGGAATCAGCGGCATCCTGCGCGAGTTGGCCGAAGTCGAACCCAGCGAGAGCGGGACTCTGCAGCGGGCGCTGCTGGCCGCACCCGGCGGAGTGCAGGGACAACTGCTGATTGCGCTGCTTGGCGGCCTCAGCAGCGCGGACGCTGCGACGCTCGCCGCAGCCCGTTCCAAACACCGAAGCTGTTGGGCCCTGGTGCTCGAGCCGGCGCGCGTGGACGCGCAGGCGGTCACCCTGCTGAGCAGGTCCGGCTGGCGTTGCGTGCGCGTCCCGGCGGGGACATCGGTGGATGACGCCTGGCGTGCTCTGGGCGAAGTGGGCGGATCGTGAGAGACGCCGAGCGATTGTCGCTGGCGCTGCTGGTCGCGCTGCTGCTGGCGGCGATGACCCTGAGCCCACTGACCGAGGACCGCAGCTATCTCGGCCTCACCGCCGTGCTGGTGAGCGTCAGCATCGGGCTTGGCAGCTTCGCGCGCCGCAGGAAAGCCCCGGCACTGGTCGTCGGCCTCGCCGAGGTTCTGCCCGGTGCGGGCTTGGCGCTGCTGTATCTGCCTCGCTTGCCCAAGTTGGCGAGCGAGACCGCCCAGGTCATCGCGGTGAGCGTCGCGCCCATGGATCACCATGTGGGCGTCGCCCTGTTCAGTGCGTGGCTGTTGTGGCTGCTCTACCTGGTGCTCGACGCGCTGGCTATCGGCCTGGAGCGCCCCGGCTGGATCTTTCCCGTCCTGGTCATCCCCTTCCTCGTCACGGCGCTCACCTTGCCCCGGCAGTCCCACGCGTCGTGGTTCATCCTGATCGGCGTTGGTTACCTCACGGTGCTGGGTGTGGGCACCTACAACACCCTGGTTTCGCAGACCGAGGCACGCCGGGCGAGCTCGCTGCGGCGAGGGGTTGTGGTCGCGACGTCACTGTCTGGGGTGCTGGCCCTGACCGGCAGCCTGGCCGGATTCGGCCTGTTGCCCGAGCGCTCCGGATCCGTTCTTGATCCGAACCGCGGGGGCGGCGGTGTCCAGCTGGGCGATCCCAGCCTCGATCTGATCCGCAACATTCGCCTCCCCAACGACCGGGTCGTGATCACCTATCGCTCCGAGCGGGCCCGCTACCTGCGGATGGCCGCCCTGCCCGCGTTCGACGCCTCCGGCTTTCACCTGGTGGCGACGGATCTCGTGGCGCTGCCCCTGGCGGCCCCGCGAGGGGTGACCGGCCAGCCGCCGACCTTCGAGACCAGCATCACCGTGGGCGACCTCGGCAGCGAGTGGCTGCCGGTACCCTGGGCCGCGAAGCAGGTCTCGGCCAGCGGCGACTGGCGCTACGACCCACGGACGCACGCAGTGGTCTCCGTTGGATCCAACCGGAAGCTCGCCACCCGGGACCTCAGCTACACCGTGACCAGTTGGGAACTGGAACCGAGCAGCGACACGATCGCGGCAGCCAGCGCCGGAGATCCCGGGGACGGCGGGCTCACGACCCGGCTGCCCGGTGGGCTAGACCCTGACCTGTCGGAGCTGGCGGATGACATCGTGGCACGGGCCTCGACCGACGGCGAACGGGCGCTCGCCCTGACCGATTGGCTGCGTTCGGACGCCTTCACCTACTCCACCGAAGGAAAGCCCGGTTCGGCCCTGGAGACCCTGGCCGACTTCCTCCTCTCCAGCCGATCAGGCTACTGCGAGCAGTTCGCCGGTTCTCTGGCCGCCCTCGCGCGGATGATCGACATCCCGTCTCGAGTGGTGATCGGCTTCCTGCCCGGCGTCCGGGCTGAAGACCAGTTCGAGGTGTCGCTTCGACAGGCACACGCCTGGACGGAGCTGTACTTCGACGGTCTCGGCTGGGTGGCGTTCGACCCGACGCCCAGTGGTGCTACGGGCGTTACCCCCAGCCCCACGCCGACCGCTTCAACGGCGGAGCCGTCGCCCGAGCCGACGGCCAGCACCTCGGAGTCTCCCGCTGCGGAATCGGATCCGACCGGAGCAACCGGGCGGGACGGAGTCAGCATCGTCGCGCCACTGGGCGCGTCGCTGCTGGTGATCATCGCGGTCGCTACCCCGGTCATCGTCCGCGTGGGACGGCGGTGGCGGCGGCTCCGCCCGGGGCGGGACACGGCCGTGATGGTCGAGGATGCGTGGGACGAGGTCAGGGACTGCGTGCTGGATGCCGGACTCGCCTGGCCACCGGGCACGCCTCGACAAGCGGCAACCAGGCTGGCCGGCCAACTGGACGAAACGGCGGCCGCGGCACTGACGGAGTTGTCGGTGCAGGTCGAACGAACCCGGTTCGCCGCCCAGCCCGACGCATCGGCTGGCGTGACCACCCTCGTCACGCAGATCGGCAGCAGCCTCCGGGCCACTCGAAACGTTCGCCACCACCTGTTGCGACGACTCTTCCCGCGTTCGGTGGTTCGCTGGTAACCCGCTGGCTCAGCGACCGTCGGCTGCCGGGGGTGCGGTCAGGGGGTCGACGGGCAACCGGGTTCGTCCGGACGCGGTCTCGACCAGCAGGCCCTCGCGCGCCCAGTATTCGAACCCGCCGATCATCTCCTTCACCCGTCGACCGTGACGGCTGAGCAGCAGCGCGGCCTTGGTGGCGGCGTTACAGGCCGGACCCCAGCAATGGACCACGACGTCGAGGTCCGGGGGGATTTCGTGGAGCCGGGCTTCGAGGTCGGCTCGTGGAATGTGCAGGGCGCCTGGGATGTGGCCCGCGTCCCAGGATGCTTGGCTGCGAACGTCGAGGATCACGAACCGCTCACCGGCGGCTCGTGCCGCCGCGACATCCGAGGGGTCCGTTTCGAAGCGCAACCGCGACGCGAAGTACTCGATCGCCACGTCACGGGCATCGTCGTCCCCGGTTGTCACCGGTCAGTCACCCGGAAGGCTAGAATCCCTCGTCCTGACGACGACGCCAGCGTTCTTCCATCTTGTCCATGAAGTCACGCTCGGGCTTGCCGCCCGGTCCGCTGGAGTTCGGGGCCCGCTGGTCGTCAGGGTCAACGCCGACATGCTGCCAGGAACTGACGGCGACCACCGTCGCGACGAGCATGATGAGGAATCCAGCCACGCTGACGATCGGATGGATCTCCATGCCCCCAAGCAGCGCGGCGATCCCAACCAGGAAAACCAGCCCAGCAAGGGCAGCTCTACGGCGGTGCAAGCGCCGGGTGGTGGTACCCCGCAGGGTATTGGCCAGTTTGGGATCCTCGGCCGCCAGAGCGGCTTCCATCTGCTCGAGGAGCCTCTGCTCGTCCTCCGAGAGGGCCATGCCCGCCTCCCTGGTTTTTCGTCGTGGACGAAGTGTAGGTCAAGTCTAGGCGCCGTAGCGGCGTTAGGAAACCACTCGGTGGATCACGCTCGCCGCCGCCCGGTCAACACCGCCCGCTGCACCGCCTGTGGTCCGAACCTGCGGATCACCCGATCGGTTGCCTGGTCGGCTTCGCGCCATCCCCGCTCGGGGTCATCGAGAGCCGGCTGCAGTGCGACCACAGCCCGATCGACCAGTCCCTCGACCCTGATCCCGACCCGGCGGATCCTCGCCCGTTGCAGGTTCAGCCGGGTGTACAGCCCCAGCGCCGCATCGTAAAGGTCGTCGGTGATGTCGGTCGGGGTCGACAAGGTCATGGCCGAGGAGAGCGTGGTGAAATCGGAGAACCGCAGGTTGAGCGTGACCGAGCGTCCCAGAACACCTGCTGCGCGCATCCGACCGCCCACGGTGACGGCCACCCGAAGCAGTTCCGCGCGCACCGTGGACGGATCGTCGGTGTCGCGGGCGAAGGTCTCCTGGCAGCCGACCCCTCGCTCACCGGGACGGGCCACCACTCGGGCAGCATCACGTCCCCAAGCCAACTCGGCGAGCAACGCGCCCTGCCGGGGACCGAAGGCTCGTTGCAGGGTGGTGCGCGGCAGATAGGCCAGGTCGGCGACGGTGTAGACCCCGAGCCGGTGTAGCGCGACGGTGGTGCTCTGGCCCACCCCGACCAGGTGCTCCACTGGTTGGGGGTGCAGGAAGGCAACCACCCGTTCGGCGGGGACTTCGACCAGCCCGTCAGGCTTGGCAGCGTTCGAGGCCATCTTGGCGACCAGCTTGTTGGGGCCGATCCCCACCGAACAGGTGATGCCCTGCTCGTCGTGCACCAAGGCCCGCAGGTGCTCTCCGATGGTGGACGCCGAGCCCCATTGCCGGAGCGCGCCAGAGACGTCGAGGTAGGCCTCGTCGATCGAGGCACTCTCTACCGCCGGGGTGACGCTCTGCAGCGCCGCGACGATGCCCCGCGACACCTGGGTGTAGGTGTCGAAGTCAGGCGGGAGGCTGACCGCGATCGGGCACAGCCGGCGGGCCTGGGTGGAGGACATGCCGCCGCTGACTCCGTAGGCGCGAGCGGCGTAATTGGCCGACAGCACTACTCCACGTTCGGCCCCGCCGACCCACATCGGTACGTCGGCGAGATCTGGCCGGCGACGCTGTTCGACCGAGGCATAGAAGGCGTCCATGTCGATGTGCATCACGATCCGCTCGCGCGGCTGGCTGGGCTGGTATGGCGGGCTCATCGTCCAGCGCTTCCCGGTGAGGAGTGCCACAGCTTGCGGGGTGCCGCTTCGACCGACCCCCCGGCAGGCTTGACATCGGCGTAGGGCGATTGCCTGAAACCACTGGGATGCACCAGCAGGCGACGGCGTCCAGTTTCGTCCCCGACCCCGAAGCCCTGGGGCACCACTGCCATCACCTCATGCACCGCGGCCAGCGCGGCGGCGGCGTCCCCGGTCTCGTCGAAGACCTGGCTGTAACGGGCCTGCAGCTGGGCGAGATCCCAACAGCCGTTGGCCAGCACGGAGACCCCACGCAGCCCCGTCCGGCGGAGTTCGCCGCGCACCACCAGCTGCCAGCAGCCGAAGACGGTGGCAGCGTACGGACCTTGGACGTCCTCGAAGAAGGTGGCATCGGCCGGTCCGGTGCTGTCGTCGAGGGTGAGGAAAATCACCCGCCGACCCGAACGTACCGGCGGGGTCTGGGTGGCGACCTTCACCCCGGCTATCAGCACCTCGCGGCGGGGACGGCGACTGAGCAGATCGGCCGAAAAGGTCACCCCGAGGGCGGCCAGGAATTCCAGCTGGTCGCTCAGCACGTGACGGCTGGCGTCCAAGCCGATGATCTCCAGCTCTGCGGCCAGCCGCTCGCTGTCGCTCAGTTCAGGCAGCCCGGTGGACACCACGTCGCCGAGGTCGGCGGCGCTGGTGAACTCCAGCGGCAGCTGGATCTCAGCCGGACGACCAGCGCCACCGACCTGCCCAGCACCGGTCAGCCCGCGGGCACGCCCGGCGCCGCGGCGATCCACCCGCGCGGCCCGTTCCAGATCGGAGACGCTCAGCAGCAGGTCCCGCCGGGTGACCTGACCGCGGCGACCGACTGTGCCGCCAGAGCCGATGCCATACAACTCGTCGAAGGCCCCCGCGAGCACCAGCCGCTCGGTGACCGGAGAGGAGTTGCCGGTACGTCGCCAGAAATCGGTCAGTGAGGCGTACGGCCGTCCGGCGACGATCCGTGCCAGTTCGACCTGGCTGATCCCCTTCACGTCCGCCAGCCCCAGTCTGATGCCGTAGCCGCGTCCGTCCGGCAGGCCATGGCCCGGGGTGAGCCGGACGGGGTACCGCGACCCTGCCCCTGGCTCGGCTGACGGATCCTGCGATCCGGCTGAAGCAGCTGCATCGATCAGGTCAGCGGCACCCGGCGGGAACTCCCCCAGTTTCTCGACGCGGTAGTCCGCCTCGCTCCGGTTCACGTCCAGGCCGAGGATCTCCACCCCGAGCCGACGCGCCTCCTCAAGGATCAACCGCTTGGGGTACATCCCCGGGTCGTGGGTGAGCACCCCGGCCAGGAAGTGGGCCGGGTAGTGGGCCTTCAACCAGGCCGACTGGTAGGTGGGCAGGGCGAAGGCTGCGGCGTGGGCCTTGCAGAACCCGAAAGAGGCGAAGGATTCCAGGATGAACCAGATCTTCCCGATCACCTCAGCCGAGTACCCGCGGCGGGTCGCGGCAGGAAAGAACCAGCGCTTCACGTCCTCTTTGGCCTGCAGGTTGCCGAGCGCCCGCCGCGCCTCGTCCCCCTGAGCGAGGCTGCAACCGGCGACCACCGCGATGATCTGGATGATCTGCTCATGGAAAACCACCACACCGCCGGTCTCGGCCAGCACCGGCTCGAGGTCGGGGTGCAGATAGCTGGCTTTTCGCCAGCCTTGCCTGGCCTCCAGGAAGGGGATCACCATGTCGGACTTCACCGGCCCGGGTCGGAACAGTGAGATATCGATGATGATGTCGCCGAAGTCGCTCGGGCCGAACTTGCCGATCAACTCGCGCTGGCCGGGGGATTCGATCTGGAAGCAGCCCAGCGTGACCGACTTGGCGATCATGTCGTAGGTCTGCGGGTCGTCATACGGGCTCAGGATGTCGATGTCCACCCGCTCGCCTTCCACCCGCTCGATCTCACGCAGCGCATACGCGATCGAAGACTGCATCCGGATGCCCAGCACGTCGAGCTTCAGCAGCCCGATCGCCTCCACGTCGTCCTTGTCGAACTGGCTCATCGGGTAGCCGCCGAAGCTGGCTTCGACCGGAGTGCGATCGCCCAGGGTGCGATCCGACAGCAGCACCCCGCACGGATGCAGGGCGAGGTGTCGCGGGAGCCCGTCGAGTGATTCCACCAGCGAGAACAACACATCGAGACGCTTCTCCCCCAGTCCGGCCGCCCGCAGTTCAGGCAGGTCGCGCAGCGCGGCCCGGGCGTCACGCGCCCTGATGTGCGGGAAGGCGGTGGCGATCGCATCGATCTCACGCGGCGGCAGGCTGAGCGCCGCCCCGACGTCGCGGACGGCGTGACGGACTCGGTAGGTGTCGACCATCGCCACACAGGCCACCCGCTCAGCGCCGAAGAGGTCGAGGATCTTGTCGTAGACCTCGGTACGCCGGGCGGATTCGACGTCGAGGTCGATGTCGGGCAGCGCCATCCGCAGCGGGGAGAGGAAGCGTTCCATCAGCAGTCCGTGCCGGATCGGATCGACCCCAGAGACTCCCAGCAGGTAGTTCACCAGGCTGCCGGCACCCGAGCCGCGGGCTGCCGAGCGGATCCCCAACTCCCGGATCGCCTCGGTGACGTCTGCCACGGTGAGGAAGTAGGAGGCGAAGCCGAGGTGATTGATGATGTCCAGTTCCTCGGCCAGCCGACCCAGCACGTGGCCGTCCGGGGTGCCGTAACGCTGCGCCAAGCCTGCCTCGCAGCGGCGGTACAGCTCGTCGGCGGCGTCACCTCCCGTCCCACTGAGCACCTCGAACTCGGGCAGGTGGATCTCACCCAGGCCGATGTCGGCCCGCGGGTCCAGCCGGGAGCGAATGGCGACCATCCGCGTATCGGCGATGAGTTGCTCGGCGTCGGGACGTCCAGCCAGCGCGGAGACCTCCTCCGCCAAAGGCAACATCTCTTTGCCCGACTTCAGGTAGCCCTCGGCGTTGCGGCGATCGACGTTGCGGGCATCCAGCGGCACCAGTCGCCGGGCCGAATCCAGGACGTCCAGGGTCGGTGCCAGGTGCTTGGCTGCCATCCTCACGTCGTGGCTGAGCACTCCCACCAGCCGGTGGCGATCGGCCCAGGCGAGCATCCGTCCAGCCAGGGCGCCCGATCCGGGACCCGTCCCGGGCACCTGGTGGTGGGTGACTGCCACCACCAACTGGTGCGATTCGACGACCTCGCGCCAGCGCGCCAGTTCGGTCTCGGCTGCGAGTTCGTCCCCGGCTGCCAGCAGGGTCCCCAGCCGGGAATCCGCCCCCAGCATCACCAGCAGGTCACGGCTGTGCGCGCCGATCAGTTCGGGAGTGCAGACCGGCTCACCACGTTCCCCAGCAGCGTGGGTGGCGCTCAACAACCGGCACAGCGAGGCCCATCCGGCCCGGGACGTCGCCAGCACCACAGCCCGGGGCAGCCGGGCGTCTCGTACCGCACCACCTTTCGCCGGGGTGGACGGACGCCGCCGCGCGGCCGGACGCGGCTGCGCCATCGCGAGGTCGGCTCCCACCACGGGGGCGATCCCGGTGCTCGCACAGGCGGTGGCGAACCGGATCGCCCCGTAGAGTCCGCCCCGGTCGGTGAGGGCGAGGGTGTCCATCTCGCTGGCGGCCGCGGCCTCGACCAGTGCCGCCGGGGATGATGCGCCGTACTGCAGCGAGTAGCCCGAAGCCACCCGCAGGTGGACGAACGGGTCGGTCATCCCGCGCCCCGGACGGAGCGTGCCCGCGCGCGGGGCAACCAGTGGGCCACCTGGTCACAGAACAGCCGGGCATCACGAGCCAGGTCGTCGGCCTCTCGCGCGGTGACGATCGCTGTCGCCCCGGCAGCGACCGCCTGCTGCTTGAGCTGGGTGGTGGCGAAGAACCCCGCCCACTCGGCGTACTCGGGAGCCACCTGGCCGATCACATGCCAGACATTGCGCGAGCCGAGGTCACGCCCCCGCAGCCGGGGCGCCCGGACGGCAAGGATCACCGCGGCCACCCGCAGCGCTGCCAGATGGGCCTGGCAGTAACGTTCCGCAGGAGCCTCGGCAAGGTCGGCCGCCAGCAGCGCCGCCTCGGCCCGGTTCAACCCGCCCGGTTCCGGCTCGGTCATCAGTCCACCACCGCCCGCAGCATCCAGCGTCCGCTCCCCCAGGCGTGGGCGAGTTCGTACACCCCCACGTCGCGTTCACGGCCGGGGCTGGCCACCACCCGCCAGATCTCCTCTTCGCCGAGCAGGTCACCACCACCGGATTCGTCAAGGTCCCCTCGGGCGGCCCTGACCTGGGGGCTGTTCCACCAGTCGGCGGTCTCCACCCAGCGGGTCTGCACCTCGGTGATCCGCCACAGCCGGCGCCGCCACACGAACTGGGCTGGTCCGTCGACACCGTCTATCAGGCCGGGCCTGACATCGATCTGTTCGTCATACCTGCGCACGTCCACCCTCCCCCACGGATCGTTGCAGGATGGGCCGAAGACAGACCCCGGCGACGGATGGGGGTCGAGACCATCCGTGCCGGGGCTGTTGCGAGCCTTCCCCTGACTCCCATCGATAGGTTCATTATCGAACAACTATTCGATTAGCTCACTATAGACCCTGCTGCCGAGTGTCCGTCAAGACCCC
>CAYUWV010000003.1:6857-36470 GCA_964448385.1 uncultured Propionibacteriaceae bacterium | reverse complement strand
GACCCCTGGCGCGATGGTCGTTCCGTCCCTCCCGCCGCCCCATCGCCACCCCCGCCGCGCGGGCATCTGGGACGATGAGCACCATGACCCGGCTCTCCACCAGTGCCGCGGCAGCGCTCGACACCAGTGCGCTGGCCCGGGCCCTGTATGCCGCCGACGCGTCGTTGTACCGGGTCGTTCCACAGGCCGTGGCCCGTCCCCTCGTCGTCGATCACCTCGCCGAGTTAGTCGACCTCGCCCGCCGCGAGCGCCTGCCGCTCACCATGCGGGGCGCCGGCACCTCCTGCGCCGGGAACGCGGTCGGGCCGGGCCTGGTGGTCGACACCGCCCGCCACCTCGATCAGGTACTCGCCGTCGACCCTGACGCCGCCACTGCCACCGTGCAGCCCGGCGTCGTCCATGCCAGGCTGCAGCGGGCTGCCACGAAGCACGGCCTGCGGTTCGGCCCCGACCCCTCCACGCACACCCGTTGCACGATCGGCGGCATGATCGGCAACAACGCCTGCGGACCGCGCGCGCTCGGCTACGGCCGCACCGCCGACAACGTGGTGGCTCTTGACGTCATCACCGGCACCGGCGAGCCGCTCCGGCTCGACTCCCGCACCGACCTGCGCGCCTCGGCCTCTCCCACCCTGCAGGGGCTGCATCGGTTGGTAGCCGACAACCTCGGCGTCATCCGTACCGAGTTCGGCACCTTCTCGCGCCAGATCTCCGGCTACAGCCTCGAACACCTGCTCCCTGAGCGGGGGTTCGACGTGGCCCGGTTCCTGGCCGGCTCGGAGGGGACGCTGGCTGTCGTCACCACCGCCGACGTGCGGCTGGTGCGCGAGACTCCCGCGACCCTCATGGTGGCGCTCGGCTACCCCACCATGGCGGAGGCCGCCGACCACGTCACCGCCCTGCTGCCGTTTCGCCCCGTGGCGTGCGAAGGCCTGGACCGGCGGATCGTCGACGTCGTTGCCCGCCGGTTCGGCCCTGCCAGCGTCCCCAGCCTGCCGCGCGGGGACGGGTGGATGTTCCTGGAACTGGCCGGCGACGACCTCAGCGAGCTGCGCTCCCGGGCGCTGGCACTGGTCGCGGGGTCCGGCGCCCTGGAAGGGCGCATCGTCGACAACCCGGACGAGGCTGCCATCTTGTGGCGGATCCGTTCGGACGGGGCCGGGCTGGCCGCGGTCAGCCTCGACACCCTCGCCCACCCCGGCTGGGAGGATTCCGCCGTTCCGCCCGCCCGGCTCGGTGCCTACCTGCGCGACCTCGACGACCTGCTCGCCCAGCACAGCCTGCACGCCCTGCCCTACGGCCATTTCGGCGAGGGCTGCGTCCACGCCCGCATCGACTTCCCCCTCGACCGTCCCAACGGTGCCCCTGTGCTGCGCGCCTTCCTGGGGGACGCAGCGGACCTGGTGGCCAGCCACGGCGGGTCGATGTCCGGCGAACACGGCGACGGCAGAGCGCGCTCCGAGCTGCTACCCCGGATGTACTCCCCTGCCGCGCTGGGGTTGTTCGCTGCCGTGAAGCACCTGTTCGACCCGGACAACCTGCTCAATCCGGGGGTGATCGTCGACCCGGCGCCACTGGACTCGGACCTGCGGCTGGCGGCCGTCCATCACTCGCCGCTGGCCCTCGCGCACCCGGGACTGAGCGCCGAGGTGCACCGGTGTACCGGGGTTGGCCGCTGCGTCAGCCCGGACGGTACCGCCGCGGACATTATGTGCCCCTCCTACCGCGCGACCCGCGACGAACAGGATTCCACCCGCGGCCGGGCCAGGGTGCTGCAGGAAATGCTGGCCGGGGAGGTCATCACGCAAGGATTCCGGGCGCCCGAGGTGGCCGAGGCGATGGAGCTGTGCCTGGCCTGCAAGGGTTGCGCCCGCGACTGCCCCACCGGGGTCGATCTGGCGTCGTACAAGTCACGGGTGCTCGATGAGGCCTGGCACGGCAGGCTTCGGCCGCGCAGTCACTACGCCCTTGGTCAGTTGCCGCGCTGGGGGCGCCTGGTGACCGGCCTTCCCGGGCTGGCCCCGCTGGCGAACGCCTTGCTGCGGGTCCCCGGAGTGGCCCACGCGGCTCGGTGGCTCGCCGGGGTGGACCAGCGACGCCCGTTGCCCGAATTCGCCCGCGGTCCGGCGCGACGCCGGCTCACGATCCCCGCCTCGCCGGGCCGCCCGGTCGCGCTGTGGCTCGATTCGTTCAGCGATTCCTTCGCCGGCAGCCACCTTCCGGCGCTGCTCAGCGTGCTCCGCGAGGCAGGGTACGCGCCCCAGCTGATCGAGAGAACAGCCTGCTGCGGGCTCACCTGGATCACCACCGGCCAACGGGACGCCGCCGCTGCGCAGCTGCGCGCAGCCCTTGAGGTGTTGCAGCCCTACGCGTCGCGGATGCCGATTCTGGGGGTCGAGCCGTCCTGTCTCGCAGTCTGGCGCGGCGATGCCGCCGGCCTGGTCGACGATCCACGCGTCACCGAAGTGGCCGCCGCGACCCGGACGCTGGCGGAACTGCTCGCGCAGACTCCGGGCTATGTCCCGCCTGACCTGACCGGCCACCACCTGATCGCCCAGCCCCATTGCCACCACGCTGCGGTCTTGGGCTGGCAGGCCGACGCCGCCCTGCTGCGGCGCACGGGCGCCACGGTCACCGCCCTCGGAGGCTGCTGCGGGCTGGCCGGCAATTTCGGTGTCGAAACCGGCCACTACGAGGTGAGCGTTGCCGTCGCCGAGGAGCAACTGCTGCCGGCGCTGCGGGCACACCCCACCGCCACCGTTGTGGCGGACGGCTTCTCGTGCCGCAAGCAGGTATCTGACCTGGCCAACCGGCGGGCCCTGACGCTCGCGGAGGTGCTGGCCGGCCAGCTTTCCCGACCGCCCGGCCAGTAACCCCTCGGACCAGGCGCCAGCCCCGCCGACGACGCCAGACCGACGGCCACCGGCGCGCCCCAGCACAACGGGAGCGCTGCGCCCACGCGACTAGGCTGCCGCCATGGACATCCTCGGGCTGGCGTTCGTCGGTGGCTGGGCGAGTGGGCTGAACGCCTACCTGACCGTGCTGGCCCTCGGATTGCTGGGACGGTTCGGCGGTGTCGAACAGATCCCGGTGGGCTTCCAGCGCACTGACGTCCTGATCGTGATGGGCGCGCTGGTCCTCGTGGAGTTCGTGGCCGACAAGATCCCCTACTTCGATTCGCTCTGGGACGCCCTGTCGACCGTGGTCCGTCCGGTGGCGGGAGCGGTGATCGGCGCGTTGCTGGCCGGCGCCACCGGCGATCTGCCCACCCTGGCCTTCGCGGCGCTCGGCGGCGTGACCGCGCTGCTCAGCCACCTCTCCAAGGCAGGCGTCCGGCTGGCCGCCAACACCTCCCCCGAACCGGTCACCACCATCGGACTGTCGCTGTCGGAGGATGTCGCAGTGGTCGCGGTGGTGGCTCTGGCGGTGGCTCATCCCATCCTGGCGGCGATCGTCGCAGGCCTGCTGCTCGTGACCGGCATCGGCGTGGTCGTGCTGTTGTTCCGTCGAATCAGGCGGGGGTGGCAGGCCCTGCGGCGGCGGTTGACCCGCTCGCCGGCATGATCGTCGTCGTTGGCGCCACCCTGCCTGGGCTGGCCGCCGCCGCCCGGCTCGCCCGCGTCAACCACGACGTGGTGGTGTTCGACCGCCAGCCAGCTCAGCCGACCCTGCTGCCCTCCCCCCTGGACGACGCCATCACCTTGCCGGCCGCCTGGCGGGACCTGTTCCGCAAGACCGGACGGCCGCTGGATGCCGTGCTGACCATGCACGGAGTCAGCCTCACTGCGGCGCCGGGGCGAATCCTGGGCGACGGCGTCCAGCTGCCAGCTGATCGGGCCGGTCAGTGGCACACCCTGGTGGCCGAATACTCACAATCTGCTGCGGCCGCCTGGCAGCAAGTGCTCGACGAGGCCGACACCGCCTGGCTCACCCTTCGCCGACTGGGGGTGGAGGCCGAGTTCACCGGCGCCCTCGACGCAGCAGACCGACGCGCCCTCCACGCGGGCACCAGTCTCGAGGGCCTGGCCCGCCGGATCCCTGTTCCCCCACTGGCTGCCCTCGTCCGAGACCTGGCCAGCCGCCGCGACAGCGATCCGCGGCGCACTCCGGCCTGGCTGGCGTCCCGACTCAGCATCGAGCGCACCTTCGGCCGATGGCAACTCGCCGCACCCAACGGGGAACCCCACCCGTCATGCCTGCTGACCGACCTGCTCGTGGAGCGCCTCGCCCGGCGCGGCGTCGAGGTGCAGTTCAGCCGCACCGTTGGACGCATCGAGACCGGGGTGGTGAGCACCGATTCCGGTGACGTCGCCAGCGACGCCACCATCGTCAGCTGCAACCCCTGGCAGGCGGCCGCCCTGACCGGACGCCGCCCGCCCCGCCTCACCGGAGCGGCCACCGCCGGGCCGCAGTGGCGCGGCTGGCGGACGCTGCTGCGGCTCCCCCCGCTGCGCACCCGGATCCCCGGGGTGTACGAAGCGTCCGCCTTCAGCCCCGCAGGCCCGGAGCCGTGGGCGCAGCTGCTGACCGGGGCCCTGGCCGCGTACCGCGTCCACCAAGAACTGACCGGTGAAGACATGCGTCCCACCAACAAGGCCTACCGGCCGCCGCCACCGAGGGGGCTCAGGCCAGAACGGTGATCTCCACCTCGACGAACATGTCAGAGGACCGCGAACCGGAGTAGACCCCCTTCAAGGGCGGCACGTCGAAGTAGTCGCGGCCGTAACCGACCTCGACGTGGAAGTCCCCGGGCGGGGCATCATTGGTCGGGTCGAGGCCGACCCAGTCACCGTCCCAGAACTGCAGCCAGGCGTGCGACTCCGCGGTCGTCAGCTCACCGACCTCGGCCTGCGCTGAGGGCACCACGTAGCCCGACACGTAGCGTGCCGGGATCCCGACGGACCGCAGCCCCCCGAGGGCGAGGTGGACGAGGTCCTGACAGACACCGGCGCCGGCCTCCCAGACCGAACTGGCCCGGGTGTTGACCTCGGTGGAGCCAGGCACGTAGGCCACTCGCTCACGAATCTGATCGATGATCCGCTGAGCTGCCTGGGCAGGCAGGTCGCAGGAACGCTGGGCCGCGGACGCGAGGCGCTTCAGTTCGGCAGGCGGTTCGACATGCTGGGACGTGGCCAGCATCTCGATCTGCTCATCGATCAGGACGGGGTGAGCCAGGACTCCCCACGAGACGTTCTGCCCGCGGGGAACCCGATCGCTCACCTCGACGGTGCTGGTGGAGACCACATTGAGCCGCTCATGACGCTCCGCGATCTCGAACGCCGTGACGTGCGTGCCCCAGTAGTCGCGGTAGGAGTGCGTCCAGGCGACCGGGGAGATTTCCAGTTTGGTCGCAAGGACGAACTGCTCCCGGGTCGACCGGGGCGTCATCCGGGCCTCGTTGTGCGAGGCACTGACGCCCTGGGCGTACCGGAATCCAGTGCGGTGGACGACACGGAGTTGGTGTGCCACTACAGTCCTCCCTGCCAACTGGCGGCCGTGGCACCGACGAAGTACCGATTGGTGACCGTCTGGCTGACTTGGGTGACGGTGCGTTGCAGTTCGGCCATGCGTCGCGGCAGGTCGTCGAGGATCCTGCCCGGCAGCCGGTATTCCAAGGCCGCGCGCGCCGTTCCCAACAGCCGTTGGGCATCGTCTTCGAAACCGACCCGGCGTTCGCCCTGGTCGAGGTCGATCAACGCACTCTCAGCGGCCCGCAGGCTGTGGACCACCGACCTCGGGAACAGCCGGTCGAGCAACAGGAACTCGGCGGCGTCGCGGTCCGTGGTCACTCCGCCGTAGGTGCGAACGAACGCGTGATGGGCGCCGCACCCGCGCAGCACGTTGTTCCAGGCGCTTTGGGTGCCCGCGGTGACGGCTGCGGTCGAGATCATCCGCGCAGTCATGTCGACCCGCTCCAAGCTGCGACCCAGGGTCAGGAACAGCCAGCCCTCGTCGTGGCTCATCGTCTGGTCGGCGGTGCCCGAGATGACCGCGCAACGCTCCCGCACATGCTTGAACGCCGACGTGGGACGCATCCGCTGGAGCCGGCCGCCCTTGACCGAGTTCCAGGTCGTGTTGATGGCTTCCCACATCTCGATCGACACCGTCTCGCGGGCCCGACGGGCCGCTTCCCGAGCGCCGCCCAATGCAGCGGCGATCGAACACGCGGAGTCGGCGTCGTAGCACAGGGCCCGCATGACCTCCTTGGTGTCGGCGACCTCCGGGACGGGTGAGCCCATCACCGCCAACAGGGTGTAGGCGGCCTCGTCCTGGTCGACCGAGGGGTCATCGATCAGCAGCTGCAGGTGGACCTCGACGATCCGGCAGGTATCCTCGGCGCGCTCCAGGTAGCGCCCGATCCAGAACAGCGATTCCGCGATCCGGCTCAGCATGGGGCCATTCCTCTCAGCTGCGCCTGCTGTTGCTGCTGGGCCTGCTGTTGCTGCACCTGCTCTTCGCCCAGGTCGCCCATCGGCACGGCCTCGGGAGCCTCCCGCGCCCGACGTCGACGCTTGTGGCCGCGGACGCCGTCGGACGCCAGCACCCAGGTGTCCTTGGAGCCGCCACCCTGACTGGAGTTGACGATCAGTTCACCCTCGGGCAGCGCCACCCGGGTGAGACCACCGGGCACCACGTAGATCTTGCTGCCCGAGTTGACCGCGAACGGCCGTAGGTCAACGTGGCGGGGTGCCATGTGGCCGTCGATCATGGTCGGCACCGTGGAGAGCTGGACGACCGGCTGGGCAATCCAACCTCGGGGGTCTTTCATGATCCGCGCGCGCAGGGCGTCCAATTGCCGCTTGGTCGCGCGTGGCCCGATCACGATCCCCTTGCCGCCGGAACCGTCGACCGGCTTGACCACCAGTTCGTCCAGCCGGTCCAGCACCTCCTCGCGGTGGTCTGGCTCTTCCAGCCGCCAGGTGTCCACGCTGGCCAGCTTGGGTTCTTCGTTGAGGTAGTAGCGAATCAGGTCAGCCATATAGGTGTAGACGAGCTTGTCGTCGGCCACCCCATTGCCGATGGCGTTGGCGATGGTGACGTTGCCGGCCCTCGCCGCGGTGATCAGCCCGGCGCAGCCGAGCAGCGAATCTGCCCGGAACTGGGCTGGGTCGAGGAACTCGTCGTCGATCCTGCGGTAGATCACGTGGACCGGGCGCAGGCCCTGCGTGGTGCGGATCGAGACGCGCCCGTTGTGGCACACCAGGTCGCGCCCCTCCACCAGTTCGACGCCCATCATGCGAGCGAGCAGGGCGTGCTCGAAATACGCCGAGTTGTAGACCCCAGGGGTGAGCACCACCACCGTGGGATCCGAGACCCCGCTGGGGGCGGCTGCCCGCAGCGCGGCCAGCAGCTGCAACGGATAGCCCTCCACCGGACGGATGCGGTGCCGGGCGGTGACCTCCGGCAGTGCCGAGAACATGGCGCGCCGGTTCGTCATCACGTAGGAGACTCCCGACGGCACCCGGACGTTGTCCTCGAGCACCCGGAAGCGTCCGACCTCATCGCGCACCAGGTCGATGCCGGCGACGTGACACCGGACCCCGTTCGGCGGGGCCACGCCTGCCATCACGCGATGGAAGTGCGGGGAGGTGACGATGACCTTCCGCGGGATGACGCGGTCACGGAACACCCTGCCCTCGCCGTAGACGTCAGCCAGGAAGGCCTCGATCGCCTGAACCCGCTGCTTGACGCCTTCCTCGACTTCGGCCCATTCTTCGGCGAGCAACACGCGGGGCAGGATGTCGAGCGGGAACGGACGCTCCTCACCCCCGATGTCGAAGGTCACGCCTTGGTCGAGGTAGGTCGTCTTCAGGTACTCCGCCCGAGCCCGGACCTCTTCGGTGTCGAGTTTGGCCAGCTGGCGCAGCACCGAGCTGTAGGCGACTCGAACGCCTTCGGCACCCACGACCTCGTCAAATGCTTTCGGGGTGCCGGCATAGTCATGGAACAGCGGGCTCACGCCCCAAGGCTAAGCCGTCTGTGTTTCAAGGAGGTGTCACCGTCCTCGACGCGGACCAGTGCTCTTCGGTGACTCGTGGCGGCGAGGCCCGCCCTTGCTCCGCGGTCGCGCGGCCTTGGAACCAGTCGGCTCCTGCCGCCCGGGACGCCTTCCGGCGGTCTTCGCGGGGACGTGCGGACGCGCCACAGGCTTCGGCGGCGCGGCCACCTCGCCCCGGATCGCGGCGATCACCTCGTCCCCCGGCACGACCACGTCGCGGGCTGCGGTGATCTTCGCCGCGGCCATCAGGGTCTTCACGGCCCGGTTCTGCTCGCGAAGACACAGCGTGACCACGACGCCCGAGGCGCCGGCTCGGGCCGTCCGTCCGGAGCGGTGGACGAAGGCCTTGGCCTCATTGGGAGGATCGGCATGCACCACGAGAGCGATGTCGTCGACGTGGATCCCTCGCGCGGCGATGTCGGTCGCCACCAGCACCCGGGAGCTGCCCTCCGAGAAGGCACGCAGGTTGCCCTGACGCACGGCCTGACTGAGGTTGCCGTGCAGCTCCACGGCCGGGATGCCCGCCTCGGTGAGGTGTTTGGCCAGCCTGGCGGCCCCGTGCTTGGTGCGAGCGAAGACCAGGCTGCGGCCGGCACCGGAAACCAGGTCGGCCAGCACGGCCTCCTTGGTGTTCCGGTCGACGAGGAAGACCCGGTGCTCGATGTCGAGGGCCGCCTCGCCGGCCACGGCATGCTCCACCGGGTCGTTGAGGTACTTCTTCACCACGGCGCGGACATCACCGTCCAGGGTCGCCGAGAACAGCATGCGCTGCCCACCGGGCGCAGTCTGTTCCAACAGCCGCATCACCGGCGGCAGGAAACCCATGTCCGCCATCAGGTCAGCCTCATCCAGGACGGTGATCCGCACGGCGGACAGGTCACAGGAGCCACGCTCGATCAGGTCCTCCAGGCGGCCGGGAGTGGCGATCACCACGTCGACGCCTGCCTCGAGTCGGCGCAGCTGCGGGGTGTAGGAGACTCCGCCGTACACCGTCATGGTCTTGAGCCCGACCGCTCTGGCGAGGAAGGCGAGGGTGTCGTTGACCTGGACGGCAAGTTCGCGGGTCGGGACCAGGATCAGTGCCCTCGGCCGGCCCCGACGGGTGCGTTCCGGGTTCTCGATCAGGCGGGTCACCACTGGCAGCCCGAAGGCGATGGTCTTGCCCGAGCCGGTCCGGCCACGACCCAGCACGTCCTTGCCCGCCAGCGAGTCGGGCAGGCTTTCGGCCTGGATGGGGAAGGGCTCGACGATGCCGTGCCGTTGCAGCACCGTGACCAGTTCCGGTCGCACGCCGAGGGAGGAGAACGCTGCCATGGGGGTCCCTGCACTCGACGAGCCCCATCACCAGGGTCGCCCCACGTTACCATCGGGACCTCGGGCGCCTGGGCGGCCCACTCAGCCGAGCGAGCGTCGCGCCGCAGCCACCATGACGACCGTGCTGGACGCCACCAGGTCGTACGGGGGACGTCGGTCCCCCACGAACAACGACACCAGGTACACCACGGGAATCAGCAGGCTGACCCCGATCAGTACCATCAGGTCAGCTCCGACAGGGCCTCGGGTGGTGGCCAACGAGACCGCGGCGACCTGAGCGAACAGCCAGGGCACAGCGACCTTCACAGCGTTGCGCAGCAGCGCCCGGGCAATCCCCAGTTGCGGGCCCTCGACTCGACGTACCCGCAGCCCGAACCGCTGCTTACCCACGGACGCCTCGTACCTGCCACCCTCGAGCACCCCCAACGCCACGGTGATCGGCAGGACGACGGTCACCGCGCCCACCACGGTGAGACCCAGGGGGCTCAGTGGTCCGACGAGGCCGGCCAGCCGCAGCAGCACGCCGATCCCGACGACGACGGCGATCCAACCCAGCATGCAGGCCAGATCCAGCAACCCTGCCAGCACGCGCCGCCTCGTCACACCGGGAATGCTACTCATTGGCCGCCTCTCGACCGTTGGCTAGGCTGCCCGACATGCCCATCGACCTCCACATCGTCGAAGTGCCGGTCGGCCACGGCTGGGCCTTTGAATCGTTGGCCGACCTGAGCTCCGAGATCAGCATTGAGACCTACGGCGAGGACCGGACGATCGGCCTGGCGACCCTGCGCCACGTCCACGCTGACGAGCGGAACGGGCTCAGGGTCTTCCTCATGGCCCTGAAGGGGGGCAACGACCCGGCGGGGCCGCGCGGGCGGTTCGGCCTGTCGCTGCCCCCGTCTCACCCGGCGGAAGTCCTGGCGACCGTCGAGTTCCACCTCCCGACCCGAGACAACACGCATCTGGCCGACGATGTCTGGCTGCAGGTCCGCAACACGCACCGGCGGCAGGGAATCGGCCGAGCCCTGTGGCGGGAGGTCGCCCGGATCGCGCGCGCCCATGAGCGCTCCACCTTGCTGATGTGGAGCGACCACCTGATCGAAAGCAGGGATCCCTCCCTACCCTGGGTGGCTCCGTCCACGGGGGTCGGTGAGATCCCGTTGGGTGCCGCCGCCGGCTTCGCCCTGGCCATGGGCCATTCCCTCGAGCAGGTGGAGCGACAGTCCAGGCTCGTGCTGCCGGTTGAGCCCCGCCGGTTGGCCCAGTTGCGCACCGCCGCCGAACCGGCGTTTCGCCGTTACCGGGTGGAGTCGTGGGCCGGTGCCGCCGATGCCGGACGCGCCACGGCGCTCGCTACCCTCAACCGGGCGCTGTCGACCGATGCGCCCAGAGGCGGGATCGACTGGGAGGCAGAGGACTGGGACGCCGAGCGGGTTCGCGGACTGGAGGAGCGCATGCTCCTCACCGGGCAGTTGTTCACCTCGATGGCTTCCGAAGCGACGACCGGTGATGCCGTGGCGATGACCCAGCTGTACTGCGAGTACGACCACCCGCACCGGGTCGAGCAGTGGAACACCGTGGTGTCAGCCGCCCACCGCGGGGCCCGTCTGGGGCTGGCGGTCAAGGTTGCCAACCTGCAACTGCTCGCCTCGGTCTGGACGCAGGCCAGGGAGATCACCACCTGGAACGCTGGGGAGAACGCCGCCATGCTCGCCATCAATACCGAGCTGGGCTACCGCCCGTATGCGTTGAGCGCGGCCTGGCAACGGCGGATCGACGATCCTGCCGCGGGCTGAGACTCAGTCGGCCAGCGGCCCGAACGGCGCTCCGCGGGCGGTGAGCTCCGCCTCGCCACCGTCCTCGGCGGTCAGCACCCATAGGCCACGTTCCGTGAGGGCGACCGTGTGTTCCCAATGCGCCGCCACCGAGCCGTCCCGGGTGGCGACCGTCCATTCGTCGTCGAGAGTGTCCACGGGCGCCTTGCCGAGGGTCAGCATGGGCTCGATGGCGATGGCCATGCCAGTCTGCAGCCCAACACCGCGACCCCGACGGCCGCGGTTGGGGACGTCGGGGGCCATGTGCATGGCGGAGCCGATGCCGTGGCCGGTGAAGTCAGGCACGATTCCGTAGCGGTGCGGCCGGTTCCGAACCGACGACTCGATGGCGTGTCCGATGTCGCCGATCCGACCCCCGGAGCGGACGGCGGTGACCCCCGCCCACATCGCCTCACGCGTCACCGCACTCAGCTGCTGCAGTTCTGGCGTCACCTCGCCCACGGGCACGGTGATCGCGGAGTCTGCGTGCCAACCTCCGATCGACGCCCCGAAGTCGAAAGAGACCAGGTCGCCCGCCTCGAGCACACGCGGACCCGGGATCCCGTGCACCACCTCCGAATTGGCCGAGATGCAGGTCACTGCCGGGTAGGGAGGCAACCCATAGCCAGCGTCGTACCCCAGGAACGATGAGATCGCGCCAGCGCGGGCAATCTCGTCGCGGGCCAACAGGTCGAGATCAGCGGTCGTCACGCCCGGTGTCGTGGCTTCGGCAAGGCGAGCCAGCGTGCGTTGCACCACCAGCCCTGCTGCGCGCATCGAGCGGAACTGCTCGGGGGTCTTCAGCTCGACGCGCACCCGCCTCATGCGGGCAGTCTCGCAGCCAGAGCCTCCACAATGCGCGAACCGACCTCTTCGATGGTCCCCAGCCCGTCCACCTCGACCAGCAGCCCACGGTCGCGATAGATCGCCAGCAGTGGATCGGTGGCCTCGGTGTAGACCTCCATCCGGCGCCGGATGGTCGCCTCGTTGTCGTCGGCACGGCCTTCGATCGCGGCCCGGTTCAACAGCCGCTGGATCAGCTGGTCAACCTCACAGGTGAGGGAGATGACAGCATCGAGCGCGGCGGAGGAGGTAGCCAGGATGCGATCCAGCGCCGCCACCTGGCCCACGGTGCGCGGGTAGCCGTCAAGCAGCCAGCCCGCGGCCACGTCCGGCTGGGCCAGCCGATCCGCAACGATGGCGTCGGTGATCTCGTCCGGGACGTAGCTGCCTTCAGCCATGATCCTGGCCACTTCGACGCCGAGCGGGGTACCCTCCCGGACATTGGCCCGGAAGATGTCACCGGTCGAGATCGCCGGGACGGAGTAGTGGGCGGCAATGCCCTGGGCCTGAGTTCCCTTCCCAACACCGGGAGGGCCCATGATAAGCAGTCTCATCGAAGGAATCCTTCGTAGTTGCGCTGTTGCAGCTGGCTTTGAATCTGCTTCACCGTATCAAGTCCGACCCCCACGATGATGAGGATCGACGTACCCCCGAACGGGAACTTCGAGTGGGTGCCGAGCCAAATGAAGGCAAGCGCCGGAATCAGCGCGATCACGGCGAGATAGAGCGCACCGGGGGCCGTCAACCGGGACAGCACGTGCCCGAGGTACTTCGCAGTCGGTTCCCCGGCCCTGATGCCGGGAATGAAGCCGCCGTACTTCTTCATGTTGTCGGCCACCTCGACCGGGTCGAAGGTGATGGAGACGTAGAAGTAGGCGAAGAAGATGATCAGGACCGCATACAGCAGGTTGTAGAACACCGTGTCGCCCGTGACCAGGTTGGCGGAGATCCACGTCGCCACCGGGTTGGGATTCTCGGCTGTGCCGGGCTGGAACTGCGCATAGAGCACCGGCAGGTAGAGCAGCGATGAGGCGAAGATCACCGGGATGACGCCGGCCTGGTTCACCTTCATCGGGATGTAGGTGGTCGACCCACCGAGCAGACGACGGCCCACCATCCGCTTCGCGTACTGGACGGGGATACGCCGCTGCGCTTGCTCCATGAAGATGACGCCGGCCATCACGGCCAGACCGATCAGCAGCACGACGATGAAGACCAGCCAGCCCTGCGCGCCCTCGCGGCTTTCCTTGATGGCCCACAGCGAGGCCGGGAACTGAGCGGCGATCTGGGTGAAGATCATCACCGACATGCCATTGCCAACCCCGCGGTCGGTGACAAGCTCACCCAGCCACATGATGACGCTGGTGCCAGCGGTCATCGTCAGGATCATCACGACGATGGGCAGCAAGCTCTTGTCGTACACCAGATCCAGCGAACAGCCGCGGAACAGCTGACCGTTGACGGCCAAGGTGACGAACGCGGTCGAGTTCAGCACTGCCAACACCAAGGTCAGGTATCGGGTGTACTGGGTGATCTTGGCGGTGCCGGCGGCACCCTCCTTCTTGAGCTCTTCGAGTCGGGGAATCACGACGGTGAGCAACTGCAGGATGATGCTGGCCGTGATGTAGGGCATGATCCCGAGCGCGAAGATCGCCAACTGCAGCAGGGCACCACCTGAGAACAGGTTGATCATCGAGTAGAGCCCTGAGCTCTCGCCGCTGGTGGCCAGCTGCCGACACTGGTTCACGTTGACGACGTTGACGTTCGGGGTCGGGATCGTGGACCCCAGCCGGAAGATGGCCAAAATCATGAGCGTGAACAGGATCTTCTTGCGAAGATCCGGCGTCTTCAGCGCATTCGCGAACGCGGACAGCATCCGATCCAACTCCCCTTGCTGGTGGTTCGCTGACCCTACGCCCGCGACAACCCGTCAGACTCTACCAAGCGGGGGTCGGAAGCGCTCATCGGGTACCGGCACCCAGGCAGGGGCGCACGAGCGTCCCCGCCGGAACCAGAACCGGGGGCGGGGGGCCCGGGTTGCCGACCCCGCGTGGCCTGGGCCTGATCTGCCCCAGACGCACCCAGGCCCCCCGGCAACTGCCGGGGGGCCTGGGTGGGTGGCTACAGCTCGGTGACCGAGCCGCCTGCCTTCTCGATCTTGTCCTTGGCTGTGGCGGAGAACGCGTTCGCGCTCACCGTCAGGGCCACGGCCAGCTCGCCGTTGCCGAGCACCTTGACCAGGTGGCCGTCGCGGACGGCGCCCTTGGCCACCAGGTCCGCCGGAGTCACCACGCCACCCTCGGGGTAGAGGGAGGCCAGCTTGGCCAGGTTCACGACCTGGTACTCCACGCGGAACGGGTTACTGAAGCCGCGCAGCTTGGGCAGCCGCATGTGCAGCGGCATCTGCCCGCCCTCGAAGTTCTCGGGGGTGTTCTTGCGTGCGCCGGTGCCCTTGGTGCCGCGGCCGGCGGTCTTGCCCTTGGAGCCCTCGCCTCGACCCACGCGGGTCTTGGCCGTCTTGGCCCCAGGGGCCGGGCGCAGGTGATGGACCTTCAACGCCATGTCACTCAACCTCCTCGACGGCGACCAGATGCGGCACGGTGTTGACCATCCCACGGATCTCGGGACGGTCCTCCTTCACCACAACATCGCCGATTCGCTTCAGCCCCAGCGAGCGAAGGGTGTCGCGCTGGTTCTGCTTGCCACTGATCCCAGACTTCACCTGGGTCACTTTGAGTCGTGCCATCAGTGCTTCGCCTCCTCACGGGCGCGCAACAGCGCGGCCGGGGCGACATCGGCCACCGGAAGGCCGCGGCGCCTGGCAACCGCCTCCGGCTCCTCGAGGCTTTGCAACGCCGCCACCGTGGCGTGAACCACGTTGATCGCGTTGTCCGAGCCCAGGGACTTGGCCAGCACATCGTGAATACCGGCGCATTCCAGGACGGCGCGAGCCGAACCTCCGGCGATGACACCGGTACCCGGCGAAGCCGGACGCAGCATCACGACACCGGCAGCCTTCTCACCCTGGACGGGGTGAGGGATGGTGCCCTGGATGCGCGGGACGCGGAAGAAGTGCTTCTTGGCCTCTTCGACGCCCTTGGCGATCGCAGCGGGGACTTCCTTGGCCTTGCCGTAGCCGACCCCCACCATGCCCTCGCCATCGCCCACTACGACCAGCGCAGTGAAGCTGAAGCGCCGACCGCCCTGGACGACCTTGGCGACACGATTGATGGCAACGACCCGTTCCAGGTAGTTGCTCTTTTCCTTTTCGGTGGCAGCGGCCTGGCCACGACGGTCATCGCGGCCGCGACGCTGCTGCTCACCACCACCGGCACTTCCACCGCGGCGCTGGGTTCCATTCATCGCTTGTTCCCTTTCCGCATTCCGTCAGAATCCCAGACCGGCTTCGCGGGCGCTGTCAGCCAGCGCCGCGACCCGTCCGTGATATTTGTTGCCGGCCCGGTCGAACACGACGTTCTCGATGCCGGCCTGCTTGGCGCGGTCAGCAACCAACTTGCCGACAGCTTTCGCCTTGGCCGACTTGTCGCCGTCCACGGTCCGGACGCCAGCCTCCATCGAGGAGGCGGCCGCCAGGGTCACACCACGGGTGTCGTCGATCACCTGCGCCAGGATGTGTCGAGATGAGCGGGTCACCACGAGGCGCGGACGCTCGGGGGTACCAGCGATCTTCTTGCGAGCCCTGGCCTGGCGGCGTAGCCGCGCGGCCTGGCGTTCGGCCATTCCCTTGTTCATCGACAGTGAGATAGCCATCACTTGCCCGCCTTTCCAACCTTGCGGCGAACCCGTTCGCCGGCGTAACGCACACCCTTGCCCTTGTAGGGTTCCGGCTTGCGGAGCTTGCGGATGTTGGCGGCAACTTCGCCCACAACCTGCTTGTCGATCCCGTAGACGGTGAACTTGGTGTTGCTCTCGACCGAGAACGAGATGCCGTCGGGCGCCATGATGACGACCGGGTGGCTGAAGCCCAGATTGAACTCCAACTGCGTCGGGCTCTTCAGGATGACGCGGTAGCCGACGCCGACGATCTCGAGTTTCTTCTCGTAGCCGGCCGTCACCCCCGTCACCATGTTCGCGACCAGCGTCCGGGTGAGCCCGTGCAGTGACCGGCTCTCCCGTTCGTCGTCGGGACGCGTGACCTCAAGTTCGCCGGCCTCGTTCCGTCCAACTCGGATCGGCTCGGAGACGAGGTGGTTGAGGGAACCTTTCGGACCCTTGACCGATACCGACTGCCCCTCGAGCGTCACATCGACGCCTGCGGGCACGGTGATCGGAAGCCTTCCAATGCGTGACATAGTCCTATTCCTCGCTCACCAGACGTAGGCGATGACTTCGCCGCCCACGGACTTGGAATTGGCCTCTTTGTCGGTCAGCAGACCCTGGGAGGTCGAGATGATGGCGATCCCCATGCCGCCGAGCACCTTGGGTAGGGCCGTCGACTTGGCGTAGACGCGCAGGCCCGGCTTCGAGATGCGTCGCACCCCGGCGAGCGCCCGTTCGCGGTTCTTGCCGTACTTCAGCGTCAGCGTCAGCGTCTTGCCGACTTGGCCTTCGGTCGGCTCGAGAACTTCGTAGCCGACGATGTAGCCCTGCTGCTTCAGGATCTCGGCGATCCCCACCTTGATCTTGCTGTGCGGCATGCTGGTGGTGTCGTGGTGCGCCTGATTGGCGTTCCTCAGACGGGTCAGCATGTCCGCGATCGGATCAGTCATGGTCATGACGTTGTTCAATCACTTTCTCGCCACGGTTTCCGCACCATGCGGACCTGCGGCGGGTTGGGTTGGCAGGTGGAGCGGAAGCTCACCAGGAGGACTTGACGATGCCGGGCAGTTCGCCCTTGTGCGCCATCTCACGGAGACAGATCCGGCACAGGCCGAACTTGCGGTACACCGACTTGGGTCGACCGCACTTGGTGCAGCGGGTGTAGGCGCGAACGGCGAACTTCGGCTTGCGGGCCTGCTTCACCTTCAGGGAGGTCTTGGCCATGGATCAGCTCACTTCTTCTTCTTGCCGGTGAAAGCCGGACGCTTCTTGCGAACCACGGTCGAAACGTCGTTCTCCGCGGTCTTGAACGGGAAGCCCAGGGCCTTCAGCAGCGCCCGGCCCTCGTCATCGGTCGTCGCCGTCGTCACGAACGTGATGTCCATGCCGCGAATCTTGTCGATGCGGTCCTGGTCGATCTCGTGGAACATGACCTGCTCGGTGAGCCCGAACGTGTAGTTCCCCTTGCCGTCGAACTGCTTGGCGGACAGGCCGCGGAAGTCGCGGATCCGGGGCAGGGCCAAGGTGAGTAGCCGGTCGGCGAACTCCCACATGCGGTCCCCGCGCAGGGTGACGTGGCAGCCGATCGGCATCCCCTCGCGCAGCTTGAACTGCGCGATCGACTTGCGTGCCTTCGTGACAGACGGCTTCTGACCGGTGATCTGGGTCAGGTCACGAACGGCGTGGTCGATGACCTTCGAGTCACGAGCTGCCTCGCCGACGCCCATGTTCACCACGATCTTGACCAGACCGGGGATCTGCATCACGTTGTCGTAGCCGAACTCGGTGTGCAGGGCCGGTGCGATCTCCGCGCGGTACCGGGCCTTGAGGCGCGGCATCTCCTTGGTCGCTGTGGCGGCCATCAGATTTCCTTCCCAGTCTTGCGCGCGATGCGGACGCTGCGCTCGGCGGTGTACTCCGAGCCGTCAGCACGGCGCTTGGTGACCTCGCGACGCTCGTAGCCCACGCGGGTGACGACCTCTTGACCGTCCACCTTGACCAGCAACTGCACGTTGGACGCGTCGATCGGCGCTTCCTTGGTGATGATGCCCGAGGCGTTGTTCTGCCGGGTCTGGTTGTTCTGGGTCTCGCGGACGTGCTTCTTGACCAGGTTGACACCCTGAACCACTACCCGGCCGGCCTGCGGGTCAACCGAAATGACCTCGCCGGTCGCGCCTTTGTCCTTGCCCGCGATGACCTTGACCCGGTCACCCTTCTTCACATGCACTGACTTCGCCATCTCACAACACCTCCGGGGCCAGCGAGATGATCCGCATGAACTTCTTCTCGCGCAACTCACGCCCGACCGGACCGAAGATGCGGGTGCCGCGGGGCTCCCCGTCGTTCTTCAGGATCACAGCGGCGTTCTCGTCGAACTTGATATAGGAACCGTCCGGACGACGGGTCTCCTTCACCGTGCGGACGACGACCGCCTTGACGACCTCGCCCTTCTTCACATTGCCGCCGGGGATGGCGTCCTTGACCGTCGCGACGATCTTGTCGCCCAGGCCGGCATAGCGACGCTTCGAGCCACCGAGCACCCGGATGCACAAGAGTTCCTTGGCACCGGTGTTGTCGGCGACCTTCAGCCGCGTCTCCTGCTGGATCATCTGCTATCTCTCCTGGTCACTTGGCCTTTTCGAGGATCTCGACCAGACGCCACCGCTTGGTGGCCGACGTGGGTCGAGTCTCCATCACCCGTACACGATCACCGATGCCGGCTTCATTGGCCTCATCGTGGGCCTTCAGTCGCTCGGACTTCGTCATGACCTTGCCGTACAGCGGGTGCTTGATCCGCTGCTCGACGGCCACGACGACCGTCTTGTCCATCTTGTCGGACACGACGATGCCCTCACGAACCTTGCGCGCAGCGCGCTTGGCGTCGTTTTGTTCACTCATCGAACTCACTTGTCCTCATCGGGATCGGGGATGATGCCGAGCTTGCGCTCCTGCAGCACGGTGTAGATGCGGGCGATGTCCTTGCGGGCCTCGCGCAGCCGTCCGTGGGATTCGAGCTGGCCGGTCGCAGCGGCGAACCGCAGGCTGAACAGCTCCTCCTTCAGCTCCAGCACCTTGGCATTGAGCTCGTCACGGCTCAGTCCGCGCAACTCGGCGGCCGAGGATGTCGTGGCCATCAGATGTCACCTGCTTCCCGCTTGATGAAGCGAGCCTTGAACGGCAGCTTGTGGATCGCCAGGCGCATGGCCTCGCGGGCCACGTCCTCGTTCACGCCGGAGAGCTCGAAGAGCACCCGGCCCGGCTTGATGTTGGCGATCCACCATTCCGGCGAACCCTTGCCGGAACCCATGCGGGTCTCGGCCGGCTTCTTGGTCAGCGGACGGTCGGGGTAGACGTTGATCCACACCTTGCCGCCACGCTTGATGTGGCGAGTCATGGCGATACGGGCGCTCTCGATCTGACGGTTGGTCAGGTACGAGCCCTCCAAAGCCTGGATGCCGTAGTCGCCGAAGGCCAGTTTGGTACCGCCCTTGGCCGCACCCGTCCGTCCCGGATGGTGCTGCTTGCGGTGCTTGATCCTGCGTGGAATCAACATGGTCAGGCTCCTGCGTTCTGCTCGACGGTCGCAGCCTCGGGCGCAGTGCCCTCGGCCGCGGCATCGGCGCGACGGCGTCCGCCGCGCTCGGGACGATCCCCGCGTCCGGTGCCCGCATCGCGACGGGGGCCGCCGCGGGCCGGACGAGGACGACCGCCGGCGGCTTGCCGGGCGGCCTTCTGGGCAGCGCGCTCGGCGCGATTGCCGGAGACGTCACCCTTGTAGATCCACACCTTCACGCCGATCCGGCCGAAGGTGGTGCGAGCCTCGTAGAAGCCGTAGTCGATGTCCGCGCGAAGGGTGTGCAGCGGCACGCGTCCCTCGCGGTAGAACTCCGAGCGGCTCATCTCAGCGCCGCCGAGACGACCGGAACACTGAATCCGGATCCCCAGCGCGCCGGCCCGCATCGCCGACTGCTGCGCCTTGCGCATCGCGCGGCGGAAGGCCACGCGGGCACCGAGCTGCTCAGCGACTCCCTGGGCAACCAGCTGGGCATCGATCTCAGGGTTCTTGACCTCGAGGATGTTCAGCTGGACCTGCTTGCCGGTGAGCTTCTCCAACTCGGCACGCACTCGCTCCGCCTCGGCGCCGTTACGACCGATGACGATGCCCGGACGCGCGGCGTACAGGAAGATCGTGACGCGCTCGCTGCGACGCTCGATCTCCACCGAGGAGATGCCGGCGCGCTCCAGCGTCTTGGCCAGGTAGCGACGGATCTTGACATCCTCGGCCACCAGGTCGGCGTAGTTCTTGTCGGCGTACCAACGGGTCTTGTGATCCGTGGTGATCCCGAGGCGGAAGCCATGGGGGTTGATCTTTTGGCCCATACTCAGGCTCCCTTCTCGCTCTTGGGTTCGACAACGACAGTGATATGGCTGGCCCGCTTCAGGATCCGGCTGGCCGAACCCTTCGCCCGCGGACGGATCCGACGCAGGGTCATGCCCTCATCGACGAACGCAGCGGACACGAACAGGTCCTCACCGCGCAGGCCTTCGGCCGACTCCGCGTTGGCCTTTGCGCTCGCGACCACCTTGTAGACCGGCTCTGAGGCGGCCTGCGGGGCGAACTTGAGCACGTTCAGGGCGTCGGTGACGTCCATTCCTCGCACCAGATCGACCACGCGGCGCACCTTCAGCGGCGACATCCTGACGTGACGCGCAATCGCGTACGAGCCAGGACGATCCCCGAGCAGGGCAGCGCGACGGCTGGGTCGCTCCTCTTTATTGCTCATGTGTGAATCAATTCCTCTTCTCGCCCACTCAGCGGCGGCGCGACTTCTTGTCTTCCTTGATGTGCCCGCGGTACGTGCGGGTGGGCGCGAACTCGCCCAGCTTGTGACCGATCATCGACTCGGTGACGAACACCGGGACGTGCTTGCGACCGTCGTGCACCGCGATGGTGTGGCCGATCATGTCGGGAGTGATCATGGAGCGCCGCGACCAGGTCTTGATGACCTGCTTGGTGCCCTTGGCGTTCTGGGCGTCGACTTTCTTGACCAGATGGTCGTCGACGAAGGGGCCCTTCTTCAGGCTGCGTGGCATGTTCTAGTCCACCTGTCCAATCAGCGCTTCTTGCCGGACTTCCGGCGACGGATGATCAGGCGAGAACTCGCCTTGTTCTTGTCGCGGGTGCGGCCCTCAGGCTTGCCCCACGGGGTGACCGGGTGACGACCACCCGAGGTCTTGCCCTCGCCACCACCGTGCGGGTGGTCGATCGGGTTCATCGCGACGCCGCGGACGGTCGGTCGCACGCCCTTCCAGCGGCTGCGACCAGCCTTACCCCAGTTGATGTTGGACTGCTCGGCGTTGCCGACCTCGCCGACGCTGGCGCGACAGCGCACGTCAACCATCCGCATCTCGCCCGAAGGCAGACGCAGGGTGGCCATCTTGCCCTCGCGGGCGACCAACTGGATCCGGGCGCCCGCCGAACGGCCGAGCTTGGCACCGCCACCGGGACGCAGCTCCACGGCGTGCACCGTGGTGCCCACCGGGATGTTGCGCAGCGGCAGGTTGTTGCCCGGCTTGATGTCGGCAGCATCGCCGGCTTCGACGGTCGCACCCTGACGCAGTCCGAGCGGCGCGATGATGTAACGCTTCTCGCCGTCGGCGTAGTGCAGCAGCGCGATGCGGGCGGTGCGGTTCGGGTCGTACTCGATGTGAGCGACCTTGGCCGGCACGCCGTCCTTGTCGTAGCGACGGAAGTCGACCAGGCGATAGGCCTGCTTGTGGCCGCCGCCGATGTGCCGGGTGGTGATGCGGCCGGAGCTGTTGCGACCACCGGTTTTCGGCTTCGGCGCCAGCAGCGACTTCTCGGGAGTGGAGCGAGTCAGTTCGACGAAGTCGGCGACACTGGAGCCGCGACGGCCCGGAGTGGTCGGCTTGTACTTGCGGATACCCATGAGTTCGTTGTCCTATCCCAGCTCTCAGGCCACCGGGCCCGAGAAAATGTCGATGCGCTGACCCTCGGCGACGCTCACGATGGCCCGCTTGGTGTCGGGACGCTTGCCCCAACCAGCGCGGGTCCGCTTGCGCTTGCCGATGCGGTTGATCGTGTTGACGCCGGTGACCTTCACGCCGAACACCGCCTCGACCGCGATCTTGATCTCAGTCTTGTTGGCGTTCGGAGCGACCACGAAGGTGTACTTGTTCTCGTCGAGCAGTCCGTAGCTCTTCTCGCTCACGACCGGCGCGATCAGGATGTCGCGGTGATCGCGGATCTTGATGTCGCTCACTTGGCTGCCTCCTCGGCCTCGGTGACGCCCACGCCGGTGAAGGCTGCCAGGGCGACGGTGGTGAAGAGCACGTCATCGCTGACCAGGACGTCATAGGCGTTCAGCTGGTCGACAGCCAGCGCGTGCACGCTGGGGACATTACGCAGGCTCAGCCAAGCCACGTCCTCGTCACGACCGAGCACCACCAGCAGCTTCGCGCCGCCGATCCCGCTCAGCGTCTGGAGAGCGGCCTTGGTCGAGGGCGTCTCGCCGGTCACGATGGCGCTCACCACGTGAACCCGGCCCTCGCGAGCGCGATCGGAGAGCGCGCCTCGCAGCGCGGCCGCGATCATCTTCTTCGGAGTGCGCTGGGCGTAGCTGCGCGGGTGCGGTCCGTGGACGACACCGCCACCGGTCCACTGCGGGGCGCGGCGCGAACCCTGACGGGCGCGCCCGGTGCCCTTCTGGCGCCACGGCTTCGCGCCACCACCGGCGACGTCGCCCCGGGTTTTGGTGGAGTGGGTGCCTTGGCGGGCAGCAGCCTGCTGGGCCACCACGACCTGGTGGATCAGCGGCACATTGGTCTGGACGTCGAAGTCCTTGGCGGGCAGTTCGACGGTGTCGGCCTTGGTCCCGAGCACCGGCACGGTTCTGGTCTCGCTCATGCCTGAGCTCCCTTCTTGGCAGCCGTTCGCACCACGACCAGGGAGCCCTTGGGCCCGGGCACGGAGCCCTTGACCAGGATCAGACCCCGCTCGGTGTCGACCGCGTGGACGGTGAGGTTCTGGACGGTGACCTTCTCCACGCCCGTGCGCCCGGCCATCCGGGTGCCCTTGAAGACGTGGGACGGGGTCGCCGAAGCGCCGATCGAGCCGGGCGAGCGGTGCTTGCGGTGCACGCCGTGGCCAGCGCCCAGGCCGGAGAAACCGTGCCGCTTCATGACGCCAGCGGTTCCCTTGCCCTTGCTGACGCCCGTCACGTCGATGATCTCGCCGGACGCGAAAACGTCGGCCGTGAGCTCCTGGCCCAGGGTGTAGGTGCTGGCGTCCGCGGTCCGCAGCTCGACGAGGTGCTTGCGGGGAGTGACCCCGGCACGCTCGAAGTGGCCCGCGGCCGGCTTGGTGACCGACTTGGCCCTGACCGCCCCGAAACCGAGCTGGACCGCCGAGTAGCCGTCCACGTCGGGGGTACGGACTTGGGTGACGACACAGGGCCCCGCCTGGATCACGGTGACCGGGACGACCTGGTTCTGCTCGTTCCAGACCTGGGTCATGCCGAGCTTCGTGCCCAGCAGGCCCTTCACATTACGATCGCTGCTCATACCAGGTGACCTCACGGAAGCTTGATCTCGATGTCGACCCCGGCCGGCAGGTCGAGTCGCATGAGCGAGTCGACGGTCTTCGGCGTCGGGTCGAGGATGTCGATCAGCCGCTTGTGCGTGCGCATCTCGAAGTGCTCGCGGCTGTCCTTGTACTTGTGGGGAGAACGGATCACGCAGAACACGTTCTTCTCGGTCGGCAGCGGCACAGGGCCTGCCACCTTGGCGCCGGTACGGGTCACGGTGTCGACGATCTTCTTCGCCGAGGAGTCGATGACCTCGTGGTCGTAAGCCCGGAGTCGAATCCGGATCTTCTGTCCCGCCACTGGTTCGTCCTTCTTGTCGTTGGTGCTCTGTCGGTGCATCTTCCGATGGAGCTGTTCCTCCGACCCCCGGGGTCGGGCGTGTCGGGCCTGCTCTGGGCCGCACATGACCAATCTTCGATGGGTCGTGGTAGGGCCCGGCACACGAGCGCCAGACTTACCGAGAGGGCCGCCTAGGCAGGCGTCCCCGTCGGAGCAACCTAGCGATTCTCCCATGCACGGGCCTGTGATGCCAAATCATTGGCCGTGCGGCACCATTGCCCGGGTGAGTACCCCAGATACCGAGTCGACAGGCCACGTTCAGCCTAGTCGCGTGGGCGTGGGCGTGCTGCTCGGACTCGTTGCCTCGCTGGCCTTCGCCACGTCCGGCCCGTTCGCCCGTGGGTTGCTGACGGCCGGGTGGACGCCGGGAGCCGCGGTGTTCTGGCGGGTCACCGCTGCGGCCGTCGTCCTGCTGCCGGCCGGGCTCTGGGTCATGCGAGGGCGCCTGCGCGAGGTGGTGGCCGAATGGCGCACGATCGGAGCCTTCGGCGCCCTGGCCGTGGCCACCGCTCAGCTGATGTACTTCGCGGCGGTGGCCCGGATGAGCGTCAGCGTGGCGCTGTTGATCGAATACATGGCCCCGGTGGCGTTGGTACTCCTCGCGTGGGTGCGACAGCGCCGGGCGCCGTCCCGGCTGGTGCTGGCTGGGACGCTGACCAGCGTGCTCGGGTTGCTGTGCGTGCTGGACCTGACTGGAGCCCAGTTGGATCCCCTCGGCGTGCTGTTCTCCTTTGGTGCCATGGTGGGCGCCGCCGCCTACTTCGTGCTCGGGGCGCGACCCACCCGGCTCCACCCGCTCGCGCTTCCGGCATTCGGCCTGCCGGTCGGCGCGGTGGTGCTCGGCCTTCCCATCCTGTTCCAACTGCTCCCCTATTCCGCCCCGCTCGTGACCGTGGAACTCATGGGCGCCACGGTGCCTTGGTGGGTCCCACTGGGCGTCGTGGTGCTGGCTGCGACGGCGCTCGCCTACGCCCTGGGCGTGGCGGGAATCGCCTTGATGGGCGAGCGCCTGTCCTCGTTCGTCAGCCTTTCGGAGGTGATCTTCGCATCGTGGCTTGCTGCGGCCCTCCTGGGGGAGGTGCCTGGCCCGATGCAACTGCTCGGCGGCCTGCTGATCATGGTGGGGGTGGCGCTGATCCGGCTCGCCAGCGGCCGGCGACCAGCTGGGCTCCCCACCTTCCCCGACGAACTCGAGGCCGCCGAAGCCGACTCACCCCTCCCCGGGTAGCCACGCTGGTCGCCGTCGGCTCGTCCTTGGACCTCCCGGTCTAGCGGGGCATTCGTCGCCACAACCAACGCGGCACCAGGGGCGCCACGGCGAACAACACCCGCAACTGCCACGGGATCCACAACTCGACGCCACTGCCCCGACGGATCCGCTTGACGACGGCGTCGGCCACCTGGTCGGGCGTGGCTGAGAACGGCGCCGGCGCCATGCCGGCCGTCATCCTGCCGACCACGAATCCCGGCCGGGCGATCACCACGTGCACGCCGCTGCCATGCAGGGCATCGGCCAGACCGGACGCGAACCCGTCCAGCCCGGCCTTGGCAGAGCCGTAGACGTAGTTGGCCCGCCGGACCCGCTGCCCAGCGACCGACGAGAAGGCGACGAGGGTCCCGGTGCCCCTGGCGCGCATCCGCGCGGCCAACACGGTCAGCAGCGCCGCCTGGGCAACGAAGTCGGTGTGGAGCACCGCGGCGGCGGCCACCGGATCACGCTCGGCTACGGACTGGACGCCGAGGACACCGAAGGCGAGGACGGCCACGTCTATGGCTCCGACCTGAGCTTCGATGGCCGCGACAACTGCCTCCTGAGCACCGATGTCGTCGGCGTCGAACTCGACGGTCTCCACCCTGTCGGCGCCAGCGGCGCGGCAGGCGGACACGGCCTCAGTCATCGAACCCGCCCTGGCGGCCAGCACAACGGTCGCGCCTGGTGCCAGCCGGGTGGCCACCGCCAGCCCGATCTCACTGCGACCCCCGAAGATCGCGACGACCCGGCTCACAGCGAACCGAGCAATGCCCTGAGCCTGGTCAGACTGGACTCCCGTCCCAGCAGTTCCATCGATTCGAACAGCGGCGGGGACACCTTCGCTCCGGTGATCGCCAGCCGGATCGGCCCGAAGGCGAACTTCGGCTTCTTCCCCAAGCCTTCGACCAGCGCCCGCCGCAAGGCCGCCTGGATCGCCTCGTGGGTCCACTCCCCCACCTCACTCAAGGCAGCGATGGCGGCCTCGACCACCGTTGCGGCGTCGTCACCCGCCTGGGCCAACGCCTCGCCATCGACCGCCAGGTCGGCGTCTGGGGCGAAGAGGTAGGCCAGCTTCGGCACGGCCTCACCCAACAGCACCAACCGCTCCTGGACGAGCGGCACGGCCCGCCGCAGCAGGTCCACGGCCGCCGGGTCCGGCTCGGCCGGCCACTGTCCCTCACGGACGGCGAACTCGACGATCCTCTCGGTGAGTTCATCGGTCGACAACGCCCGCAGGTAGTGACCGTTGAGCCAGTTGAGCTTGGCCAGATCGAAGATCGGTCCAACCGTGTTCACCTTCTCCCAGGAGAAGTGCTCGACGAAGTCGTCGAAGCTGGCCACCTCGTGTTCGTCATCGGCCGGTGGGTAGGCCAGCAACTGGAGGAAGTTGCGCAGCGCCTCGGGTAGGTAGCCCTGCTCGAGGAACCAGGTGAGCCGCGCGGCGGGGTTGTTGCGCTTGGAGATCTTCGACTTGTCGGTGTTGCGCAACAGCGGCATGTGCGCGAACGCGGGGGGAGTCAGCCCGAGCCAGCGGTAGAGCAACAGGTGTTTGGGGGTCGAAGAGATCCATTCCTCGCCTCGCACCACGTGGGTGATGGCCATCAGGTGATCGTCGACCACCACCGCCAAGTGGTACGTGGGGAATCCGTCCGCCTTCAGTATGACCTGGTCGTCCGGGCGGGGAGCGCTCACCTCGCCGCGGATCAGGTCGGTGAACTGGACCTCGACGTCCTCGGGGATCAGCATCCGAACCACGGGCGTCTCGGAAAAACCTGGTAGCGCGGCGCGTTGCTCGCGGGTCTTGCCCAGGCACAGCCGGTCGTAGCCAGTCACCGGCGACTTGGCGGCCTGCTGTTCGGCGCGCAACGCGGCCAACCTCTCGGTCGAGCACCAGCAGTGGTACGCGTGGCCCTCAGCCAACAACCGCTCGACGAAAGGCAGGTAGGTGTCGAGCCGCTCGGACTGCCGGTAGGGGGCGTACGGCCCGCCGATGTCGGGGCCCTCGTCCCAGTCGAGGCCGAGCCAGTGCAGGGTTTGGTAGACCTGCGCCTCGGAGTCGGCGACGTAGCGGGCGCGATCGGTGTCCTCGATCCGGAGCACGAACTGGCCTCCAGTGGCCCGGGCGTAAGCCAGGTTGAACAGGGACATGTAGGCGGTTCCGACGTGCGGGTCGCCCGTGGGCGACGGGGCAACGCGGAGGCGTGCTGGGCTTGGACTCATGGCCGAATCAGCCTAATGCACGCTCACGGAGCAGAATCGACTGCTCATTGCCCACCGACCTGATCAACCAGCCCTTCGCCACCCGAAGGGTCGACCGAGCACACGCCACCGCCGGTACCTCCTGGTCGCCACAGCAGCTGAGCCGGGCCACCAGCGGTGGCTGCCGGTTCGCCCGCCACAGCAGCATGCTATTTTTTCGGCCATGACCCAGCCCGCTGCCAACGATTTCATCCGGGACATCGTCCGCCGCGACAACGAGCTGGGGACCTATGGCGGACGGGTGCAGACCCGCTTCCCCCCTGAGCCGAACGGCTACCTCCACATCGGACACGCCAAGGCGATCACGGTCGACTTCGGCACCGCAGAGGAGTTCGGCGGCAGCTGCAACCTGCGACTCGACGACACCAACCCCGACACCGAGGAAAGCGAGTTCGTCGACTCGATCGTGGCCGACATCGAGTGGCTTGGGTTCCAGCCCGACCGACTGCTGCATGCCTCGGACTACTTCGGCCAGCTCTACGCCTGGGCGGAATACCTGACCGAGCGCGGGCTGACGTTCGTGGACGACCAGGACATCGAGGCCATCTCGACCCAGCGTGGCGGGTTCGGCAAGCCCGGCATCGACAGCCCCTATCGAAACCGCACTGTCGAGGAGAACCTCGATTTGTTCAGGCGGATGCGCGCCGGCGAATTCGCCGATGGCTCCCGCGTGCTGCGGGCGAAGATCGACATGAACCACGAGAACATGGCCCTGCGCGATCCGGTGATGTACCGGATCCGGCACCGCCACCACTTCCGGACCGCCGACGAGTGGTGCATCTACCCCACCTACGACTGGGCGCACGGGCAGAGCGACGCGATCGAACGGATCACCCACTCCATCTGCACCCTCGAGTTCGACACCCATCGGCCGCTGTACGACTGGTACCTCGCCCACCTGCCGCTCCCGGCGGAAGCGCCCAAGCAGATCGAGTTCGCTCGCCTTGAGCTCACCCACACCATCACCAGCAAGCGTCGGCTGGCCAAGCTCGTCGGCGACGGCGTGGTCGACGGCTGGGATGACCCCCGGATGCCGACCTTGCGGGGCCTGCGCCGGCGCGGCTACCCGGCAGCGGCGATCCGTGCCTTCTGCTCTGAAATTGGCACGACGCGCACCAACAGCCGCCAGAGCATCGAAGCGCTGGAGTCCTATGTCCGCCGCCACCTCAACGCCACCGCGCAGCGTCGGATGGCCGTGCTCCGTCCGCTCCGGCTCGTGATCGACAACTGGCCCGTCGACGAGGCCGGCGAGGCCGTCACGGAGCACTTCGAGGTCGCCAACAACCCCGAGAACCCCGCCGACGGAACCCGCACCGTAGCCTTCAGCGGCGAGTTGTTCATCGAGAGTGAGGACTTCGCCGAGGTGCCCCCACCGAAGTTCTTCCGGCTCTCGATCGGGCGGGAGGTGCGGCTGCGTGGCGCCTACCTGGTGCGGGCCACCGCCATTGACAAGGACGCCAGCGGCGGGGTCGTCGCGGTCCACGCCACGTACGACCCAGCCACGCGGGGCGGTGATGCCCCGGATGGGAGGAAAGTGAAGTCGACGATGCACTGGGTCTCGGCCAGGCACGCGGTCGACGTCACGGTCGCGCTCTACGAGCGGCTGTTCACCACGCCCGTGCCCGGCGACGACACCGGGGAGCCGCTGGACGACCTCAACCCGAATTCTCGCACCCTGCTCAGCGACGCCAAGGCAGAGGCCGCCTTGGCCGCCACCGCCCCGGGCGAGGTGGTGCAGTTCGAGCGGCTTGGCTACTTCGCCCACGATCCCATCCAGCCGCTGTTGTTCCACCGGACGGTCGGGCTCCGCGACGAATGGGCCGCGATCCAGCGTCGCCTGGGTTGACCCCCAAACCCACGGGTCGAACCGCGTAAGCTGCCACAATGACAGACGCGCAACAGTGGTTCGAGGACCATCTCGGCCCGGTCGAGATCATCGCCATCGACCTTCCCACCTCCGGTGCCACCGAACCGTGGGAAGCCCTGCTCGCTGCGGTCGACGCCCACGCGGTGCGCATCCTCGACCTTGAGTTCATCCACCGGACGGCCGAGGACGAGGCCGAGGTGTTGGACGCGGCCGACCTTCCAGAGGCCATCGGCATCGACATCGCCGCCTTCGAAGGCGCCTCCAGTGGGCTCTTGGACGACGACGACATCATTGACCTCCTCGCCGAGATCGACGTCGGAACGACGATCGCCGTGCTGCTGGTGGAACACACCGCCCTGTTGCCGACGATTCGGTCGTTCGAGGCCAACGGCTCACACGTGATCGTCGACGGACAGATCGGCCTCGACGACCTCGAGAAGGCCCTCGCGGCCACCGACGACGACTGACAGGACGGATCACGACATGGGACTTCTCAGGACCGCAGGACGCGTCGCCGTCGCCAGTTCGGTGCACGGGAG
>CAYUWV010000003.1:0-6757 GCA_964448385.1 uncultured Propionibacteriaceae bacterium | reverse complement strand
GTGACGACTTCATGGCCCGCAAGCTGGCCATGCTGACCCAACTGGGTGACCTCAAGGCCGCCGGCGTCCTCACGGACGCCGAGTTCGAGGCCAAGAAGGCCCTCATCCTCGCCGGCTGACAGCCGTGGCGGTTGGTGGCCGGCACCGACCGCCAGCCGCCGACGGACGGGGTCGGTGTACGCCTAGTGACCGGGTGAACCCGCCTGCTGGTCTGAGCCTTCGATCCAGGGGGCACCGCGGCTGTCGATCCGGAGAACCTGCGCAACCGGCCGCACTTGGGGCCGTTCGGCGTCTAGGGTAACTCCATGAGCGCCCAAGTGACCGTCGTCGGTGAAGCCCTGATCGACATCGTCATCCCGTTGGATGGCCCCACCGCCGAACACGTCGGAGGTAGCCCGGCCAACGTCGCAATCGGTCTGGCCAGACTGGGACACCAGACCGAACTGGCCACCCACATCGGCACCGACCAACGCGGCAGGCGCATCGCCGACCTGATGGCTGCCGAGGCGGTGGCCCTGACACCGGGCAGCCAGTCGGCCGGCAGGACGCCGACCGCCCAAGCCACACTCGACGCCGCAGGGGTGGCCAGTTACGAGTTCGACCTGGAATGGACGCTCGACCCGAGCCTCCCGGTGCCCGAGGGAAGCCACGTGCACACCGGATCGATCGCGGCCACCCTTTCCCCCGGCGGTGAAGCGGTGCTGGCCATCGTGCGTCGGGCCCGGGAGCGTTCCACGGTCTCCTACGACCCGAACGCCCGCCCCACCCTGATGGGGAGCCCGGAGCAGGCGCGTCCCATCATCGAGACCCTGATCCGGCTGAGCGACGTCGTGAAGGCCTCGGACGAGGACATCGCCTGGCTCTACCCTGGCCAGGACATCGCCGACGTGCTGCGCGGCTGGGCGGCCGAAGGCCCGAAGGTGTGCGCGGCAACCCGGGGTGGCAGCGAACTCCTGGTCTTGGTGGGCGGCGAACTGCATCGGGTTCCGGCCGCGCGCGTCGACGTCGTCGACACCGTCGGTGCTGGCGATTCCTTCATGTCCGGGTTCATCTCAGGCCTGCTGGACGCCGGCCTGCTCGGCGGAACCGACGCCCGCGAGCGGTTGGCCACGGCCACGTGGGAAGCCATCGCCCCGGCGGCAGACCGTGCCATGGCGTGCGCGGCCATCACCGTCTCGCGCGCCGGCGCGAACCCGCCCATCCGGGCGGAACTCTGACTCACCCAAGCCGCGGGTAGCGACCCCGGAAGTGGATCAGCGGGTCCGTGTCGTCCCCTGGTTCTACGTGCTCCAGCACGCAGGTGACCAGGTTCGACCAGCCCACCTCCGTGGTCGATTCGACCCGCACCCCGGCCCAGGTGCTGGCTGACGCCAGCACCGGCCCCCAGGGACTCTGATGGAAAACCGCCTGCGCAAACCGCCCGCCCGGCGCCGGCGCCTGCCCGGCGAACTGCTCAGCGAGTCCGCGCTGGGCGTGGCTGAGCACCGAGATGGCAGCCTTCCGCGTTCGGTCGAGGACGTCGCTGAGGTCGCTGAGCGGATCCAGCAGCACCAGGATCCGCGGCGGGACACCGTTGGCAACCATCGACGACGACACCGTGAGCCCTGCCCAGCCACCGGCCTGCTCGCCCGCGCACCACAGGGTGACCCCGCTGGCCAACCGCCCGCGTAGCCGACGAACGGCATCCCGGGCGCCGTCAGGATCGGCGAAGGGGTGCTCTCGATGGATGGTCATCGCTACCGAGGGTACACAACAGCGCCGGCCCCACCCGAAGGTGGGACCGGCGCTGTCAGGCTGGTGTGGGCCTAGATCACTTGAGGATCTTGGTCACGCGGCCGGCGCCGACGGTACGACCACCCTCACGGATGGCGAACTTGAGGCCGTCCTCCATGGCGATCGGCTTGTTCAGGTGCACGGTCATGTCGGTGTTGTCACCGGGCATCACCATGTCGGTGCCCTCGGGCAGCTGAACGACGCCGGTCACGTCGGTGGTGCGGAAGTAGAACTGCGGGCTGTAGTTGGAGAAGAACGGCTTGTGACGGCCCCCTTCGTCCTTGGTCAGCACGTAGACGTTGGCATCGAAGTCAGTGTGCGGGGTGGTGGAACCCGGCTTGATGACGACCATGCCGCGCTCGACATCGTCCTTCTTGGTGCCGCGAAGCAGCAGGCCGACGTTCTCGCCAGCGCGACCCTCGTCGAGGATCTTGCGGAACATCTCGACGCCGGTGATGGTGCTGGACTGCTTCTTGTCGGCGATGCCGATGATGTCCACGGTCTCGCCGGTGCGAATGATGCCACGCTCAATGCGTCCGGTCACGACGGTGCCGCGGCCGGTGATCGTGAAGACGTCCTCGATGGGCATCAAGAACGGCTTGTCGGTCTCACGCTCGGGCTGCGGGATGTACTCGTCGACCGCATCCATCAGCTCCAGGATGCTCGCGGACCACTTCGGGTCGCCGTTCATGGCCGGGAAAGCGGCCACCCGGACGATCGGGCAGTTGTCGCCGTCAAACTCCTGGGCCGAGAGCAACTCGCGGACCTCGAGCTCGACGAGCTCGACGAGCTCCTCGTCGTCAACCATGTCGCACTTGTTCAGCGCCACAACCATGGCCGGCACGCCCACCTGGCGGGCGAGCAGCACGTGCTCCTTGGTCTGCGGCATCGGGCCGTCGGTGGCGGCGACCACGAGGATCGCGCCGTCCATCTGGGCAGCACCGGTGATCATGTTCTTGACGTAGTCGGCGTGACCAGGGCAGTCGACGTGAGCGTAGTGACGCTTCTCGGTCTGGTACTCGACGTGCGCGATCGAGATCGTGATGCCGCGCTGACGCTCCTCGGGAGCCTTGTCGATCTGGTCGAAAGCCGACACAGCGTTCAGCAGGGGGTACTTGTCGTGGAGCACCTTCGTAATCGCCGCGGTCAGCGTGGTCTTGCCGTGGTCGATGTGCCCGATGGTGCCGATGTTACAGTGCGGCTTAGTCCGCTCGAACTTGGCCTTTGCCACTTGGGCTCCTTTTCGGATGTCGCCACGCGCTTGCTCGCGGGGCGTGTTTGGTTACTGACTGCATGGTCGCGACCTGCTTGTGAGGGCAGGCCCGACCAAGTTTTCTCTACCTGAGGGACTGAGTCAAACTCGGACCTCAGACGCCGCGCCCCTTCGCGATGATCTCATCGGCCACCGACTTGGGGCATTCGCCGTAGGAATGGAACTCCATCGAGTACGAAGCCTGACCAGAGGTCTTGGAACGCAGGTCTCCGACGTAGCCGAACATCTCGCTCAGCGGCACCAGCGCCCGGATGACCTTGTTGCCGTGGGCCTCGTCCATCGACTGGACGTGACCGCGACGGCTGTTGATGTCGCCGATCACGGTACCGAGGTAGTCCTCCGGTGTGGTCACCTCGACGGCCATCAGCGGCTCCAGCAGCGCTGGGTCGGCCTTGCGGGCGGCCTCCTTGAACACCATCGAGCCAGCGATCTTGAAGGCGAGCTCAGAGGAGTCCACGTCGTGGTAGGCGCCGTCGAGCAGGGTCACCTTGATGTCCTCGACCGGGTAGCCGGCCAAGGGGCCGAAGGCCATGGCCTCCTTGACGCCCTGGTCGACCGCGGGGATGTACTCCTTGGGGATACGACCACCGGTAACGCCGTTGACGAACTCGTAGCCGGTGCCCGGCAGCTTCGGCTCCAACGCGACGATGACCTTGGCGTACTGCCCCGAGCCGCCCGACTGCTTCTTGTGGGTGTAGTCGACCTTGTCCACCTTGCGGCGCAGGGTCTCGCGGTAGGCGACCTGCGGCTTGCCGATGTTGGCCTCAACCCGGAACTCACGCTTCATGCGATCGATCAGGATCTCGAGGTGCAACTCGCCCATGCCCGCGATGATGGTCTGCCCAGTCTCGTCATCGGTGTGGACCCGGAACGTCGGATCCTCGTCGGCGAGGCGCTGGATGGCGGCCGACAGCTTCTCCTGGTCCGACTTGGTCTTGGGCTCGATGGCCTGCTCGATGACGGGTGCCGGGAAGTCCATGGATTCCAGCACCACCGGGTTCTGGGGGTCGCACAGCGTCTCGCCGGTGGTGGTGTCCTTCAGACCCATCACCGCAACGATCATGCCGGCGCCGATCGAGTCGATCTCTTCACGCTTGTTGGCGTGCATCTGGTAGATCTTGCCGATCCGCTCCTTGCGTCCCTTGGTGGAGTTCAGCACCTGCTGTCCCGCCTTGAGGACGCCTGAGTACACCCGGATGTAGGTGAGCTTGCCCAGGTGGGGGTCGGCCGCGATCTTGAACGCCAGCATGGCCAGCGGATCGTCATTGTTGGGGTGACGCTCGATGACCTTTTCCGGGTGGTTCGGCTTGAAGCCCTCGATCGCCGGGACGTCCAACGGCGACGGCAGGTAGTCGATGACCGCGTCCAGCATCGGCTGCACGCCCTTGTTCTTGAACGAGGTGCCACAGATCACCGCGGTGATCTTGTTGGCCAGCACCGCGCGCCGAATGGCCGCCTTGAGTTGCGCCGCGGTGAGCGGCTCGCCGGACTCCTCGGCCTCCAACCACGCCTCGGCGAACTCGTCGTCGTGGTCGGCCAGGGTGTGGATCAGATCGTCGCGGGCCTCGAGGGCCGCGACCTTCAGGTCCGCCGGGATCTCCTCGACCACATAGTCCTCGCCGATCGCAGTCTCGCCTCGCCACATCAGGGCCCGCATGCCGACCAGGTCGATGACACCAGAGAACTTCGACTCGGCGCCGACTGGGAGTTGCAGCACAGCCGCGACGGCGTTGAGGCGCTGGCGGATGGTCTTCACGCAGTAGTCGAACGATGCGCCGGTGCGGTCGAGTTTGTTCACGTAGCAGATGCGCGGCACGCCGTACTTGGTGGCTTGGCGCCACACCGTCTGAGACTGGGGCTCCACGCCCGCAACGCCATCGAACACCGCCACTGCGCCGTCCAGCACGCGCAGCGACCGTTCCACCTCGACCGTGAAGTCGACGTGCCCGGGCGTGTCGATGATGTTGATCTGGTTGTCCTTCCAGAAGCAGGTGGTGGCAGCCGAGGTGATCGTGATGCCCCGCTCCTGCTCCTGCTCCATCCAGTCCATCGTCGCGGCGCCGTCGTGCACCTCACCGATCTTGTAGTTGATGCCGGTGTAGAACAGGATGCGCTCGGTGGTGGTCGTCTTGCCCGCGTCGATGTGGGCCATGATGCCGATATTGCGAACCTTGGCCAGATCCGTCTTCAAGTCAATGGCCACGAGGGGTCAACCTTCCATTCGATGCGCGGTGGTACTGGGCTTGTCAGGAGTGCAGGGCTTGTCAGGAGTGCAGGGCACGGTTTGACAACCGTGCCCTGCACCGGAGAGTCAGATGGTGTCGTTCGTCACCAACGGTAGTGCGCGAATGCCCGGTTGGCCTCTGCCATCTTGTGGGTATCCTCGCGACGCTTCACCGAAGCACCCAGACCGTTCGAGGCGTCCAGCAGCTCGTTCATGAGGCGCTCGGTCATGGTCTTCTCGCGGCGCTGCCGCGAGAAGGAGACCAGCCAGCGCAGGGCCAGTGTGTTCGCGCGGGCCGGCTTGACCTCGATCGGCACCTGGTACGTGGCGCCACCCACACGGCGGCTCTTGACCTCCAGCGCCGGGCGAATGTTGTCCAGCGCCTTCTTCAGCGTCTGGACCGGGTCGATGCCGGTCTTGGCGCGAGTGCCCTCCAGCGCGTCGTACACGATGGACTGGGCAGTGGTCTTCTTGCCGTCCAGCAGGATCTTGCTGACCAGTTGCGACACCAGCGGGGAACCGTAGACCGGGTCGACGACGACCGGGCGCTTCGGGGCGGGACCCTTGCGAGGCATTACTTCTCCTTCTTCGCGCCGTAGCGGCTGCGAGCCTGCTTGCGGTTCTTCACACCCTGGGTGTCGAGCGAGCCGCGGATGATCTTGTAGCGCACGCCGGGCAGGTCCTTGACGCGGCCACCGCGCACCAGCACCATCGAGTGCTCCTGCAGGTTGTGCCCGACGCCCGGGATGTAAGCGGTCACCTCAACTTGGGAGGAGAGCCGGACGCGCGCAACCTTCCGCAGAGCGGAGTTCGGCTTCTTCGGCGTGGTCGTGTACACGCGGGTGCACACGCCGCGACGCTGGGGAGAGCCCTTGAGCGCGGGCGTCTTGCTCTTGCTGACCTTGTCAGCGCGGCCCTTGCGGACCAACTGCTGGATAGTGGGCACCGGCTGGTATCTCTTTCCGTTGTCGTACTTCTGGCGCGTCCTGCCGAACGCAAGAACTGGTGTGGTGGCGGGGCGTCCCATCGGGGCCCCGAGGAGCCCGGCGTCAGCACGCACGAAGGTCCGGTCACCCGGACCCAGTGGACCAGATTAGTCGTTGTGGGCGGATCGGGCAAAATGCACCCCCCGCTTGCCGGTCGGGTCGGCCCCGAGGTATCCCCGAGGCCGACCCGACCGGATTCAGCGCAGGTCCCCGCTGTCGTACTCGTCGAGCGGGATCGACGTCCCGCCGATCGACAGGTCGTAGTCGTAGGGATCGTAGGAGAGGTCATAGGCGGCAGCTCGGGCCTCCGCGGTGGGCTCCACCCGGATGTTGCGATACCGCTCCAGGCCGGTACCGGCCGGGATCAGCTTGCCGAGAATGACGTTCTCCTTCAGACCGACCAGCGAGTCGGACTTGGCGTGAATGGCCGCATCCGTGAGCACCTTGGTGGTCTCCTGGAAGGAGGCCGCCGAGAGCCACGACTCGGTCGCCAGCGAGGCC
>CAYUWV010000002.1:0-38600 GCA_964448385.1 uncultured Propionibacteriaceae bacterium | reverse complement strand
GCCGACGTCGCGAACCTGGGCTGCGTGACCCTCCCGGGTCTTGACCCCGACACCCACTATGAGGTGCGGGTGGCCGATCCCGGCGGGCGGCTGACAGCCGAGGCCGGACTGGACGCCAGCATCGCCGGCTTGGGCGTTCCGCCCTGGGTGATCGGCGGTCCCCTGCGACTCTCGGGTCGCGCGTTGGGGACCGTCGGCGTCCGGTTGCCCTGGTTGCAGCCGGACCGGGCGTTGATCCTGGAGCTTCAACGAGTGACGCGATGAGGTCGGGATTGTCCGACCGCAGCCTCGACGCCCCGCCCTCGACTCGACGGCATGATCGGACGTATCCGCGCTGGTGCGGGTTGAGCAGACCGTGGAGAACCAAGACAGGACCGCGCCCGACGCGCTGGCTCAGCCTCACGATGATGCCGGCGATGGACGCAGCGACATCTTCCAGGCGCTCCGTACCGAGATAACGAACGCCTACCTCGATGCGACCGGGCCTCTCGGGGGCGTCCTCGTTCAAGAAACGGTGGCGTTCAGCTATATTGAACGAATGAGTCTTTTGAACGCTCAGGGTGAAGCGTTGGCGCGCCTCGTTCAACAGGGTCTGGTGCGCGCAGGGATGAAGGACGTCACCGTCTTGTCTGTGCAGCCTTCCGGTGGCCGACGGCTCGTTCTACGCCATGGCACGGCGCTGCATCGAGTTCGGGTCGTCCCCGTCGGCCGCAGCCCGAAGACGCCCAACGAAGACCCCGGATGGCTGCCCTTGCTAGTGAGTAGCGGCTTCGACGACGCCACAGTCCCCCGCCTCGCCGACGCAGACGCCAGCTTCATGGACGAGCGCGGCAATGCCCATCTGTCTCTGGACGGGCGCACAGTGCTGTTCGCTGACGTCGACAGACCCGCCCCCACGGGAACACACGCCAAGTTGGCGGGCCGGCAAACGCAGGCGAAGCGAGCCCCGGGTGCCCTGGCGCTCAACCGAGCCAGCCACCGGGTGGTGTTCGCGCTCTTGGCCAACCCGGAACTGGCGGCCAGCTCGGTGCGCTCATTGGCCTCGGCCGCAAGGGCCTCGATCGGCACCGTCCACAGCACCCTTGCCCAACTCACCGATGCCGGGCTCCTACTGGACAGGCGACTCTCCCGCCCGGGCCGGCTGCTCGACGCATGGGCAGACACCTATCGACGGCTGGCCGTGCGTCCACTAGCGCCCCGACCGCTGTACGCCGCAGAAGTTGGATGGCCGGACAAGGTTCGCGGTCAAAGCCGGGGCGAGGTCTTCCTCGGCGGAATCGCCGCGGCGGCGGTGCTGGACGACCAGGTTCGCGCCACGGACGGCATCGTCTACGCGGCGACTCTTGGCTCCGCCGTGACTCTGCTGCGCCTGACGACCGACCCCACTCCGTTCCGCGTCGAGGTGCGTGAGCGCTTCTGGGGAGACGGACTGCCCACGCCGCAACCGGGCCTGGTGCCATCAGTCCTGATCTACGGGGACCTGCTACGCGAGGGCGACGCCCGCTCTCTTGATATCGCCGCCAACATCAGGAGGAACGATGCGCACCTTCGCACCCTTGGCTGAGCGCGACCTGCCCGTTCCCGGCGAGCTGCTGGATGCCCTCGTCGACACTCTCGGGCCTCCCGGGCCGTGGGTACTCATCGGCGCCACCGCCCGCGACCTTGCACTCATCCTCGGAGGAGTCACGCTCCCCCGACGAGCAACCAACGACGTCGACATCGCAGTGGCCGCCCACGACGCTGGCGACTTCGACGCGCTGCTGGCGACCATTGGCGAACCGACTCGAGCCTGGCAGCGCAGGAGGCTGCTCGGGCAGCAGGTCGACGTGGTGCCCTTCGGCGACCTCGAGCACGAAGGCGAAGTCGTTATCCATGAGTCCAGCCTCAGCGTCCTTGGCTGCGCTGAAGCAGCCGCCAACGCGGATTTCGCCACGCTGCCGTCCGGAAGACTGCTGCCCGTCGCTCCCCTCGAACTCATCGCCGTGCTGAAGCTCATCGCCTTCGCGGGACGTCAGCCCGCCGAAACGAAGGACGCCGACGATCTCCTCACGGTGCTGCGCGCTGCCTCGGAGGGCATCTACGGCGACGAGACCTGGGACGACGAGCTCGCCATGGCGACCACCGGCTACGACCACGAGCTGGCCGGCTCCAATCGACTCGGCCGTCGAGGCATGGCTTGCTTCACGAGTGACCGCGCAGGGCGGGTCCTCGACGTCGCGACGAGGATCCAGCCCACCGTGCGGCTAGCTTGGCGAGGCGGCCACGACGAGCTTCTTGACGCATGGCTGGCCGGCCTCAGGACAGGTTGTGGCCGAACTGATGAACCGGCTCGGCCACTCCGACGTCAAGGCCGCCCTGATCTATCAACACGCCGCCGCCGGGCGGGACGCGGAGATCGCGCGCAGGTTGTCTGAGATGGCCTCCAGCTAGCCTCTTGGGTCGTTCGCCGGGGCAACACCACGGCGTGATCGGCCGGTCGCCGGCGGGGCGCCTGTCGAGTCGCGAGGGCAGTGCGACGCGATCCAGGGACAATCGATCTGGCTCGCGGACCGGCGCGCTGCGCGGAGGTGTCAGTAGGCGTCGATAGGTTCAAGACTGTCCCAGGATCGACGGGGTCCTGATGTGTCGACAACTCAAGGGGAAACAGTGAACTTCCTGCCAGGTGTGGGTGTGGGCGCGCTGCTGCAGACGATGCTGCTCGCGGACGGTCGAGCGATCCGTGTCGGAGCAGTCCAGAGAATCGACTACCACGAGGCCATCGTGCTGACGCACGACAAGTGGAAGTTCGACGCCGGCGGGATCCCGCAGTACTCGTTCCTCATCGCAACGGCACATGACGCGAACAACCCTGGTGACGACGACGAGGTGCTCCTGCTGCGGGTCGAGGGAACTGCGCCGCTCGCGCTCGAGAGCGACCTGCACGCTGTGCGAGAAGAAGCCTTGCGAACCGCGCTTAGCCGCACGGAGAACGCCTCGCCGTCAGTGGTACTCGACTACGAGATGGATCCCTTCACCAAGAACAGGGCATCGTTCACGGGTTTGCGCTGCAAGGTCCTTGGCACCTTCTACGAGTCGGCTGTCGACGGAACCCGGCAGCTCATCTTCGAGCCCGACGTCGACAACTTCTACGCGACGAGCACCTACCGAGTACTCAAGCCGATCGGCGAAGGGCTCTCTGAGATCGCGAGCTACCTGCGACCCGATGGGGAAGTGAGTGATCTGGTCACGATCGGGGCAGTCCGGTACTCCGCCACGCGACGCCGCGCAGAAGCGGCGAATCAGAGCAACTCGAACGTCACGGTGCGCATTCAGGACTTCATCGGCCACAAGACTGCGTTGCTGGGCATGACCCGTACGGGCAAGTCGAACACGGCGAAGATCATCATCGCCCGGACCTTCATCGCGTCGCAGCGCCGGCTGAAGGCCGAAAAGGGGCCCATCGGCCAGCTGATCTTTGACCCCCAGGGCGAGTATGCCAACGACAACGTCCAGGACAAGAGCGCGATCGCCGCACTCGGCGAGGAACACGTACGGATCTTCAAGTTCGGTGCGGACGGTTCCATGTCCCACGTCCGCCCGCTCGCCGTGAACTTCTTTGATATCGACCAGATCGGCACCGTTCAAGGACTCATTGCAGATCACCTCGGCGCGGAGGGCGCATCCGGATATGTGTCCGACTTCGCTTCGACCGACTTCTCGGACCACCGCGGCGAGTACAGCGGATCCAACCACGCCACACGCGGACGCCTGGCTCTGTACGCAGCGCTGCTGAAGGCCGGCTTCCGGGCTCCGGCGAACTTTGCCGCACGGGTCAGCATGAAGGAAGCCTTCGCAGTGAAGGTGGCCGAGCACCTCAAGTCGGATCCATTGGCTGCCGCCGGGCCAGGGTATGTGTCCATTCCGGCGAGCCGCATCACCGCGGTTGTGGATGCCATAGAGGCCATGCGAAGCAAGGACGACCCGGATGCCAAGCACTTCGGAGAGGACATCCGGTGGCAGTCCGCCGCCCCGATGGCAACGGGTCAATCGACGGCAGGCGGCCGCGTGCGGGGCTTCCGCAACTTGATCCCACTCCGTGCGTTCCACGACCCAGACGTCGGAAGCGATGTTGCTCAGGACATCTACAACGAACTCGTTGCTGGTCGCGTCGTGATCGTCGACCTGCACATCGGCAACGAGAAGGTGGTCCAGACTCTCTCCGAGACGATCACCGTGCACCTCCTGAAGCGTCAGACGGATGTGTTCACTTCCGGAGAGGAGCCGCCAGCGATCCAGGTGATGCTGGAGGAGGCCCACAATCTGTTCACGACCAAGCGGTACAACGACGATGCAGATGTGTGGGTCCGACTTGCCAAGGAGGCCGCGAAGCTCAAGATCGGCATGATCTACGCCACTCAGGAGGTCACCGGCGTCGCCCATCAGGTGAAGGCGAACACGGCCAACTGGGTCGTTTCGCACCTCAACAACCGTCAGGAACTGAACGAGCTCGGCAAGTTCTACGACTTCGGCTCATTCGCGGACGCGATTCTGACCTCCGAGGATCGCGGCTTCGTCCGCCTCAAGACGTTGTCGTCGCCGTTCATCGTGCCGGTTCAGATCGAGAAGTACGGCCCATCGCTCATCGACGAGGCCCGCTTGGCTGCCGGAGACCGTGGGGTCGGCTGATGCCGTACCAATCGTTCAACGGCCAGAGCTTCGAACGGGCCTCGAGGCTCGGCCACAGCGCGGCCGCCATCCAGGCCATGGCGGACCGCGCGGAGTTCTTCGTCCCGGCGGATGCGCTGAGCGACGCGGACTGGGTGCGCGATGTGGTCGTTTCCAGGTCGTCACTCCCTGGTGCGAACGCAGCGGCCGTTCTCGACGCGGCGATCGCGGTGGACGGTTCGCACGTCACCCAGCAGGTGCGCGACGGGATGCCCACCGTGCTGTACGGCTTCGCCCAGGCTGCGGCTGCCTACGTCGACTTGGCAGTCATGTCCACCCAGCGCGCAGAGCGGTTCGTTGACCCAATTGCCATCGAACAGGCCGTCAACGCCGAACTTGTCACGATCGACATGCCTGTCGCCGGCGCATACGCGAGTGATGGCATCGACATCAAGATGTCCTGGCGCGTTCTGATGGATCAGATCTTCCGCAAGAAGAAGGTCGCTGTGAACGGCTTCGAGCAGACCCTGATGAGCCTGCTCTTCCGGCTCCATGGCGCGCCAACGTCCCCTGCGAGGTCCGTCCCTGTCAACTGCCCCGGGTGCCGCGTGGAAGGCGTCGAGGTTGAGTTCGACGGGACCGCCTGCCCGCTCTGCGGCACTGACCTATTCCCCACCGACACCCTGCGCATCCACGAAGGAGTCCAGGAGGACGGAACCAACGAGACCTCGCTGGGCCGCCTCCGGTCCGTGATCGAGCTACTGGTTCTCGTCGGTCTGACCACGCTCCTGTGGGAGCAGTCGCGCACCGCGCTGCTGCCGCGCGTCCTGTTCATCCAGGATGGCCCTCTCGCGATGTACGGCGAGCCCGCCAAGCTCCGCGCCCGAGCCGAGTTCTTCTTCCGCTCGATGACCACCCAGACGCCCGGCACCGGGCCGTACATCTGTGGGGTCGAGAAGTCAGGCACGTTTGTCGACTACGCGCGCCAGCTCGCCAAGCACGACCTCGTTCAACCCGGCGAACTTGTTGTCTGCGGTGAGGAGGTCCTCAAGCGCCTTGTGGGCACCCAGGACCCTACGAACTTCGGCAAGGAGACCTACTGGGGACGAAAGTTCATGTACCGCAGCAAGGATGGTCGCGTAGTCGTGATCACCGTGCCTCCAGTCACAGGGACCGCATACGACTCCAATGGGGGCCAGCCGGGGCCTGAGGGATATCCGACGCTTCCTGCGATCCTCGATGTGATCGACCGGACTGGCTCCTCCATGTATCTGGATGGGATCATTCCGGTGGCGGCCGCGCACGGTCGCGCAGCCTTCCCCATTGGTGTTGGCACCGATGTCCTGCGCTTGGTGGCGCGCGAAAGGCTAGGGCTTTCCCAGGAGCACAGAGAGAGGTAAGCCAGCGTGCTGAACACAGCGCACGAGGTCACTCGTGAGTCCGTTCCGCAGCTGTCGCTGGTCACCCTGGATCCGACGGCACCCGTGCGGTATCTGTCGCCACTTCGGTACCCGGGGGCCAAGGCCAAGCTCACGCCGATGATCGCCCGCATGATCGCGAGCGCCATTGATGGCGGACGCCTGAAACGACCGCTCACCCTCGTCGAGCCGTTCGCCGGCGGCGCTGCGACCACACTCCGGCTTCTGACTGACGGAGTGGTCGACCACGCGATGATTGCCGACGGCGACCCCCTGGTTGCGTCGTTCTGGATAGAGGCTGCTACGAACCCCGCCGGACTCATCGAGGCGATGAACGACGAGGTCGGCACGTATGTGGCGGGTGGTGGGCAGACTGCCGTCGACCGATGGGACTATTGGCACGCCTGGGAACCGTCACCCGGCGACGACGTCGCCACTGTTCAGCGCCAGCGGGCGATGAAGTGCCTCTTCCTCAATCGCACGACTTTCTCCGGGATCCTTCATGGCAACGCCGGCCCGATCGGAGGACGCGCACAGACGTCTGAGTACAAGATCGGCTGCCGGTTCAACCCGGATTCCCTTGCCCACCGGATTCTGTGGGTCGCTCACCTCCACAGCACAGGCAAGCTCGCAACCCCTCGCCATGCACGGTGGCAGGATTCGTTTCGAGCGACCTCCGGCCAGCTCGAAATGGATCAAGCGATCGTGTACCTGGATCCGCCGTACGTCGAGAAGTCAGCTCGCCTGTACAAGACGGGGTTCTCGAAACGCTTTGACAACCCCGACCGGTGGGAGGGCCTTACCGAGCACGAGGAACTCGCGGCCTACCTTGCCACGGGAACGTCACTCCGGTGGATCCTCTCCTACGACGATCACCCCGCTCTCCTGAGCAGCGAGACCCTCTACGCCGAGATGGCCAACAAGCCGACTGCGAGCAGCATGGCCCAGGGTGGGCCGGCACGTGACATCATTCGGCGTCGAGTCGGCCTCCAGCACTCGGCCTCATCCCAGAAGAAGCGCCGCCAAGTAACGGAGCTGATCCTCACGACCCTTGCCGAGTCTGACTGCGAGGGAGTTGGCAGGGTCATCCAGACCCAACCCACACCCCCGGACGCGGTGTCGGACTAGCGTCACATCCACAGCAGAAGGTGCTCAACGGAGGAGCAGCCATGACGTCGGACTACGAGGCGATACGCGTCGACAACCTTCGCCGATACGGCACGGATGTCGGGGTGTATGGCGACATGCTCCTCCGCGACCGGTACGACGACCGCACGCATTTCCTGTTCGAACTCCTTCAGAACGCGGAGGATGCCTATACGCGCCGCGAGGACAACCCCCCTCAGGCCAGTGTTCGGTTCAACTTGGAGCCTACGAGCCTCGATGTCCGGCATTTCGGCGTTGAGTTCACGGAGCTTGACGTCCGCGGTGTCTGCGGCATCGGCCAGTCGACTAAGGACTCCCAGGAGATCGGCAAGTTTGGGATTGGGTTCAAGTCCGTGTACGCCTACACGGAGAGACCGGAGATCCGTTCGGGCGACGAGGCCTTTGCCATCGAGGATTACGTACTCCCCCACGCATGCGAGCCGGCAGCGCTCGCGCCCCGCGAGACCTCGATTTGCCTGCCCTTCCGATCCGACGTTCCGGGGGCAGGCGACGAGATCCTTGCGGCACTCAAGGACTTGGGATCGTCCGCGTTGCTGTTCCTCCGCCGAATCAAAGAGATCAGCTGGGATGCCGGCGGCACACACTCTGGCGACTTCCTTCGAGACGAGGACCATCTCGACGACTTCGCGTCAATCGTCACCATCATCGGGCAGGACTCCGAACGGCCCGGTGACACCGACGAGGAATGGCTGCTATTCCGCCGGCGTGCTGGAGGATCCGAGAAGGAGCTCTTTGTCGAGGTCGCGTTCGCTGTCGACAGGTCAGATCGCGCAGCCGATTGGCAGATCCGCCAGCGGTCGCAGTCCAGGCTGTCCGTCTTCTTCCCCACGGCCGTCGACACGCACTGCGGTGTGGCGATTCAGGGTCCCTACGAGACCACCCCGAGCCGGGACAACGTGAAGCGCGCCGACCCGTGGAACCACGCACTCGTCGCCCAAACGGCCACCGTCATCGTCGATGCCCTGCGTTGGCTCCGAGACGCAGGAAGACTGACGCCTGCCGTGCTTCAGTGCTTGCCCATCCGCTCGGATGCCTACGAGGGCGAGGGAGGCAGGCTCTTCGCGCCGTTGTACCAGGCGGTACTCGACGCGATCCGATCCGAGCCCCTCCTACCCACATACGACGGAGGCTTTGTTGCGGCAGAAGGAGCGGTCATCGGCACGCGTGACCTCCGAGCGCTGCTCAGCCGAGACCAGCTCTCCCAGCTGCTGGGAAGCGAGTCCGCGTGGCTCAGCGAAGGCATTACGGAAGACCGAACGGCGGACCTCTACAACTACTTGACCAGAGCCGCGGATGTTCGCGCCCTGACCCCGGAGTTCCTCATCCCTCGCCTCACGCGTGAGTTCCTCGAGGAGCAGGACGACGACTGGGTGCGGGCGCTGTATGAGTTCCTAGTCGGACTCTCGCTCGGGCGGACTCGCCTCGAATCGCGACCCCTGGTTCGGCTGGCCGACGGCAGCCAGGTGCCGGCGGTCATCAACGGCGAGCCGGCCGCCTACCTACTAGGAGATGACTCCACGATCACAGGGTTCCCACTTGTGAAGCGCGAAGTCGTGCTCACGGAAGCTTCCCGGCGCTTCGTCCAAGAGAAGCTGGGCCTCACCGAGCCGGATCCCGTCGAAGACGTGATCCGCCACGTCCTGCCCAAGTACCGACCTAGGGCCATCGACGCCACTGACTACGAGGAGGACCTGCGGCGGATCTGCCACGCCGCCTCATCTGACTCGACGTCCCGGCGCGCGAGGCTAATTGAGGCTCTGGGTACTTCGTACTTCGTCAGAGCAATCGATCTCGGCACCGACAAGAACTACTTCGCCCAACCGGGTCAGGTGTATCTGCCGACTCAGCGAATTCGCACCTTGCTCGCCGGTGTCACCAACGTCCTCGTTCTCGACGACTCGATCGAGGCACTCGCCGGCGAAGAGGTTCGCAAAATCGTCCGGGAGGCGGGAGCGCTGGACTATCTCCGCCCCATTGAGCGGCGGAACATGCTCTCGCGAGACGAGATGTCGGCCCTAAGTGATCTCAGCGGAATGCCAAGATCGTCAACTGCGAAGGATGTTGTTGTCGACTGGGACATCGCTGGTCTTGACGGCCTTCTGGACCTTCTTCCGACCCTGGACGTCGAGGAACAGAGCGAACGCTCGGCGCTGCTGTGGGAGGCGCTCCGAGACCTGGAGCACAACCGCAGTCAAGGCGTGTTCAGCGCAACCTACAGGTGGAGCTACTACGGCAACTACTCCACAGACTTCGCCCCGCGGTTCCTCGGACAGCTCACTGACAGGCTCTGGGTGTTCTCCGACGGAGGACTGCACGTTCCAGACTCGGTGGAGTTCGAGGCGACCGGCTGGCGGGAACACCCGTTCCTGCAGAGCAAGATCCGGTTCAAGCCGCCCATCATCGACGAACTCGCCGTACAGGCAGGCTTCGAGCCCGAGATGCTCGACCTACTCAAGCTCCGGGGGATCCGAACCCTTGACGACCTCAGGCAGCTCCTTCCGGACGAGCCCGAGACGGAACTCGCCGAGGCCGACGCAGCGCCAGTTGAGCCCATCCAGCCAGACCCCACGACGGCTGGCGATCAGGACGGGGATGAGAGCAACAGCGACGGTGACTCTGACGTGGACTCCTCGGAAGCCAGCTCATCAACCAGTCTTGGCACGCGCGACCTGCTCCATTGGGACACCGAGGGCGAGGCCACCATGGAGCCCGTCGGACACGAGCACTCCTCAACCCCGGTTGGCGGTGGATCGGGAGGAAGGCGCGAACAGCGCAACCGAGCCCGCGGAACACGCACGGCGTTCCACTCCTTCGTTGGGGTGTGGCATGACGACGTCGATGCTGACGCTGATTCCGCCACATACGAAGAGCGAATGGCCCTTGAGGACGCTGCGATTGACCTGATACTGAGTCAGGAGCCAGACCTCGTGCGGATGCCGCCTGGGAATCCAGGATACGACCTTGAAGAGCGCGACCGAGCCGGGAACCTGCTGCGGGTGGTCGAGGTGAAAGCCCTACGGGTCTCCTTCGACGAGCGACCAGCCGCGATCTCGAGTACGCAGTTCGAAGCTGCCCAGAAGTACGGCACTCAGTTCTGGCTGTACATCGTCGAGCGAGCGGGCGAGCCGGATGCGCGAATCATCCGAATCCACGATCCGATCGCGCAGGCCAGCCACTTCAGCTTCGACAAGGGCTGGGCGCAGGTCGCGGTTGAGGGTCTCGCCGAAGCGTAGGGCGCGATCCGAGCTACCGGCCGACGGACGCCCTCCGAGCCTTCCGCGCTTCGTCCGGAACAACCCGACACAGTTCGGCGAGGTCGCACTTGTCGCACGCGGCGCACCATGATGCGTGTCGCGGGAGATCGTTCGACCGCAGCGCATCGCCTGCGTCACGAATCCGCGCCCGCACTCCGTCCAGGAGCGACTCCTCAACTTCCTCGCGGATCGTCTTGCCCTCTTCGTCCAGGTTCAGCACCTCAACGAGGTCTGCGCGCTCGCCCGTCAGCTCTTCGTACCCGACCGCGTACACGTGCAGCTGGTCGCGCGTCACTTCCTCGGCTTGAGCGCGAGCGGTGGACTTGAAGTCGACAATCGACAGCTCGTTGGTGTCGAGACGCCGAACGAGGTCGATTCGGCCGTCGACCGTGATGCCGGGGGCGATGTGCACCTGGATCTGCTTCTCGCTGTGCACCGTCTGTTCCAGGTCGTCTGCGTGCTCGGTCAGATATCTCTCTACCGACTTGATCGCAGCCTTCTGAAGCGTGTCCCGGAGTTCCGGGTACGCGAACGGCGTGTAGAGGTGGCGGCCCACGAGTTCTGCCGCAGCGTCTGCGGCCAGGATGTCGCCTGCGATGGCCCGCTTGTGCACCTCGGACAGTGCATCGTGGAGACCTTTGCCGAAGCCGAGCGCCTCGTGGATGGGCGGGTTGAAGCCGTACAGGAACCGCAGCTTGAACTCGTACGGGCACTCGAACAGGTACTTCAGCTCCGAGAATGACAGTGTGACGTTCGGGGTCTCATGGCGTGCTCGGGGTTCCAGCCGAGGGGCATCGGCCGCCACGCCGAGGTCGCGGGTGGAGAACCATTGCTGGCGGGTGCAGTGGTCGAAGAACACTGAGCGGTTGGCATAGAGGTTGTTCTCCCCTGGCGAGAAGGAGACGAACAGGTACTTCTGGGCTCGCGTCACGGCCACGTAGAAGAGCCGCGTCTCGTCCTCCTCGGTTCCGCGGTACCGGTCGGGGTCAGCGATAGCTGTGTCTGGGATGACATGGAACAACCCCAGGCCGCCCTGGCGCTTGGACGGGAACCTGTTTCGGCGCAGGCACGGAAGGAAGACTGCCGGCCACTGCATTCCTTTGGCTTGGTGCACGGTGGCAAGGACAACCGCGTCAGGCGTCGCGTACCCGACGTCGGCATCGGATTCTGCGTAGTAGTCGGGCGCCTGATAGTCCAGCCACTTCGCGAAGGCGTCGTACTTCTGTGCGGGGTCGGTGTTGAAGTAGATCTGCTCGAAGTCGGAGACTGCCTGGCTGAACTTGCCGAGTTGGTAGAACACGAGTTCGGCGCGAACCGGGTCCCCCGGGACTGTTTCCTCGCGGAAGCCAAGCGCCTCGAGGAACTCCAGGTAGAGGCGCTGGATGTTGTACACACCCCACCGCTTCCCTCGCGTGAAGTCCCGGCCCTCGACCAGCACCGCCATCGCAGCAGGCCAGTCGCCACCGGTTGGCAGGAGGTCCGCGGCCTGCCACAGCTGGTGAAGCGTCGTCCCGTCGATCAGTGATGCCATGTAGCGGAAGACACCGACGACGGCCTGGATCTCTGGGCTGTCGAAGAGCCGATTGAGCCCCTTGACGATGTATGGGATCTCGCGCCGACGGAGTTCGTCGACGAGCGGGCCGGCATCATGAGCAACCGACCGGTACAGGACCGCGAAGTCGGAGTACGAAAGCCCACGAGGATCACCGTCAGGGGTGTCTCGGAAGGCCAGCCCACGCATGGCCTCGACCCGGTCGCAGATCCACACGGCCTCCGAGTCTGCGTCTACGAAGTCAGACGCGATCAGGTCGCCACGCTCCCACGTCTGATGCCCTGCACGAACCATCGTCTTGGGCAGCCTATGGGTTGCGGGGATCCGCTCCGCAACCGAGCGCCCAACCTCAACGACGCCTTCGCTGGAGCGGAAATTGTCGTCGAGGGTGACGGAACGGACGCCCTCGTAGCGGTCGGTGAAAGTGAGGATGTTGGTCACCTCGCTGCCGCGCCACTGGTAGATGGTCTGGTCGTCATCCCCGACAACGCAGAGGTTCGCGCCGAACCTCGTGAGCCCTCGGATCAGCCTCTCCTGCAGCGGGTTCACGTCCTGGTACTCGTCCACAACGACGTACCTGATGGACTCGCGGATGTGTTCCTGCACGACGCCGGCGGCGGGATCCTCATCTGGATCGGCCTCGAGGAGCTGCACCGCTAGGTTGATCATCTCGGTGAAGTCGAAGGATGCGTGGCCGTAGATGAGCTTCATGTAGCTCCGGAACGAGGCGATGACCCCGTCCGGCACAGCGTTCAGGTTGACGGTGTCTTCCCGCAGCACGCTCATCGCCTGGAGGAAGAGCTTCGAGTGCAGGAATCGGCGAAGATGCGGGGTGCCGCGTGAGTTGGTGGGGCACACCGTGAGACCCGACTTAACCGAGTTGCGATCCACCAGCAGCCGCGATGTGATCTCGGTGAGAACGGAGAACTTGAAGGTCTCCGGAACCAGCCGCTGCAGCAGATCAAGCGCATAGCCGTGCATCGTGCCCACGAACATCTCGGCCAGGCCGAGCGTCCCCAAGCCCTCGTCCTCGAGGATTGACAACACTCGGTCCTTCAGCTCGGCGGCCGCCCGTTCGGTGAATGTGAACGCGATGACGTTTGCCGGGGTGACGCCCTCTTGACCGAGGATCCCGGCAATCCGCTGGGAGATGACCTGCGTCTTGCCCGACCCGGCGCACGCAATGATCTGAAGGTGCCTATCGACGCTATCGATCGCGAGCCGTTGGGCCTCCGTGTACAAGGGCATGACAGCATCCTTCACTCAGGCGCGGACTGCCGTTGGCAGTTTGCCGTAGGAGCGCCGCTAGAACGGCGGACGCTCAGGATCGGGTCCCCACCGCTCCTCGTCATCGTCAGGCTCATACTCGTCGCGCACTTCCGCATACATTTCCTCCGGGTCGGGCTCGTAGTCATCGGACGTCTCCACCGCTTCATCCCAACCGGGACTCGGCGGACTGACCGAGGCACTCGACTGTCCGAGGGCAGGTGGCACCACCCAGCCGGCCACAAGGGCCGGGATGTCCAGCTCCATGCCGGACGCCCAAGCGGCGACGTACTCTGGGTCGCTCGAGTCTGGCCTGTACTCCGGTGGCACGGTCTCCATCCGCACCAAGGTGGGAATCGGCGAGGCGGCACCTATGCAGATGGCAACCTGCGCTGGCAGCGATGACACCTCACTGAGGAGTGCCCCGACCGAGTCTGGAACCATGCGCTTCACTGCGTCCTGGTCTCTCGGGTTCACGAGTCGATGCACCAAGAAGCTGTTGCACTGAGACAGCAGCGTCTCAGACAACTCGCTCGGCCTTTGTGACGATACGACCAGCGAGAGCCCGAACTTACGACCCTCACGTGCAATCCGTTCATAGGTCTCCCGACACAGCTCCGCCATTTGCACTCCAGCCTCATCCACCCCCGACTCTCCCCGTCGTCGGACAAGACTGTGTGCCTCCTCGACGACAAGAATCGTTGGCGGCGCATTCCGCCTAGTCGCACGACGGTGTCGTTCATGTGCCTCAAGGATCAGCCGTCCGAGCACGCTCGCGATCACGTGCTGGGCGTTCGCTGGAATCAGGCTGAGGTCGATGACTGTGATCTGACTTGAGGCCGATGGGCCCATGATGGCCGCGAGCCAGCCTTCCAGGCTCTCACCTGGCAGGAACCCACAGACATCAGTCAGCCGAGCGTCGTTCATGGCAATCGAGAGCCGGTCCTGCATTGGGGCAATCCAGCCCTGAACATCACCGCCACTCATCCCCGCAGCGATGGGGTTCATAATCTCGACAAGGTCGCGCGCATCGAATGGAGTTGGGGTGTCAACGCTTGAGGTGTCGCCCTCACCGACCGGGATACTCAGCTCGCGAAGCGAGTCGCTCATGGCGAGGAGAATCTCCTGCTCCTCAGCAGGCGAGAGCGGACGAACGTCGAATTTGAACGCGTACTGGCTCCCCGGCGGGTTCAGCCGCGCACCAAGGATCCGGCCCAGGCTGGACTCGAGCGTGGCGACGGCGGCGTTGACCGCAGGATCGAGCGCCTTGCACGCTTCACGGGCGTTGTCGAGGACGAACAGCAGCTGCTTGAGGACAGTGGCGTCTGTTCCGACGCGCGACGCCAGAAGCACACGCCTCGCAGCAATGATCTGGACAGCCGCACGAGGCACGATGCGACTTGAACTGGAGCGCAGGAGGTGCAACGCCTGTCGAAGAACTGGCGCCTGGCTCTTGCCGCTCGCGTCGCAGAAGGCGGCCCACTCACGGTAGTTCCACAACCAGAACGGCACTCTCAGTTGAGTCGAGCCAGGGTAGGACTGCGCCGGGCCGACAGAGAGGCGCGTCACCGCGATCGAGACCGGCAGCCCATCGAAGGCATGTCCATACTCGCCGTTGAGGTCCAGCACCACGGCCCGGTAGGTGCCGTACTCCGGGTTCACGGTACGTGCGCCAGCGCGGACGAGGTGCGTGACGGAGCAGGACTTTCCGCTCCCAGTGTTTCCGAGAACGGCAAGGTGCCGCCCGAACAGTCTCGCCCCGCTCACAGTCACTGCGGTGTTGCCAGCGAGCGGGGCGACGCCAAGGGGAATGGCGTCGGACCCGGTGGCCGCTGGAACGGCGCTCGCGGATTCGTCAGCCGTTGGCAGCCTGACAGGGTCGCCGACCGTCGGGAACGAAAGCACCCCGCGGTCGAGCTGGGTCTTCAGCGAACCGTCCTTGCCGAGAACTCGACGCACGAGGCCCAGCGGCATCGCCTTCAGGACCCGCCTTGGCGTCGGGAGCCCGACGTGGTCCGTCAGGTCTTTGAAGCGAGTCGGATCATCGCTCACGCCCACCCACACGACCAGAGCGAGAACTGCTCCCATCTCGGTCGGCACGACGACGATCCCGTTGATCCGAGGAAACTGGCTGAGGCTGTCCGGAGCGAATGCCGTCCCATGGGGCGCCTCTCGGTTGATCAGGACCGTCAGAACCGACGGGCCGACCTCAACCACCTGACCGACGATGCGCGCATCGTCCTCCCATGCGCGAGCAATCACGGCGCCGACCCCGAACTCGTCGGTGCTGCCGGTGGGGCAGTTGCCCGCAGGTTCTCGACCTGCGCACGTGCGAGCGCATCAGAAGCGGGCCAAGGAAGCCAAGACTCAACAAGAGCCTTCAGATCTGAATAGCCGGGGCCCAACAGCAGACTGACCTGACCTGAAGGCTCGTGATCCGCAAGGAACTTCTCGACAAGGCCGGTCTGGTCGTCGTAGGAAATCACCACCACGTGAGTGCTTGGGATTGTCAGCATGTCCCGGACCACACGATTGATGTGGTCGTCGCCGAAACCGTAGCCGTACGTGACCAGCGAAGCATTCGGCCGGCACAACGCGGCCGAGTAGTCGCGGAACAGGTCGGCGTACGGGTAGTCGGACGTCTCCCGATCCTTGGCGGCATTTGGATAGATCAGGACCTCCGACGGATCCTTGGCGCTTGCCTCGCCCAGCGGGGAAGGCGCACGCAGCACGTCTTCGCCAGACCACCGCCAGTCAAGGGAGCCGTGGAGCTTCGTCAGGCGGACCACCCCGTCAAGATGACGAGGTTCCCGCACCGTTCCGGGCGGTGAGTAGTGATAGTCAGTCTCCAGTCTGGACGAGCGGAAGATCGGACTGAGCGTCCCTACAAACCGGTCAAGAACCCGCAGGCCCGCCTGCTCGGCTCCCCACTCAACGGCCCGGTCGTAATTGGTGGTGAAGACGTGGAGGCGGTCCCTGGTCGGGACGCGTCCGGCGAAGGAGCGCAGGAACAGCGTGACCAGCCGGCGAGCTGCGGCAGATGCGGCAATCGCCTTTTCGGCTTCCACGATGCTCTGGTGTAGCTGAGCTAGGGATGCGTCGATCGCTTCCGCCAGTTTCTGCCCAAGGGCGGCATCGCTCAGTCTGAGCCCTGGTACCGACGCAAGCGCCACACGTAGCCGGTCCTCGACGTTGCCCGCCCCCCGACCACTCGCGGTTGCTGACCGCAGAGCCTGAGCTTCGAGCGCATCGTCTAGATCACTCTCACCTGTGGAGACCACCCCCGACATCGTTGGGGGCTTGACACCGGCTGCGAGGGTCAGTGCGGTCGTCAGGCCGTTCCCGACGAGGAGGTTCAGATGTTCGCTCTGGAGCACGGCAGCCAGGAACGCCTGGACGGTGTCCTGGTCAGCGAGGTCAGCTGCCCCGTCCTTGCGAAGGGAGCCAAGAATCAAGCGTTGTGTGGGACTCGACGTCGAGCCCGCGGCCGGGGCGGTTGACATGGCTCGCACTCTATTGGCCAACGCTGACAGGTACTCGCGGAAGCGCCGAAAGTGCCAAGGCCGCCTCAGTCAGCCCAAGTCGAAGACCTTCATGACTTCGTCGCCGTAGTCGTTGATGACCTTGACTGCAATCTTGCCTGTGTCCGGCTTCGGGAAGGGGCGGGAGACTGTCGAGTACAGCGACGCCCAAGCGTCCTCATCGATCTCAGCTTTGAGGGCCATCTTCAGACGTTTGTAGGGGTCGTTGCCACCAGTGAAGTAACAGTGACGTACAAAGAACGACTCATCGTTGTAGTTCGTATCGATCATCCAGAGGGCGATCTGGTCGGCGCCTCGGGAACGAATCTCGCCGCTGGTCGGGTCGTAGACGTCGACGCCCTGCAACTCCACGACCAGCCGATCATCGGCTGTCTCGGTGAGCTTCAGATCTGGTTCCCCAAACACCGTGAACAGATTGCCGGCACCAGTCTTCTTGAGATCCTCGCCCATCAGCAGGTCGACATTCATGCGGACGAGGAGCACCTTCACCTTGCCCAACTGCCGTTCCCCAGCCACCTCGGCGAATCCGGCGTCACCTGTCTCGACAGTCACGCAGTTCTCCAGGTGGACGCCAAGAGCCTGCGGGTCGAAGGCAAAGCCGAGGACGCACAGCAGGTCGACATCGCCTGCACGAATCGCCTCTCGTGCCGCATCCTTGATGTAGCCAGGCGAGACGATGCCGTACTGAGGGCCGATCGAGATGGCGATGCGCAGGGGCGCGTCTCCTCCGATGCGTTCCCCTATCGCCTGGATGTAGGTGCCAGCGTGCGGGTCGAGAGCGCGGAACGAGATGCGTTCACTCGTACGACCGTTCTGGACGCCGGCCTTGCGCAGATTCTCGAGAATCGTCTGCTCGAAGGTCGGCCCTTCGCCGTCGATGGCCGCGACGCGCTCTGACACCGGCTGTGGCTCGTCGCCGCCTGCAAAGGCAAGGGATCGGTGTGGCGAAAGACTCTCCACCGTGAACGGCCCAGCAACGCGGACGATCTCCTTGTCCTCGTAGGGGCGGTCATAGAGCACCTCGACCTCGGCGTACTTCCGGATCGCCTGGTCGATCTGCGCTGGCGTCATTCCGTCGATGATCTCTGGGTTGGCTGCTATCGACTTGAGGGTGACGTGCTGGATGCGCTCATAGACGAACCCGTGCCTAATGTCGTTGGAGGTCGGCGCAGGCGGAAGGAGTCTCCGGCTCACCTCCCGTTCCTTGGCCCTACCGCTGCCCGAGTCGGCGAGCAGGTAATACGGGAACCTCGCACCCATCAGACGTTGACGCGTGAGCGCCAAGGCGACCCGCGACGTGTCGATGGTCACCCACCGGCGTCCCCACTGCTCGGCCACATACGCTGTCGTGCCGCTACCACAGGTCGGGTCGAGAACCAGATCGCCGGGGTCTGTGCACATGAGGAGACACCGCTGAACGATCTTGGTCCCCGTCTGAACGACGTAGACCTTGTCATCTGTGAACGAGCCAGTTCCCGTGTCGGTCCAGTTGTTCCGAAGCGGAACGGCCGGGAAGTCGTCGGCGAACCGAACGAAGCCAATGCTCGCAGCGCGGCGCTCAACCCTTCGGGCAGCGATTGCTCGGGTCATGCCAGGGAGAGGCGTCGCCCAGTTGCGTTTGCCGGGAGGGAAGTCTTGACCGTCGAAGCGAACTGTGTACCTCGCCTGAGACGAGTCCGTTTGGCTGGTGAGGTCTCCCACCTCGTACCATCGAGCTCCCTCCGGCGGCGAAACCGAACCAGCTCTCTCAGCCTGCGTTGCTGGCCGCCGAGTTCCATCAGCCAGTTCCAGGAAGCGCATCGTCCGCTCAGGTTTGAGGCTGAAGAGCGGACGGAACTTCAGCGATTCGTACTCTTTCGCGTACCAGAGGATGTAGTCGCTGACTCCGTCCAGGTAGTCCATAGACGAGGAGGTGGTCTTGTCGAAGGAAATCTGGCTCACCAGGTTCTCCTTGCCGAACACCTCGTCCATCAGGCTCCGGACGAGGTGGACGTTTTCGTCTCCGATCTGGACAAAGCAAGAGCCAGACCTGTTCAGGAGTTCATGAGCGGCGAACAAGCGGTCCCGCAGGTAGGACAGGTATGAGTGGATACCGAGTTCCCAAGTGTCTCGAAATGCCTTGATCTGCTCCGCCTCGCGCGCGGCATCTTGGATTCTGCCGTCCTTGACATCTCGCCTGCGTGCCGACACTTGCCAGTTGGAGCCGAACTTGATGCCGTAGGGGGGGTCGATGTAAACCATCTGGACTCTGCCCCGTAGATCCTCACGATCGGCAAGTGAGCTCATCACCTGAAGCGAGTCGCCGAGGATCAGGCGGTTGGACCAGTTGGCTTGGTGCTTGTAGAACTCGATCGCGTCGAGCTCATCGAGACCATCGAAGGTATCGAACAGCGTGAGTTCGGGTTCGTCCTTGGCGTCCTTGGAGGTCTGCCTGAGGTTCTCGATGAGGACGCGGGGATCGATCTTCTCCTGGATGTAGATCGGCGGTGCATCGGCGATCAGGCCGGTAGCCTTCGCGGGGTCGTCCTCGGGGTACTTGCCGCGCCAGATCAACTGCGGGTCAAGGCTGGCGTTGCGTTCAAACGCGACTTGACGGATCTGCTGGATCTCAGGGTCGACGAACTCGTGGGCGTCAGCGGTGGGGATGTTGGGCCGCTTGTCGTCGTGGGTGATGCTCTCGACTGGTGTCGGCCCCTTGGGAGCAGCAGGTCTACGCGCCACGGTTCACCTCGTTGTAGTCGAGCAGGTCTGGATCGCCAATGATCACGTCGTCGCCGTACAAGGCGCCTATCGCCTCGCGGAGTCGCTCGCGGGCGTACGTGATGTCCGTGATTTCCGTGTAGCCCCAACGTCCGAAGCCGCCGTGGTTGTTGACGCCGGCACACCAGGAGTTGCGTGCGGTGTTCGCCTTGGTCTGCACGGATCCGGGTGAGTGCGCGGACTTCATGCCGCCAGAGACTTCGACGATCAGGGTGCGGTCGAACTCCTCGCCCTCGCGCCTCTTGAGGCGCAGCAGGAAGTCCGGAACGTAGTCGTGGGTCTTGCCTTTGTAGACATACGGGATGGTGAAGCCCAGGTGGTCGTTCTTCACGTAGGCAGCGACTTCTGGGAGCCAGCCCTCCTCGCACAAACCGGCGACGCGTTCCTCCCAGGTGTTGCCGCCAGGGCCGTCGAGCACGACGTGGCTGACCTCGGACAGCCGCGTGGTCAACACCGGCTTGCGGGTGACGAACGATACGTCGCCGGTGTGGCCGACTGGGTCGAACCGACGGAGGATCACGCGCATACGTTCGCGCCGGTCCATCGGCTGGTCGCCGATGGCGTTGTAGATGGCTTCGGCGGCTGAGGTTTCGAACTCGGCGTAGCGGACGAGGGTGCCGATGTCGAAGCCAGGCTCCAGGTCGACGCAGTTGTCGATCCATTGTCGGCAAATGCCGACGAGCCGCGGGAACAGCCAGGGGCGTTCGTCGCTGCCGATGATGTACTGGTGCTTCAGGAGCCGACGAGCAAGGCGGAAGGCCACAGCCTGGGCGCGCATCGGGCCAGATTCGTCCTCGATGAGTTCGACCTCGCCGACGACCGGCGAGTTCATGGTCCAGGTGGGCACGGTGCTTGGGCCGACGCGGTAGTGGGCTGCGTGCTCGATGTCGAGCCTGAGGTCTTCGTCGGGGATCTCGAGCCGGTAGGACTCGACCTTCGGGAAGGTGATCCGGAGTTCCTCTCGCCCCGGCACGGAGCGTACTTCGGTTGCGGGCGGTGACGGCTTGGGTTCCGGGAGTGGTTTGTCGGAAGGGATGAACGCGAACGGCACCCCGTACACCGACGCGTACTCGGCGTCGTACTTGCCGTCGTCGTTGATCGCGTAGGAACGACGGCGCAGGCCGCGTCCGACCACCTGTTCGCACAGTAGCTGGGACCGGAAGGCGCGCACGCCGAGGATGTGGGTCACGGTGTTGGCGTCCCAGCCCTCGGTGAGCATCGAGACACTAACGACGCACCGGACGGGTTCACCGAGGAGACCCTTCTTGCCGACAGTGTTCATCACCTCACGGAGGATGTCTTCATCTGTGATCGCATCGACGTCGGCGCCCGGGTTCCGGCGCCGGAAGTCGGATTTGAACGCTTCGATCTCGCTCTCTGCAGCCTTCTTGAAGTCGTCCTTCAGAGTTTCGCCGGAGTCGAGCTGGGCAGAGTCGACAAGGATGGTCCGCGGACGGTCGAGGAAGTGCTCGCCGTCAACGTTGCTGAGGAGCGGCAGATTCCCGGGGACAAGCAGGCCGCTGCCGTCCTTGCGTTCAACCTCGGCGCCGGCGATCCAGTCGAACACCAGCCGGGAGACGGCGGTGTTGGGGCAGACCACGATCATCACTGGCGGTGGTTCATCGAGGGCCTCGAGGTGCTTCTGCCAGTAGTCGAAGGAGCGTGAGTAGCTTCGGTAGAGGCTGTCGAGCGCTCCCTGGAGTTCTGGGGGGATGAGCCAGTCGGTCACGTCGGTGTTCGCCAGTCCCCGCTTGGGCAGTTTCGGCCCGACGTACTCCCACAGGTTGAGGTAGGTGACCTGGTCGTTGATCGCGTCGTCGTCGACCGGGATCCGCGGCACCTTCACGATGCCCGACTCGATCGCGTCCATCAGTGAGAAGTCGCTGATTGTCCAGGGGAAGATGAAGCCCTCGTGGTAGCCAGAGCCGCGCAGGTAGTAGGGCGTCGCCGACAGGTCGTAGATCGTCTTCACACCGACGTACTTGGCAACAGCCTGGAGTCCCTTGAACCAGACGCGTGCTTCCTTGTTCGCCTCCTCGGCTTCCTTGTCGGCGGCCTCACCATCGACCTCGACCACGCTCTGCGGCTTGTCGGCGTAGCAATGGTGGGCCTCGTCGCTGAACACAACGATCTCGGCCTGCTGCTTACCTGACCCGACGCCCCAGCCGCGCAGCACCCGCGACACCATCGCCGCATCGGTCTCCTTGAAGGGATCGTCGTGCTTGCCGGCGAGCAGCAACTTGCGCGTGTTGAGGGCGACGTTCTTGATCTCCTTCGTGTCACGAGGCAGGAAGGCGTGGTAGTTCGTGATGATCAACTGCGCCTGACGGAGCTGACCCTCGAGGTCGGCCGGCACGAGATCGCGAAGCTTGTAGTAGTTACCGGGTTCGGAAGGATCCAGCACGCGGAGCCTGTCGCGGATCGTGATGCCCGGGGTGACGATCAGGAAACGTTTGGCGAACCGCTTGTCGCCCGGGCTCGCCACCTTGTTCAGAGTCTGCCAAGCGATCAACATCGCCATGACGACCGTCTTCCCAGTGCCGGTCGCCATCTTCAGCGCGACCCGCGGAAGGCCTGCGTTGTGCTCAGCGTTCGCTGCGTCCACCCGCTCCCGCCAGTCGGCGGTGAACGTCTGCCGGCCGGCGACCTCTGCGAGGAAGATCGCGGTTTCAGCGGCCTCGCGCTGGCAGAACATCACCCGGTTCTCGCGGGTCGGTTCCGCCCAGTACATCAGGAGCCGGCGGGAAGTCGGTGTGGCGCCCTTGTAGTCCCGAAGCCGCCACTGCTCGACCGCGCGGCGCAGGTCGTTGATCAGGGTGTTCTTCTCGACCCGCTCGTGGGTCAGGTCGAAGTCGAGGGCGTCCTGCAAGACGCCCTGCTTGCCACGCTTCTTGGGCACGGGTACAGGGATGTACGACTCGCTAGGTCGGCGCCCCTCCTGAACCATCCCGGTGGGGCCCTTATGCCCGATCTCGAAGTGGCGGGACGGGGGATCAAACGGCCCGTTGAGCACCGGCGACGCAAGTGCGTCTGTCACTTCCGAAACGTCAGTCACCGATCCTCCTGCGGAGGATGTTAGCGGCGACTCGAGGCGACAACCGGCCAACGGCGCACAAGGAGACCCGCGAGTGCACGGTCCATGCGCCAATCGTGAGGCTCTCTGCCATCAGGTGACGAAGCTCAGGACGAAGCCGCAGCAAGTTGGGACGCGCATGCGAGCCTTTCGATCGGCGGCTAGGACAGCGCGTTTCGTTGTGAGCCATCGCATGACACCGATTGGGCTGACATTCATGGTGTAGCTCGCCGAACAACTCACCATCGTTGTCGCCTCGGCTTCGGTCTTCCAGAAGCTTCGGGCGTGATCGATGCGATCGAGACGGAAGGGCACGTGCCGGTGGTCCCGGGCCTGCCGCGTGGGCACGTCGGGTGAGCCGGAGTCCGCACTACGGAGATCGTCCTGCGGACGGCCGGTCGGGGTGAGGTCGCCTCATTCCGCGTCAACCAGCGGCAAGGACAAGGGTTCGGTACTTCGAACATCGCCAGCGCCACGCCCACGAGTTCACTAGCGTGCTGGTCGTGGACTGGGACTCCTATTTCATGGCGCTGTCCGCCTTCGCCGGTGTGGTGTTCGCCATCACTCTCGCGGCCCGCCAAATCAGGTCCGGGGACGAGGCGGGTGAGACCAAAGAGCGCAACTCGTACCGGTTGTGGGATTCGGTCGCCGTGACCTACGAGCTAGCCGCTGCGGGCTTCTTCGGCATGCTGTACTTCGCCCGCAGCGCGTCGTGGGAGGACCGAGAACCCTGGCTAGTCGGAGGCTTCAGCACAGTTCTCGCGATCATTGGGTGGGCGCTCTATGTCGCGTACTTCGTCCACCTATGCAGACTGATCGGGCGTGAGAAGGTGGGGGTTCTGGATTGGCTCATGGCTCCAGTCACAGTCGTACCAATGACCGCGTTTGTCGTTGTCCCGATCGCTTTCTGGGATCCTTCGAGCGTTCTGTGGACCGACTGGTTCGCCGCAGCCCTGACCTGGCTTGTCTTCTCCGGAACGACCCAAGCCCTGATCTGGTACATCACAGCGTGGGAACGGAAGCCGGACCCTGAGTCAACTACCGAAGTAACACAACTCGATGGCACGGGGTCGGCCGATTAGAAAGCTGAATGGCTCGGGCCAGACTGCCTCACAGGAGATTGGCTGCATCCAACTACCAGCGCGTGCAGGACGAACCGCAAATGCGCGTCCACCGCAAGACCAACGATGCCGAACAGCGCCGTACATCAAGCGTGAACCACCCAGAGCTTTCGGATACGAAGCATCCGGCGTGTTGTCAGAGTCGAGGCGAGACGGTGGGCAACTCGTCCGCAGCCTGGGTCTCGTGATCCTGTCGCGTCCGGAGGGGCGCCGCGTGAACGGGGCCCCAGCGGTGTGAGCTGCCACTGGTGTCGCCATGTGCGAGTGTGCCGAGCAACGACACCGTGTTGTCGAGGGCGCGGCATCCGTCCAGCGCGGCGGCCAGAAGCGGCTGTCCTTGCTGCGACCATCGAGGCTCCCTGCCCCAACCGCGGGCGTACCCGTCGGCCGGGTCGACAGCCGAGCTGTGGATCCACAACTCGTGTCCGCGGACCAGTGACCGCATGACGGCGGCGTGACTGAGGGCGACCGGCATGGCCACCCCGAGGACTCTGCGCCAAGTGGCCAGGGTCGCGGTGGCGCCGGTGGCGATCGTCTCGCGGAGATCCCGGGATGCCTCGCGGAGGTCGAGGCTGCGCCCGCCGAGGCGCAGATACGGCGGCCACGCTGCGGCCGCGCGCCACGCGCGGGTGGACGCGTGCAGGCTGTCGGAGAGCTGGCTGGCGGTTTGGGGTGAGAGTTCGCCGCGGCTGGCGGCCGCGAGCACCGCCGAGCGGGCCGTGTGGCTGAGGAGGGCGAGCTCGCCGGCAATGGCTTGCATGGCCCAGCTGCTGATGCGGTATCGCTCGGTGAGGGTCTCGGAGGCGACGTGGGCCCAGACGACCGCGGCGCCCTCCACACCGGGGGTGTTGGGTGCGCGCAGGGCGAGCTCCTCGAGGGTGCTCGTCCGTCGTCCGGGTGGGATGAGCGCGTACGGTTCGGTGATTACGGCGAGGTCGCCGAGGAAGGCCATCACTGATGACCTGGTTGTGGGGAGCTTCTGGTCGTCCATGGTGCTGCGTGACCAGCGGGCGGCCACGTGGACAGCGGACAGCAGGCTGGCTTCGAGTTTGAGTGCTTCGGTGCCGGCGTACTCGGCGCGTCCGCCGGTGCGGAGGTTGTCGGTGAGGGTGTCGGAGATGCCGCCCATGACCTGGGCGAGGCCGACCAGTTGTGGTGCGGGCTGGACGACGTCCAGCGGCTGGCGGGGGCCGCGGGCGAGCGGTGCCAGGACGTTGCGGACGCCGGCCTTGACGACCTCGCTGCGTCCGCCCAGCGGGAGCAGGGCGATCGCGTGCTGGGTGGTTCGGGCGAGTGGCATCCAGCCGGCGAGGTGGCTCCTCACGGTGTCGTCGGGAGTCCGGGTGAGGGTGTGCGCCCGGTCCTCCAAGCGGTTGAGCAGGTCGCCGATGGTGGCCATCGGTCAGCCCAGCTTCGCGATCAGAGCTTGCAGGGCCGCCCAGGCTGCGGGCGGGACCTCGTCCGGGGCGCTGTCCAGCAGGGCGCGGGCGGCGACCAGAGAGGCGGACGGGTCGGGCTCGAGCGTCGGCACCTCGGGGTCGAGGTCGTCGAGGGTGAGGAGCGCTTCGACTTCGAGGGCTTCCAGTCCGAGAGCGAGGCCTTCGTCGTGGTCGTTGCTCAGCAGTTGCCAGACGGCGTTGCGGACGTGGCCGATCGCGAGTGGCAACAGGCTGGTCATCGTCCGACTTCGAGGCCGCGGCTCGGCTGGGACAGGCCGACTCCGGCGGATCGCTCGGCGCGGGCGCCGGGGCTGGGTTCGTGGGCGATGGGTCCCCAGCGGTGTCCGGCGGTGGCGAAGTCGTGGTCGAGCGCGGTTTCGACCGCTGCCTGGAGCAGTTCGCCCGTCGTAGGAGTGGGCTTGGTGTGAGCGAGGATCTTGTCGACGGTGTCCATGACGCGTTGGCCGGTGGCGCGGACGACCTGTTCGGCGGTGAGGGTGTCGCTGGCCTGGCTGGCCCAGCCGGTGACGTAGTTGAACGTGTACTGCCCGCTCCGCAGCCCGTGCGCTTCGGCGACCATGAACGCGATCGACTCAGCCTCCACCTCCCGCAGCCCACGGCAGTCGACGATCCGGGCGACCTGGGCGGGGTCGGCGAGCAGGACGTGACCGACCTCGTGGGCGAGCGTGCGCACCTGGCTGGCGGCGTCGACGTCGTCGCGGACGCGCACGAACCGCTCGGCGTAGCTGGTCAGCCCGTTCGCTGCGCCGCAGTCGCCGCGCTCGAGTCGGTAGCCCTGCCCGGCGACGATCTCGGCAAGGCTGTCCCACAACCCCGGTGGCGCCTGACCGGTCAGCAGCACGGGCTTGGGTGCTTCGGGGACGGGCGGTCCGTCGGTCTGGCTGATGTCCCACACCGAGACGGGACGTACGCCGATCATCTCCAGGCCGTACCGGGGCCGTCCCTGGTCGTCCAGCAGCGGCTGGCCGGCGGGGTCGGTGAGTGGGACGCGGCGGGTGACCGGTCCGAGGATGCGGATCGCCTTCTCTCCTCGGCGGACCTGGTAGCCCTTGGCCTGCCAGCCCCGGTAACCGCATACTGCGGTCGCGTCTGGTCTGGCGCGGAGCAACAAGATCTGATTACCAAAGCTGTAGTGGTGGAAGCCGCGGGCGAACCGCAGGTAGCGCTGCCACTCGTCCCGGTTGTCAAGGTTCGCGATCCCCTCGGCGAGCTGCTGGTGCAACTGCTCGACAGTCTCGCGGCGGGCCTGATCGGCCGCATCTCGCTGGGCCGGGGTGAGGGCGCGGCCGGCCATCAGGACCTGCCGAACAGCTCGTGGTAGTCGCGGCGCAACTCGTCGAGCTCGGCCCGGCTCGCGCCCTTGCGGGCGCGCTGCTCAAGCTGAACCAGGAGATCCTCGCGGATCAGCGGCAGATCGGCCAGCTGCTGCCGCCAATCAGGATTCGTCGGCACGGACGCGGGGACTGCCTCGGTCTCGTCGGAGGGTATGGACGCGTCCGCGGAGCCCGGTTGGACGGCCGCAGGCCACGGGTGCAGCGAGGGGAGCCGTCCGTTGAGGACGGCGACGCCACGGGCGTGGTCGATGCGAAGGTCGGGATGTTCGTGGCTTCCGTTGGCGTGGGCGAGGCCGGCCAGGACGAGATCGGTCAGTTCTCGATCCAGTCCGGGCAGGTTGTCGGCCAGGCTGACCGGCGCTCCCCCGGCCAAGGACGCGACGATCCGCAGAACACGTTGTTCGCCGCCGGACAGGTGGCCGATCTGGTCGTCGACCAGCATGGTGACGTCCAGCCACCACCAGCCCGGCTGATCGCACGGCTGGATCCACGGCTGGCCCGGTGCGGCGAACCGTCCCCCGAACGCGCGGACCAGGATCTCGACGGCTGCCTCGAGCGGGTACAGCCCCTTCGCCCACGACCGCAGGCCCGCATGCGTGATGCTCACGACCACACCTCCCGGTCGCGGCGACCCTGCTCATCGCGCAGCAGGGGCTCCCACGGGTCAGGTGATGCCGGCGTCCGGTTCGCTTGGGCGAGACCGCAGCGGCGAACCCCGTCCTCGGCAAGTTCGTCCAGGCGGACGGCCCAGGCCCGATCGAACCCGCCCGTGGTCACCGCAGCGACCGCCACCAGCACGACCATCACCAGCGACACCCACAAGCCACGATGGAACAGGTCGACGGCGGCAAGGACGAGGACCAGCCCGGCCATCGCGCGGCCAAGCGCCGTGGCAAGAACCCGACGCGGAAGGCGGAAGATCGCCGCGCGGGACAGCTGACGCATCAGCGACCACGGCAGGCAGAACAAGTCCACTGCGACCACCAGCCGTGACTGGTTCACCCCCGCCACGCCCAGGCAACGGGCGGCCAAGGTCGCGAACTGGAGCTCAGAAACCTGCTGGGAGCGGAGCTTGTCCAGCAGTTGCTGGCCGACAACCACGAGGCCCGGGCCGACCGCCACCCCCGCCTGCGGCGGTCGGCTTGTGCGCACCTCGGGCTGGTTGCGTCCCCGCAGCGACTGGATCGGAGCGACGGCCCGAAGGACCAAATCCCGATCGGCCGGCGAGACCGGCCGGCCGGCGAACCGCGCCCGGAACATCAGACGAGACGGCCACGCCGCCACCAGCACAGCGCCGGCCAGCCAGGACAGCGCCACCACGTCCGGCTCGAGTGCCGAAAGGACCAGCCAGACCATGCTGCTGAACGCGATGCCCGTGAGTTGAGCCCGCAACCAGATCGCTCGCCAGGTCATGCCTGCTGCCCTCCCGTCCCGACCGAGGTCGACGACACAGGTCGGACGAGTGCGCCGGTCGCCGCGGAGGCTTCGAGGTGGACCCGCTTGAGCCGGACAACCTCCTTCAACGGAAGCCCACACCGCTCCCCCACCTCGGTCAGGGACACCCCCAACTCGAGCATCGACGCGATCGACCTGGCCGCTTCAGACTCGGCACGATCCCGGATGCCGATCGCCGCGACCACCTCGACCGCCGCGTCGCCGAGCCGGGCCTCACGCTCGAGCCAATCCTGGCGACGCGTCGCGGTCGCCTCCTTCACCCGCTTCCGTGCCAGCTGTCGCAAGCTCTGCTCCATTGCGACCCTCCGATCCTCCGGTTCGCCTTCTTCACCCCTCCCTAAGCCCAAGGACGGGTCGATCGGGACGCGCGCGAGCCGAGTGAATCTGCGGGCGGACCAAGAGGAGCGACCAGCAGGCAGGTCGAAGCCACGGTCGATTGGCCACGAATCGACAACTCGCGATCTCGAGGCCCCTAGAGTCGGTGCTCGTGAGCGACACCCGCGCAGCCCTGTACGTCGACTTCGACAACTTCTTTGGGGGCCTCATCGCGACCGACCCGACGTCCGCTGTGGAAGTGGCGATGAACCCGGCACGGTGGCTCTCCCGGCTCACCTACGCACACTCGGCAGACGGCGAGCGGCGGTGGCTCGCGGTCCGGTGCTACATGAACCCGAGCGGCTGGGTGGCAAGCCCGCTGGCTGAGGGCGAACGCCTCTACTTCTCCAAGTTCCGGCCCTACTTCGTCCAGGCCGGCTTCGAAGTGGTTGACTGCCCAACTCTGGCTCGGGGCAAGAACGCCGCCGACATCGGCATCGTGATCGACGTGATGACTGCGCTCCAAGGGCCGAGCCACGTCGATGAGTTCGTGCTGGCGTCCAGCGACGCCGACTTCACCCCTCTCCTGCAGGTCGTCCGCGCCCACGATCGCCGGATCACGATGATCGCCACCGGCGAGACCGCCACTGCCTACGAGGCCCTCGCTGACCGTCTCCTGGACGCTCAATCCATGCTCGAGCTGGTGCGGGTCGATGAGCCCGAGGAAGAAGCGGACCAGGCCGCGCCCGCCGGGCTGGCTGAGTCTCACGATGATGGCGGTGATGGACGCAGCGAGCTCTTCAAGGCGTTCCGCACCGAGATGACGAACGCTTACCTCGAGGCGTCGGAGCCGATCAACCTCGCTCGAGCCGCGTCCCAGGTGGTGGCCCAGCTCGGCACCGAGCTCCGCACGACGAACTGGCTCGGTGCCGGTTCGTTCGGCCGCGCGGTCCGTGTCCTGGATCTGCCCAACGCCGCGTTCTCGCAGCTCTTCTTGTGGGACACCTCGCGGCACGCGCCGCCCGAGCATGCTGGCACCGATCGGCAGCAGCCATCAGTCGCCGCGCTGTTCGAGGTGGCTCGCCTCCCGCGGATAGCGCGCGAGGACTGGCCCCGGGTGTTCGGCTACCTGGAGGCCTACGCGGCCAGCAACGACTTCAACCTGACCGAGGCCTCGAAGTGGCCACGTGATCGCGCCGCCGAAGACGGCCACCAGATCCCGCGAGCCGCGTTCCTCTACGTCATCACGGCCTGCCACCACCAGGGCACGCGCCTGGACGGAACCGCCAAACCAACGGCCGAGGCCATCGCGCGGGCCCTGGTCTCCAGCGTGCTGTCCCGGGCGGAACTGGCGGGAATCACCGTCGCGACCGACGACGCCGCCGCCGTGGCCGAATGGCTGGGAGTCTGAAGTCGGCGCTCGATGCGGCGCAGAATGACGTCATTGCTCCTCGGCTTGACCGGGACGGCTTGCGCGCCGCTGTCTACCGAGCGGAAACCGACGCGCTGGAGGTCGCGCTGAACGATGCCGCGTGGCCCGAGAACGCGCTGCAATTGCTGGGCGATGCGGTACTGGAGGTCGCTCGTCAGCGCCCGGACGATATCGGGACGGCCGCCCGCCGCTGCGTGGAGGCGTTGCGGGACCGTGACTGGGAGGGCGACGCCGAGCTTGTGGACCAGATCGAGGCCGCGCTCGGCTGGGGACCCACGCCGCTGCTGAAGGGCCTTCCGGTCGACCTGGAGGAACTGGCGGACCTGCTGGAGGGTGACCCGTTGACCGGCGGCGGACGAATCGACCTCCACACCGGCGAGGTCTGGCCGCAGGCTGCGATCGAATACGCCGAGGAGGTCGGGGAAGCAGACCCAGACGCCGAGGACGACGAGCGATGGCTCCACGTCTTCTGTGAGGGTTCTCGCGGCGGGTACCGCGACATGGAGATCTTTATCGACAACCTCGAGGAGGACCGGCTCGCTGATCGCCTCGCGCGAGCGATCCGGGGCCGCGGAGCGTTCCGCCGGTTCAAGGACGTCTTGGCCGAGTCCCCCGACCTCCTTGACCGCTGGTATGGCTTCAGCGATGACCGCCACCGAGGGAGAGCCCGAGCCTGGCTCGCCGGCGAGGGCTACGCCCCGACGCACCCGAAGCCTCAGTCAGCCTACTGAGGTTCCGCGAGCGCAAGGCCGAGAGTGACTCGGCTAGTGTCACCTGCATGGTGACGTCCAGGCTTGAACCCGGGCAGCTTGTCCGCCGCGATGACGACGTCGAGGTCGCCGGGCAGTTGCTCCGAGTGATTCAGGCGTTGCACGAAGTGCGGGATCTCATGGGTGGGACCGTCCATGGAAGAGCGCTCAAGGAGGTCTTGTGGTTCCGGTGGGAGCAGCCCCGGCTGCCCAGGCCCCTCGTGAACGGCAAGTACCCCTTCGCCTACCCCTGGTCCGCGCAGGCACGCGAGATCTGGCACGGTTCGCCGTCCAGGTCAGGACGGCCCGGACAGATCGTGATCGAGCACATCGTGCCCAAGCGTGAACTGCTCGCCAAGATCGTCGAGGAGACGGAAGGACTGACCGTCGAGCGTCTGCTCGATCTCCTGCGCGCAGCACATTCGGCAGTAGTCGTCTCCAAGGAGGAGGACAGTCTCGTCACGAAGGCTGGCTGGGCCCACCGTTCACCTGATCTCACAGATGTCTGGGCGCGCTATCGGGCAGCCGGTCTGGACGTCGCTGGCTTCGCGCCACTGACAACCGCGATGTGACCCAGCGCACAGGTCCGCCACGCGCTTGCTACTCACCGGACCCACGGTCGTCGCGCTCATAGGCCCTCCCACCTATCGGTTCCGACACGACCGCCGTAACTCCCCGACTGAGTCGACGTCCCCCTGAAGAGCCCGACTCCATGGTCACGGCCTTCCTCATGTGGCACACACCCTCGGCATTGCCTGGACTAGGATTGCGAATCCCGCCTGATGGGATCTCGCAAACGTTGGTGATCAGCGACGGGCTGGTGGGGTTCGTGCTGGTCAGGTGCGGAAGGTCTGGTGGCGTTAAGCGTGTCGTCGGGGTTGCCTGTTCCGGGCGGCTGGCCGCCGCTGGCTTCGTGGCTACGGCCGTCACTAGCTCCTCGCGTTTGATGGGATATTGTCCCGTCTGACGGGATCGGGTAGGGGTGGTGTGGTGGTGTCGGGCAAGGGCATGTCGGCGGGGGCGATTCAGCTGGTTCTGCCGGCTGGGGTGCCGTTGTTGCATCCGGAGAGCCAGGTGTTCGAGGGCATGCTTGCGGGCTGGCGAAACCAGATGCTGGCCAGGAATCTGGCTGCCTCAACGATCGACTCGTCACTGCGCCACGTGCGCGCTTTCCAGGCCCATGCCGATGTGTATCCGTGGTCGTGGACGTGCGCGATGTCCGATGAGTGGTTCGCCGATCTGCGCGGAGTTCACCACATTGCGAACAGCACGGTGCGGTCCTACCAGGTCGCTGTTCGGGGGTTCTGCCGGTTCATCACCGACCCGGCCTACGGCTGGGCCGAGGAGTGCGAGCGCCGCTTCGGCACGCACCCGATCCAGGTGATCAACGAGGTGAACGCGGCTGCGCACGTCGCGGACAACGAGGCCTTCCCGCTGAAGCGGGCGTTCACCCGGGAAGAGCTGCAAGCCCTGTTCGACTACGCCGATGACCAGGTCGAAGCACGCCGCTCTGTGGGCCGGAAGGGCTGGCTGCCGGCGTTCCGTGACGCCACTTTGTTGAAGACCGCGTACGCGTTCGGGCTGCGCCGCAACGAGACCAGGATGCTGGACGCGGTCGACTTCGGATCCAATCCGTCAGCGCCGGAGTTCGGTGGCTACGGGGTGTTGTACGTGCGCTACGGCAAGGCCCAGCGCGGCTCCCCACCGAAACGGCGCAGCGTGCTGACCGTGTGGCCGTGGATCGTGCCGGTGCTCCAGCAGTGGTTCGGCGACATCCGGCCCTACCTGGCCGGCGACGGGCCGGCGGCGTGGCCCTCGGAGCGCGCCGAAAGGATCACCCCGCCCAGCGTCGATAACATGCTGCGGGAGGCCCGTGCCGCGATCGGGCTGGACCCCATCCTGGACTTCCACTCGCTGCGCCGCTCCTACGTCACCCATCTGATCGAGGACGGCTGGGATACCCGGTTCGTGCAGGAACAGGTCGGCCACGAACACGCCTCGACCACCTCGCTGTACACCTGCGTGTCGTCGGACTACCGCACCCGGACCCTGCGCCGAACCCTGGACAGCCTCATCGCCGAGGCCCTCAACCAGCCCACCACCGAGGGCCACCTAGCCGTCGGCGCTGACCGATCCGGAGGTATCTGATGGCTCGACAACGACGCATCGTCTCCTACACGTGGCGGCTGCGGCAGGTGATGGCCGAGGCCGGCATGTTCGCCACCACCGACCTGATCGAGCCGTTGGCCGAGCGCGGTGTGGTGCTGTCGACCTCGCAGGTCCACCGGCTCGTCACCAGCCCCCCCGAACGGCTGAACCTGGCCGTGCTGGCAGCGCTATGCGACATCCTGGGCACCGAACCCGGCGAGCTGATCCGGGTCGAGGCCGCGAACGCCGCCACCCGCGAAACGGTCAACGCCACCCCGCCGCCACGCGGCGACCGGGTCCGTCCGATCCGCGCCCAAGTGGCCCCCGACGCGGATCAGCGGTGAGCCCCGCCCACCGTGTCATCGACCCCGGCAACCTCGAGTGTGCCCGCTGCCACCGGCCCCTGAGACTGGCCACCCGCGAGCCCACACCGTCTCGCGGGAAGGTCCTGACCGTGGTCCGGCGCTGGCCCGACGGCATGATCTGTTCCGGCTGCGCCGCCACCGCCCAGGAGACCTTCGGGACCTGCCCCGGCTGTCACACCCACCGCATGCTGCCCGGCCGAAACCCCACCGGCCAGCCGTGCTGCACCGACTGCGCCGGCATGCCCGCCATGGCATGCACCCGCTGCGGCGCCGAAGGCTGGATGGAACTCCGCGGCGTGTGCGGACGCTGCGTACTCACCCAGCGCCTCGCCGACGCCCTCGACGACGGGACCGGCCGGATCCGGCCCGAGCTCACCGCGCTGGCCGATCGGCTCGCCGCCATGCCCCGGCCCCGCACCGGCATCCTGTGGCTCAACAAGCCCCACGTGAAACCCGTCCTGCACGCCATCGCGACCGGCCAGGTACCCCTCACCCACGACGGGCTGACCACCCTCCAACCCGTCGCCTGCGTCTCCTACGTCCGCAAACTGCTCGTCGCCGCCGGCACCCTGCCCGACTACGACCACCACCTCGACCGGTTCGAACGCTGGCTACCCGGCTGGCTGGCCAGCATCGAGAACGGCGACCAGCGTGCCATCCTCACCCGATACGCCACCTGGCACCTGCTCCGCACGCACCTCGCCGAACGCGCCCAACAAGTCGCACCAGCCGCCAACCCCGACAGCGACTGGCTGTTCCCCGGCCGCCTCGCCGGACTCGCCATCCAACCCAACGGCGTCCGACAACGACTCCAACACCTCGGCATCCCCAACGCCCCCGGCCGCTGCCGAGCACTCCGCGAACTCGTCCTCCAAGCCCCGCCAGCGCTCATCGCACCCTTGCTCGGCTTCAACACCACCACCGCCGAGAAGATCGCCGCCGAAGCAGGCAACACCTGGCAGCGATACGCCCCCGGAGACCACACCCCGCTCGCCGGCACCAACCGGTAGGAACGCCCACAAGACCTCCCGCCAACCCGGATAATCAGGCCATGGACCCGCTAAGCGACGACGAACTCGCCGAGATCGCAGCACGCGCGGGCGCCGCCACCAAGGCGCCTTGGGAGTGCTTTGTCGAAGGCCGCGACCACTCCGCCGGGGACAACTTCATCCGCACCGGCGGCCTCGACGACGGCTCCCCGGACATGTATGTGACTCACTACTACTGGGTCGAAAACCCCAAACCAGTTCCCGCCCCGCCGGCCGACCTCGACTTCATCGCTCACGCCCGCCAGGACATCCCCCGGCTCATCGCCGAGATCGAACGCCTACGCGCCACCCGCTGACCAGGGACCCCACGCCGCTTCTCCCTGCCCAGCTGACTGGGCTATTCGCAACCCCCGAATACGAGCCGGTACCAGTCTTCCCCGGGGCTGACGCGTCCCGATCGCCTCCCGGCTGAGCCTAGGGAAGGTGTGACGATGTCGCTTCACCGCATCACGGCCGGGTCCGGGCTACGACTACCTGACCCGGCAGGTTGCCGCCATGGACTCCACCGAACGTGGCCACACCGGCGTGGCCAGCTACTACACCGAGACGGGTGAGATCGCCGGACGCTGGATCGGTTCCGGCGTGGAAGGCATTGAGGGTCTGGACGTCGGCGACATCGTCACCGCCGAGCAGATGCAGTCCCTGTTCGGCTCAGGCCACCACCCGCTGGCCGTGCAGCGTGCCGCCGCACTGGCCGGCAACCCGAAGGCCACCGAGCAGGACATGCTGGACGCCATCCGGCTCGGCCAGCCGTTCAAGGTCTACGCCAACGACATCAGCCTCTACCGCGTCGAGGTGGCCCGGCGGCTCGAAGCGCTGAACAAGGCCAACGGGCGACCTGCCAAGGCCGCCAGCACCATCGAAGACCGCGCCCGCATCCGCGCCGAAGTCGGGCTGGAGAGCCGGGGTGGCGCCTCGGCTAGGCCCTGTCATCGAGACCCTTGGTGTGCCTGTGCGGACTCGACGGCGCTGAGGGAGTGCATCGCAGGGCGTGGGGGCCGGAGCATCTTCGTCCCGAGCCCATCATTCCGCAGGCGACAGTCAGAGCGTCTGAACGACGGGCATTCGGCCTCTTGCCCGAGGCGACCTGGAGGCGGCCAACGGGGTGCTGCACGTCTCTCCGACGGTTGTGCCTGGCAGCCCTCTCCCCGCCCAGCGGCGATGCGCCGCCTGTCGCGCCAGAGCGCCGGAGTACGCCAAATGCACTCGGAGGGAGCAAGCGAAAGGCACACGACCGTGTCCGAAACCCGCTAATGGGCCAACCTGAGTGGAACCTTAAGTGCACGTGGAGTGCACGAGAGGCTGGCTACGCTTCCGTAACCAGCCTCTGACAAGGCAAAACATCCCGTCGGGCTGACAGGATTTGAACCTGCGACCCCTTGACCCCCAGTCAAGTGCGCTACCAAGCTGCGCTACAGCCCGCCCGGACGACCCGCGTCCGGCTCGTTACCTTACACGGTTTCCGGCGTGCCTCCTGCATCGCTCGAAGCTCGCTGGCCCGCGGCTTCCAGGACTGACCGGGGCCGCCCGTAGCATGGGGGTGTGTTAGCACCCACTCCCCTGCTCCCCTCGCGTCCGTTGGAGGTCGGCGACGTCTTCAGTGGCACGTTCGCAATCCTGAAGCGTCGCTTCGGCACCTTTCTCGGCATCTCCGCTGCGGCAACTCTGCTACCGACTGTGTTGTTCATGCTCGGGTTGGTCCCGTTCGGCATGTACATGGCCAGCCTCGGCCGCGGTCGCAACCCCGATCCGGGTCCCCTCGCCGGCATGGTCTTGGGGGGTCTGGCGCTGGCGTTGATGATGATGCTGATCCAACTCAAGTCCCAGGCGATGCTCTCGCAGGGTGCCTACGAGACCGCCCAGGGGTACGCGCCCACTATTCGGAGCCTGCTGACGTCCACACGGGGCTTCCTGCCTCGAATGGTGCCAGCCGTGCTCGGTATCGGCGCGATCGCGATCGTCGTCTATATCGGGTTCGTCGCCATGGTGGTCGGGTTGGTCACCACAGCTGCCTCGTCTGGACGCAACGGAGGCTTCACGTCCGGACTGGTCGCCTTCCTGTTACTGATGGTGTTCTTCTTCGGCCTCCTCTGGATCGGCGTGAAGTTGATCTATTGGCTGAACGCCGCGACGATCGAACAGCGCACCGGCTTCGACGCGCTAAGCCGCTCCTGGGATCTCATCCGTGGCGCCTTTTGGCGCACGTTCGGCTTCTACCTGCTGGCCACACTCCTGGGCTGGGCCATCACCTTCCCGGTCTCGTTGCTGACCAACACCCTGACCTCGTCGATGATCCGGGGCGGCAACTGGTCCATGGAGAGGGATCCGGTGATGGGGCTGCTTGCGCTCGGACCAGTGCTCCTGATCGTTATCGGCGTCCAGTTCGTCGTGACAATGCTCGTCGTGCCGTTCATGAGCACGTACGTGACCGTGATGTTCCTCGACCAGGTACGGCGCAAGGAGGACGCCTTCGAACCGACCGGCTTCGGCGGGGGGATGGGCGGCCAGCCGTGGAAAGGCCAGGCGCAGCAGCCGTGGGGCCAGCAGACCAGTCAGCCCAGCCAGACCTGGGGGAATCAGCAGTCGCAGCAGCCGCAGGCGTGGGGGCAGCCGACACCCCAACCGCCGCAGCCTTGGAACCAGCAGCCCGGGCAGCCGTGGGCACAGCAACCGCCGCAGTCCCCGCAGCCGTGGGCCCCGGGCCCGACCAATCAATGGCCGACCGCGGGCCAAGGCCAGCCGCCGACCACCTGAGGCTCAGCGGCTACTTCTTGCGCTTCTCGCGGGCCCGGACCTCGACCCGAACCGGGCTCCCCCGGAACCCGAAGTCCTCGCGCAACCGCCGCTCAACGAACCGTAGATACTGCGGTTCCAGCGTTCCTGAGGTGAACAGGACGAAGGTCGGCGGGCAGTTCTGGGCCTGGGTTCCGAACAGGATCCGCGGCTGCTTCCCACCGCGCACCGGGTGCGGATGGGCTGCGCTGATCCGGCCCAGGAAGGCGTTCAGCTTGCCGGTCGAGACCCGGGTCTCCCAGCCTTCCAGAGACTCCTCGATCGCCTTGGACAGCTTCTCCACGTTCCGTCCGCTGAGCGCCGAGATGTTCACATGCGGCGCCCAGGCGAACGCCTGGATGTCCTGCTCGATCTCCCGGTTGAGGTAGTGCCGGCGCTCGTCGTCGGTGAGGTCCCACTTGTTGTAGGCGATCACCAGCGCCTTGCCGGCTTCCTCCACCATCGACAGGATCCGCAGGTCCTGATCGGCGATGGTCTCGGACGCGTCGATCACCACCACGCACACCTCGGCCCGCTCAATGGCACTTTGGGTGCGCAGCGAGGCGTAGTACTCGTGGCCGGACGACTCCTTGACCCGGCGCCGGATGCCCGCGGTGTCGATGAACCGGTAGGTCACCCCGCCAACGTTCACCAACTCGTCCACCGGATCGACGGTGGTGCCGGCCACGTTGTCCACCACCGAGCGCTGCTGCCGGGCCAACCGGTTGAGCAGCGACGACTTCCCGACGTTGGGACGACCGACGATCGCCACCCGCCGGAGACCGCCCTCCTCCTCGAACGACTCCCGCGGCGCGTCCGGCAGGACTCCCAGCAGTGCGTCCAGCAGGTCACCGCTGCCGCGCCCGTGCAGCGCCGACACCGGGTGCGGCTCGCCCAGGCCGAGGTTCCACATCGAGGCGGCGTCCGCCTCACCGCGGGCGTCGTCCACCTTGTTGGCGGCCAGGACGACCGGTTTGCGGCTGCGCCGCAGCACCTCGACCACGGCCTCGTCGGAGTCCTGGGTGCCGACGGTGGCGTCCACCACGAACAGGACGACGTCGGCGGCGGCGATCGCCAGTTCGGCCTGCTCCGCGATCTGCGCGGCCAGCCCCTGGGCGTCCGGCGCCCAGCCTCCGGTGTCCACGATCACGAACTCGCGGCCACCCCACGCGGCGTCGTACGACACCCGGTCCCGGGTCACCCCCGGGATGTCCTGGACGACCGCCTCGCGCCGCCCGATGATCCGGTTCACCAGCATCGACTTACCGACGTTGGGCCGCCCGACGACGGCCACCACTGGCTTGACCTCGGCGCTCACAGTCCGGCCTCGGTCAGCGGCGGCGCCACCCGGCGTCCCGTGGTCCGGGCGACCAGGTCGAGCACGGCGTCGATGGTCTCCGGCAGGGTCAGGTAGGTGCAGTCCAGCTGAGTGACCCCGTCGGCCGCCTCGGTGAAGTTGACCAGCAAGGAGTCGTCGGCGTCGCGCCGGAGCACCTGATCGCGGAGCGCCTGGGCGTCCACGTCCCCACCCAGATCGATCTTGCGGCGGGCCATCCGGATCTCCGGATCGGCGGTCAGCAGCAGCCGGACGTCGGCGTCGGGGGCCACCACCGTGGTGATGTCCCGGCCCTCGGCAACGATCCCGTTCGGGGCCGCCTCGATGATTGCCCGCTGACGTGCCACCAGGTACTCGCGGCATTCCGGAACGGTCGAGACGGCCGATG
>CAYUWV010000001.1:15774-44809 GCA_964448385.1 uncultured Propionibacteriaceae bacterium | reverse complement strand
GGGAAGCACCGGTCCGCGCGGTCGGCCCACAGCCGGTGGGTCACCTCGCGGTCGTCGAGCAGGTGGGCCGGCTGGACGCTGGCGGTCAGCCCCAGCCGCGCGATCCGGGCGGGGTCCCCGGTGCCGACCAGTTGAGCGTGTTCCAGCGAACCCGTCGCCCCGGTGGCGGCGAAGGCGTCCAGGGCGGTCGAGACGGCCGCGTCGCCGATGGCATGGACGGCCGCGGTCAGCCCGTGCGCCCGCGCCTCGGTGAGGAGTGCCGCCAACGCCGGCGGGTCGTAGTTCTGCACGCCGTGGGCGTCGACCAGACCCGCGGCGTCCGGGTACGCCTCGACGCAGCGCGCCGTCCGGGTATTGAGGGAGCCGTCGGAGATGATCTTGAGCGATCCCATGGTGAGCATCGCCACGCCGTCGCGGCTGGCCAGCACGTCGCCGCTGCGCACCCCCGTCGCGATCGCATCGGCCAGGTCGTCGGGGTAGACCGAGGTCTGCACGCGCACCACACCTGCCTCGGCAAAGCGCTCCGGCCAGCGACGAAACCCCGGCTCGAATTCGTAATCGACCACGCCCACCACGCCGCGGCTCGCTGCCTCGCGTTGGGCTGCGGCATAGATCCCCGGCCCGGCCTGGGCCAACTCCGCCGCCACCACCGACGTCATCGCGGCGAACCAGTCCGCCTCGAGCAGCACTCCCGGTCGAGGGGCGACGCCGAAGCGGGCCAGGGCGGCCGTGTTCAGCCAGCCGTTGTGGCAATCGCCGCTGATCAGCACCACCGGACGGGCGCCGGTGGCCTGGTCGAGGGTGGCCACGCTCGGCTGCTCGCGCCAGGTGGGGGAGCGGAAGCCGACGCCGACCAGCAACTCTGGGGCTCCCGGACGGTGCATCGCCGCGGCCATCAGCGCGGCCGCCTCCCCAGCGCTCCGCGCGCTGGAGACGTCCACGCGGGAGCGTCCCAGCGCCCATTGGCCGAGGTGGACGTGGGCGTCCCACAAGCCCGGCAACGCCCAGCGTCCCTCCCCGTCGACGACCTCCTCGTTGGCTCTGGGTCGCAGCCGCGGGGCGACCTCGGTGATCAGCCCACCTGCCAGGCGTACGTCCACCTCGTCGGTGAGGGGGGTGGTGCCGGGCAGGTCGACGAGGCGAACTCGACGGATGAGGGTCGCGGGGGTCACGGCATGCCTCCTGGCAGAACTACGATCAGTGGACTGAATCATGACGCGAAGGAGCGGATCGTGACTGCACTGCCCGCGGGTGTCCCCACCGACTTGTTCATCAACGGGCGTTGGCAGCCCGGCAGCGCCGCCCAGCGCTTTGCCGTGGACGACCCGGCGACGGGCACAGAACTCGCCCAGGTGGCGGACGCCACCGCCCAGGACGCCATGGCTGCCCTCGATGCCGCTGCCGCTGCCGCGGAGTCGTGGCGGCGCACCGCACCCCGCGTGCGCGGCGAGTTGTTGCGCCGCGGCTACGAGGCGATCATGGCCCGCGCTGATGACTTCGCGTTGCTGATGACCCTCGAAATGGGCAAGCCGCTGGCCGAGGCCCGCGGGGAAGTCGCCTACGGCGCGGAATTCCTGCGCTGGTTCAGCGAAGAAGCGGTCCGCAGCTACGGCCGCTATTCGGCTGCCCCGGACGGAGTCCAGCGGATGCTGGTCACCAAGCGGCCCGTCGGACCCTGCCTCCTGATCACCCCGTGGAACTTCCCGCTGGCGATGGCGACCCGCAAGTCGGCGCCCGCGCTGGCTGCGGGCTGCACCGTGGTGATCAAGCCGGCCGCGCTGACGCCGCTGACCACCCTGCTGTTCGCGAAGGTGATGCAGGAGGTCGGCGTGCCCGACGGGGTCATCAATGTCATCCCCACCACCCGTTCCGGTCCGGCCACGGCGCCGCTGTTCGATGACCCCCGACTGCGGAAGCTGTCGTTCACCGGTTCCACGGAGGTCGGACGGACGCTGCTGCGGCAGGCTGCGAACGGCGTCCTGCGGACGTCGATGGAGCTCGGCGGGAATGCCCCCTTCGTGGTGTTCGACGACGCCGACGTGGAGGCCGCCGTCACCGGTGCCTTCAACGCCAAGCTGCGCAACGGCGGCCAGGCGTGCACCTCGGCCAACCGGATCTACGTCCAGGCGGGGATCGCGGAGGCGTTCACGGCGCGCCTCGCCGAGCGGATCGGCGAGATGCGGGTCGGCCCAGGGGTCGAACCGGACACCCAACTCGGGCCGGTGATCGACGCCACCGCGCTGGCGCGCATCGCCGGACTGGTCACCGACGCCCAGGCCGCCGGCGCCCGGGTGCTGACCGGGGGCGCGGCCATCGACCGTCCGGGCTGGTTCTACGAGCCCACCGTGCTGGCCGACGTGCCCACCGATGCGCGGGTGATGACCGAGGAGATCTTCGGCCCGGTCGCGCCGATCAGTACCTTCGCCAGCGAGGACGACGCGGTGGCCCTCGCCAATGGCACTCCGTTCGGCCTGATCTCCTACGTCTTCACCGAGAACCTGGCCCGCGCCCTGCGGATGAGCGAGCGCATCGAAACCGGCATGCTGGCGCTCAACGCCGGGGTGATTTCCAACCCGGCGGCCCCCTTCGGCGGCGTCAAGCAGTCGGGGCTCGGCCGCGAAGGCAGCGCCGAGGGCATCGAGGAGTACCTGGAAACCGTCTACGTCGGGATCGCAGACCCCTTCGCCGGCTAGCGCGCGCTGGCTTGGCGTGGACCGCTCAGTCGAGGACGCTGCTGAGCGGGGTGCACGCCAGGCCGAAGGCGTCAGCAACACCGGCGAACGTGATCTGGCCGGCGGTGGTGTTGAGGCCGAGGGCCAGCGCCCGATCCTCCTTCATGGCCAGCTTCCAGCCCTTGTCGGCCAAGTGCACGGCGTAGGGGAGCGTGGCATTCGTCAGCGCCCAGGTCGAGGTGTTCGGGACTGCTCCCGGCATGTTCGCCACGCAGTAGAAGACCGACTGGTGAACCATGAACGTCGGATCGTCGTGCGTGGTCGCGTGGGAATCCTCGAAGCAGCCGCCCTGGTCGATCGCCACGTCGACCAGCACCGAGCCCGGCTTCATCTGGGACACCATCTCGTTGGTGACCAGCTTCGGGGCCTTCGCGCCAGGGATCAGCACCGTCCCGATCACCATGTCGGCGGTCAGCACCTGCTCGCGGATGCTCAACCGGGAGGACACGATCTGGTGCACCCGGTTGTCGTAGCGCCAGAAGCTGAGCCGCAACTTGTCGAGGTCAGTGTCGAGGATCGTCACGTCCGCCCCCATGCCGAGGGCAACGTTCGCCGCGTTCTGGCCGGCCACGCCACCACCGAGCACGACGACTTTGGCGTTGGCGACACCGCCGACGCAGCCCATCAACACGCCCCGGCCTCCCTGCCCCTTCATCATCGCGTGGGCACCGACCTGAGGAGCCAGACAGCCTGCCACCTCGGACATCGGGTAGAGCAGCGGAAGCAGGCCCGAGGGAAGCTGGACGGTCTCGTACGCCACCGCGGTGGTGCCCGCAGCCAACAGCGCGTCCATCCCGGGACGATCGGCGGCCAGGTGGAGGTAGGTGAACAGCAGCAGGTCGTCGCGCAGCCGGTGGTACTCCTCAGCCACTGGCTCCTTCACCTTCATCACCATCTCGCCGGCCGCCCAGGTGGAGTCCGCGTCGGGCAGGATCATGGCGCCCTGGGCGGCGTACTCCTCATCGCTGATGGACGAGCCGAGGCCCGCCCCGGCCTGGATGAACACCTGGTGGCCGTGCCCAACCAGTTCGGCCACCCCCACGGGGGTGATCGCGACGCGATACTCGTGGTTCTTGATTTCAGTCGGGATGGCGATCCGCATCGCTGGTGTCCTTTCCTGGCTGCTCGGGCCGGCGATGATGCCCACCCCCAGTCTGATGCACGACGGGCTTCCGCTTGGCCAGTGAACGCAACGCGCCCGAGTGTCCGGCGGTACTAGACTGCAAGGGAAACGTGCTCCGGGGTCGGTGTAATTCCGAACCGGCGGTGACAGTCCGCGACCCGGCCTCGCATGGCGAGGACGGTTGACCTGGTGGAACTCCAGGACCGACGGTGAAAGTCCGGAGGGGAGGCAGCACGGGCTCGGTCGGCGTGCGCGTCGACCCATGAGCCTCGCCTTCCCGCACCCTGTCCCGGTCCACGAACGGACCGAAGGACGAGGATGAGACAGCGACAGCCGTGGCGCGGCACCGAGGTGGTTGCGCCCGTGGTGCTGGCGGCCGTCCTGCTGCTCGGCTGGGGTCTCACCACCAACCTCGGTTCCATCCCGTCGTACCTGCTGCCGAGCCCCGGGCAAGTGGCAGCCCGACTGGTCGCCGATCTTGCCAGCGGTTCACTGCTGCCCTACCTGAGCGTCACCCTGGCCGAGGCGCTGGGGGGCTGCGTGGTTGGCACGCTGGTCGCCCTGCCGCTGGCGGTGGCGATCCATCGCCTGGGCTGGTTCCGGGCCGCGGTGCAGCCCTTCCTCGGCGCCACCCAGGCGATCCCGGCGATTGCGCTGGCACCGCTGCTGGTGCTGTGGATCGGGTACGGCTGGTGGCCTGTGGTGGTGCTCTGCTCGCTGATGGTGTTCTTCCCGATCCTGGTCTCCAGCGTGCTCGGGCTGCGCCACGTCGACGGCGACGTGCTGAAGGCCGCCCGCATCGACGGCGCCGATTCGCTGCGCCTGCTCACCGACATCGAGTTCCCGCTGGCTTGGCCGGCCGTGCTCGCCGGCCTCCGCAACGGCTTCACCCTGTCGTTGACCGGGGCGGTGGTCGGCGAGATGGTGATGGGCGGACGCGGGCTCGGCATGGTGCTCACCGTCCAGCGTGACGCCGTCGACACCGCAGGGATGTTCTCCACCATCGCCGTGCTCTGCGCGGTGGCCGCAGGTATCTACACCCTCCTCTACACCCTCGAGCGACGTTCCCAGACCATCGAAGCCATCACCACCTGAAATGAAGGAAACCCATGCGTAAGCTCATCGCTCCCCTTGTCGCAGCCGCGTTGCTGCTGGTCGGCTGTGCCGGCACGGCACCCGTCCAAAGCCCCTCGGCAACGCCATCCCCCACCGAAGCGCGGATCGGGTTGAGCTACATCCCCAACATCCAGTTCGCGCCCTTCTATGTCGCGGAGGCGGAAGGGTTGTTCGAAGCGAACGGTGTGGCGGCCACGCTGCGACACCACGGGGCCAGCGAGGGCTTGTTCACCGCGATCGCGGCCGGGCAGGAGGACTTCGTGATCGCCGGTGGTGACGAGGCGCTCCAGGCTCGCGAGCAAGGCGTCGACCTGGTGGCCATCGCGACCTACTACCGCAGCTACCCCGTCCAGATCATCGCGAAGGAGTCCGGGCCGATCGACACCCTGGCCGGGTTGAAGGGCCACAAGATCGGGGTCCCCGGCCGGTACGGCGAATCCTGGTTCGGGCTCCTGGTGGCGCTGGACAGCGCCGGGCTGTCCGAGAAGGACGTCGACATCGTCGAGGTCGGCTACACCCAGCAGGCCGCGCTCACCACCGGCAAGGTGGACGCGGTGGTCGGGTTCAGCAACAACGACCTGGTGCAGTTCGGCCTCTCCAAGGTCGCGGTCACGGCCCTGCCGCTCACCGACCAGGGCGAGCCGCCGCTGGTCAGCATCAGCCTGCTCACCTCCCGCAGCTACCTCACCGCTCATCCCGAGGCCGCCCAGTCGGTGGCACGCGCGATGGTCGCCGGCATTTCGAAGACGGACGAGGATCCCGAACGTGCGCTGACGATCGCCGCCGAGCAGGTACCGGGGCTGGGGGTGGAGCCGGCGCTCACTGCGGCACGGGCGACGCTGACCGCCACCCGGAAAGTGATGCTGACCGCTGAGGGCAAGGCGGACGGGTCCCTCGACATGACCCAGTGGCAGGCCATGGCGGACTTCATGCTGGCCAAGGGCCTGCTCACGAAGGCCGCCGATGTCACCGCCGCCACCGCTCCTGCGGTGCTGGCCGGCTGAGCGGAACGCCCGCCGGGACGCAGGGGGGCTTCGGCCCACTACGCTGAGCAGCATGACCGAATCACCCCAGGTGCACGTCCCCGGTTGGGACGAGTACTTCCTGGGGATCGCGACAGCCGTGGCGAGTCGCGCCAAGTGCACCAGACGGCGAGTCGGGGCAGTGCTGGTCCTCGAACGGCGGATCATCGCGACCGGTTACAACGGCGCCGCGCCGGGCTTGCCCGACTGCCTCGAGGGCGCCTGCCCCCGGGGTCAGTTGGGCTATGACGAGGTGCCCGGGCTGGGCGATTACGACCGGCCCGGGAGCCCCGGCTTCTGCATCGCGATCCACGCCGAGGTGAACGCCCTGCTCTTCGCGACGCGTGACACCAAAGGCGCGACGGCCTACATCACCGATCCGCCGTGCCCAGGGTGTCGCAAGGCCCTGGCCGCTGCGGGGATCGTCCGGGCGGTCTGGCCCCAGGGCGAATACGATGCCGTCGGCCTGGTCGACTGGGGTTTGTGACGTCTTGAACGTGCTGGCGCCGGTGGAGGTCAACCCCTGGATCCGCCGCGGGATGTCGCTGTTCGGCCTTGGCACCCTCATCCCCGCTGCGTTCATGGCAGCGGGCCAGCTGCCCTATCAGGCGTGGTGGTTCCAAACCGTGTTCGGTGGCGGGCTGGTCCTGGTGACCCTTTGCCTGGTCTTCGTTTCGGCGGCACCCCGAGTGACGGTGGGCCTGGTCTGGGCATACGTGATCCTGGTGGCCGCCGGGGTCGCGCTGTGGCCGTTGGCCTGGCAGGGCCCGGATGTCGCCCAGGCAACGCCGTGGATCTGGATGTGCCTGGGTGCCGCCAGCGTGTCCACGGCGCTGCTCGCCGGAGCCCGCTGGGGGTTCGTCAACGCCATCGTGGTGGGCGCCATGTTCACGGTTGTCCGGCTCACGCCCTCCGGTGGGGCGATCTCACCGTTGCAGGCCACCCAGGACCTGCTGCTCCTGGTCATCATCCCGAGCACGGTCATCATCGCGCTCTCGATTCTGACCGACTCCCTTCAGGAACTCAGCCGGTCGCTCGACACCGCACGACAGCAGCAAGCCAAGGCTGCGGTGGAACAGGCTCTGGTCGAACAGCGGCGTCGTCTCGACAGCATCGTGCACGACGAGGTGATGACGACCCTGGTCGCCGCGGCGCAGGCAACCCAGCTCCCGGACGTCCACGTGGCGACCATCGCGCAGCATGCCATCGACCAGTTGACCGCGGCCGGGGAGGTCACCGGCGCCCGGGATCCGGTCACCGTGGAACACCTCGGGTGGCTGATCCACGACGTGGTCTCGGCGCTGTGCCCCGGGCTGGAGTTCTCCAACCTGGCGACGGATCCCCTGTTGCCGGTGCCGCACGCGGTGGCGAGTGCCGTGGGTTTGGCCTGCCGTGAGGTGGCCACCAACATCGATCGTCATGCTGACGCCGAGCGCGTCCGGGTGAGCCTCGCGGATCCGCCCGGAGGCAAGCCCGGGTTCCAGGTAACACTGGCCGATGACGGCTTGGGATTCGACCCCCGTGCCGTGCCTGATGACCGGTTCGGCCTGCAGCTCTCGGTCCTCGACCGGATGCAGTCGGTCGGTGGGGAGGTGCAGGTCCGCTCGCGTCCCGGTGAAGGCACGGTCGTGGTGATCGAGTGGCTTGCCCCTGGCCCTCGCCGAACCCGGCACCCGAGGTCGCGGACGAGTCGCGAGGCACGCTCGGACAGCTTTCCGTCGGTTCCCACCGTGCCGCAGCACAGCCTCGTGGGCCTGATCTGGGTGCTCATCGGGCTCCACCTGGTTCTCGGCCTGACCAGCCTCGATCTGGTCACCCACCCCTGGCCGGTGTTGGCCGCCCAAGCGCTGACGCTGATCGCCACCGGGCTGGCGGTGTCGCGGCCCAGCGTGAATCCGATGCCCGTCGGCCGCGCTCGGGCGGTTGTGGTGCTCACCGTGGCGATCACGCTGCTGATCCAGTCGGTGCTGCCCCACGGGGTGTGGCCCGGCTATGCCACCTGGCACAGCAGCGTCGTCATGGTGCTGATGGTCGCGGTGTTGTTGCGTGGGCATCGAACCACCGCGTGGTTCGGGGTTGGGCTGTTCACGCTCGCCTCGGCCGAATGGGCTGTCACCCGCGGGTTGGGGGTGAGCGAGTTCCTTCGGGTGGCGTTCGGGCCCGTCGTCTGGACGCTCCTGGCGCAGTTGATCCAGGCCTGGCTGAGGGACGTCGACACCCAGGTGAAGACCCACCAGGCCTCCTCGCGGACGGCGAATCGGGCGATCGCGCAGAGCTACTCCAGGCTGGTGCTGCGAGACGTCTGGCTGCGCCAACTGACCAAGCAGGTGGGCCCACTGCTGCACATCCTGGCCGATCCCACGGCGACGGTCACCGCCGCGGACCGGGAGGCGTGCGCGGCGCTCGAACGCAGGCTGCGTGACGGGCTGCGGGTCGGCGACCTGGTCTCGGAGGCCACCCAGGACCTGGTGGAGTCCGCGCGTCGCCGGGGGGTTGACGTCAGGCTCGTGAACAGCCGGGGATCGGCGCTCCCCGAGACGGTGAGGCGGGCTGTTGAACCCTTGTTGCAGGGCTCGTTGGCCGATCACGACCTCACCCGATTGGTTGCCAGGGCGGCTCCAGAGGGCTATGCCGACGTGGTCACCATCCTGGCTCTCCGCCGCGACGGTTCCGCGGAGCTGGTTTCGCTGGACGAGTCTGGTGCCGCCACCAGGCACCGGGACGTCGGCGGCGGGGCTGAGCCCGAGGCGCAGCCATGATCCGGGTCGCGGTCATCGATGACCATGAGGCCATTCGGCTAGGTGTGGCGGCGGCGCTCGAGGGCAGCGGCCGGGTGCGGGTGGTCGCGCAGGACGCGTGGGTCAGCGACTTCCTGGCACGCGGGATTCCCGCTGACGTGGTGCTGCTCGACCTGCAGCTCGCGGACGACTCAGATCCGCTCGACAACACCGCGCGACTCATCGCAGCGGGGTACCTCGTGCTGATCTACTCCGTCGCCGACAACGTCCGACTGCTCCGCCGCGCGCTCGCAGGTGGGGCCGCCGGCGTCTGCCGGAAGGCGGATCCGATCGGGGAAACGGTGGCTGCCATCGAAGCGGTTGCCCAGGGACGCCTCGTCCTCAGTCAGGAGGTGCTGTCGCTGATCGAGGGCGACGCACCCTATGTGGCGGCGCGCCTCGGGCCGCGAGAGCGCGACGTGCTGGCCCTGTATGCGGCCGGCATGGAGATTCCCGAGGTTGCCCGTCACCTCGGCATCGGCGAGAACAGCGTCAAGGAGTACCTCAAGCGGATCCGGGTCAAGTACTCCCACCTCGACCGGCCGGCCAGCAGCAAGCTGGACCTGTTCCGCCGGGCGGTTGAGGACGGGATCGTCCCTCCGGTGGAGCCGATGCGCTGACAGCCGTCAGCGCGGTGAGTGTCGGAGCGGCGAGGAGGCTTTGCTCGACGCTGGTTCAGTACCAGCCGTGGGACGCCTTGAACGACCACGCCGAACAGGGGGTGCCGTACCGCTGCTGCACGTAGCCCAATCCCCACCGAATCTGGGTGGCGGCGTTGGTGCGCCAGTCAGCCCCAGCCGAGGCCATCTTGCTGCCCGGCAACGCCTGCGGGATGCCGTAGGCGCTCGAGGTGGGGTTGTCGGCGGTCAGGATCCATCTGCTCTCACGCATGATGATGTGGTCGTAGCAGGTGAACTGGTCATCGCCCCAGCCGTACTTGTTCAGCATCATCGACCGGGCGATCTCCCGCGGATCGGTGATGGCCGGGTCGTAGCCGAGGACGTCGATGCGTGCCTGCTCGATGGCTTCCAGCGCCGCGTTGTGGACGGTGATGGCCGTCGAGCGACGCACGAACTGGGCTTCGCGCTGGGCCAGGAGTTGTTCCACGTCCATCGCGGGCGCCGGACGGGCCTCCGCGTACGGGGCCGTGATCGGGGTGCCAGAGTCGGCGAAGGCGGCGCTACTCCCGCCGGCCATGCCGGTCACGATGACACCGGTCGTCACGGCGATGCCGAGCATCGCTGCGAGGAAGCGGGACCACCCTGAACGATGCACAGGCTGAGTGTGCCATAAACCCCGCTCTCAGCGTTAGCTCAGATTTCGCCTTTTGGACGCTTCCTGGGTCACAGTCCGCGCAGGAAATCCGGGTCGTCGTCAGGGGCCCGAGGGCGGGGGTTGTGGCCACCCGAACTGCCCGAGGACGGCCTGCCGAACACCAACCAGGCCAAGGCGCCAATGCCCGGGACCAGGATCACGGTCACCGCCCACAACCAGCGGGGCATCAGTCGTACCCGGGCGGGATCAGCCTGCGCCACCTCGACGATGCAGTAAATCATCAGCATCGCGACGACCACGATCGGCAGGACCCTCCCCATGAGTGCCAATGTACCCGGCGGGTCCTCGTATCGTGTGCTCGTGGACGTCACCCGCGCAACCGCCGCTGAACTGCCCGCTGCGCTGGCCCGGGCGCTCGCGGGGGCGTGCGTGGTCGAGCCGTTCCAGCCGGACGGGCCCCCGAGCCTGAGCCGCTCCCACGGCGACCAGCCGGTGCCCGAGTTGCCCGCCGGGGGGGTCCTGGTGGCGACCTCAGGTTCCACGGGCCCGGCGCGGACGGTGATGCTGTCGGCAGCAGCCGTGCAGGCATCGGCCCGCGCGACCCATGAACGGTTGGGCGGGCCGGGTGACTGGGTGTGTGCCCTGCCGATCCAGCACGTCGCCGGCCTGATGACGGTGGCGCGGGCGGTCGTCGCGCAGCGGGCCGTCCGCTTTGCGCGGCGGGATCTGGCCGACCTGCCCGAGCCGGGGGATCGCAGCTACCTGTCCGTGGTCGGGGCGCAACTGTTCCGGGCGCTCGAGACTCCTGAGTTGGTGGCCCGTCTGGCCGGCTACGCCGCCGTCCTGGTGGGGGGCTCGGCGGTCAGCCCGGCCCTGGTGCGGCGCGCCGAAGCGGCCGGGATCAGGCTGGTCGTCACCTATGGAATGGCTGAGACCTGCGGCGGTTGCGTGTACGACGGGGTACCCCTGGCGGACGTCCGCGTGTCGCTGGCCGGCGACCGGATCACCCTTGCCGGGCCGATGGTGTTCAGCGGCTACCGGTTCGACCCGGCGGCGACAGCGGCCGTGTTGCGGGGGGACAGCGTCCTCACCCGGGATCGCGGACGCTGGGTGGACGGTCGCCTCGAGGTGATCGGACGCCTGGACGACGTGGTGATCAGCGGCGGCGTCAACGTCGACCTGGCGGCGGCGCAGCGCGCCTGCGACGAGGAGTTCGGGACGCCCGAGCAGGGGGGCGTGGTCATGCTGGCGGTGCCGGACGAACGCTGGGGCCAGCGGGTGGTCGCCGTGACCACGTCGGAACTCGACCTGGCGCAGGTCGGCGAGCGACTCCGGCCACACCTGGGCCCGGCCGCCCTGCCGCGCGAGTTGCGGCGCGTGGTCCGGCTGGCGTACACCTCGACTGGCAAGATCGACCGCGTCGCGCTGCAGCGCGACTGGGAAGCGAAGGGCTGACATGGCGACGCTGGCTGACTGGGTCGAGGGCGCCCGGCTCCGAACCCTGCCCGCCGCCGTCGCACCGGTGGTGGCCGGCAGTGGCGTGGCCTGGTTCGAGGGCGGTTTCAGCCCGCTGCTCGCGGCGCTCGCCCTGCTGGTGGCGCTGGCCCTGCAGGTCGGCGTCAACTTCGCCAACGACTACTCGGACGGGATCCGCGGCACCGACGCCGAACGGGTCGGTCCGATGCGGCTGGTCGGTTCCGGGGCCGCTTCCCCCGGCCAGGTCAAGGCCGCGGCCTTCGGCTGCTTCGCGCTCGCCGGGGTGGCGGGGGTCGTCATCGTGATCCTGACCGGGCACTGGTGGTTGCTCGGCGTCGGCGCCGCGGCGATCGCCGCCGCCTGGTACTACACGGGTGGCCGGCGGCCCTACGGCTACCTCGGCCTCGGCGAAGTCTTCGTCTTCATCTTCTTCGGGCTGGTGGCGGTGACCGGGACCGCCTACATCCAGCTCGGGTGGGTTCCCGGCGCGGCCTGGTGGGCGGCGATCGCGATCGGGGCGCTGGCCTGCGCCATCCTGGTCGCCAACAACCTGCGCGACCTCGTCGGTGACGCCGCGGTGGGCAAGCGAACCCTGGCGACCCGGCTCGGTGACCACGGCACCCGGCAGTTCTTCGTGGCCCTGGTGGCGGTGGCTGGCATCGCCGTGGTCGGCGCCGCGGCGACCAGCAGTTGGTGGGCACTGCTCGGTCTGCTGATGGTGGTGCTGCTGGTCGGGCCGACCCGACAGGTGCTGCGCGGGGTGAACGGACGCGAGCTGATCGCGGTGCTGAAAAGCATCGGGCTGGCCCAGTTGGCGTGCGCGGCTGGGCTCTTCCTCGGATTCGTGATCGCGGTATGACGTCGGCCCACGGCATCGAGGTCGTCGGCGTCTACGCCCTCGGCCTGCGCAACCGCTTCCGCGGGTTGCAGGCCCGCCACGGCGTGCTGCTGCGCGGGCCGGCCGGCTGGGCCGAATGGAGCCCGTTCGTCGAGTACCAGCGTCCCGAGATCGACACCTGGTGGCAGGCGAGTCTCGAGGCCGCCACCCTCGGCTTCCCGGCGCCGCTGCGAGACCGGGTGCCCGTCAACGCCACCGTGCCGGCCACCGATCCAGGCACGGCGCACCGGCTCGTGGTCCAGTCCGGCTGCCGGACGGCCAAGGTGAAGGTCGCCGAGCCTGGGCAGCCGGCGGCGGCCGATCTGGAGCGACTGGAGGCCGTGCGGGACGCGCTGGGTCCCCACGGACGCCTTCGGGTGGACGCCAACGGTGCCTGGACGGTGGCTGAGGCGCTCACCCGGCTGCGCGAGTTCTCGCGGTTCGACCTGGAGTATGCCGAGCAACCGTGCGCCACGACCGAAGAGCTGGCCAGGCTGCGCCGCGACCTGGCTATCCGGGGGGTGCCGGTGCTGATCGCCGCCGACGAGTCGATCCGCCGCAGCGACGACCCGGAGCGGGTGGTCGCCCTCGAGGCGGCGGACATCGCCGTGTTGAAGGTGCAGCCGCTCGGCGGGGTGCGGCGCTGCCTGGAACTCGCCGAACGGCTGGGCCTGCCGGTCGTCGTGTCGTCGGCCCTGGAGAGTTCGGTGGGGCTGCGAGCGGGGCTCGCGCTGGCCGCCTGCCTGCCGGAGTTGCCCTACGCCTGCGGCCTCAACACCGCCGCCATGTTCACCGGCGACGTCACCGCCGATCCCCTGGTGGCGGTGGACGGCGAGCTGCCCGTCCGTCCGGTCGAGGTGGCCGACCCGCAGACGTGGCGCGCCGATCCGGCCACCGAGGCCTTCTGGCGGCAGCGGCTCGCCGGGTTGCTCGATTCGCCGGGAGGCTTCGATGACTGAGTCCGCATCGTGCGCGGTGGCGGTGATCGCCCAGCTCTGCGCGCAGGGGGTGACTGACCTGGTGCTGTCACCAGGTTCCCGCAGCGCCCCGCTCGCCCTGGCCGCCGTTGCCGCTGAGGCCCGCGGCGAGCTGCGGTTGCACGTCCGTGTCGACGAACGCTCGGCCGGGTTCCTCGCGCTCGGGCTGGCGAAAGGGTCACGGCGCTGCGTTCCCGTGGTCACGACCTCCGGGACGGCCGTCGGCAACCTGCTGCCCGCTGTCATGGAGGCCCATCACGCCGGCGTCCCGCTGCTGGTCGTCAGCGCCGACCGTCCGCTCGAATTGGTGGGCTTCGGGGTGAACCAGACCACCGACCAGCGGGGCCTGTTCGACTCGTTCGTGCGCTTTCGCGCCCAGGTGGAGTCCGCCGCCTCCCCGATCTCGTGGACGGCGCAGGCCGCCCGAGCTGTGCTCGCCGCCGAGGGGTCGGCTTCGCGTGATCCCGGGCCCGCCCACCTGAACGTGGCGCTGACCGCCCCGCTGGTAGGGGCTGCGACGCCACCGCCGCCGAGCGTGCGCGAGGTCGTGCACGCGGCGTCGCGCCCTGCTGTGCCCACCCTGCTGCCGACTGGACCCCGCACCGTAGTGGTCTGCGGCGACGCCAGCCCTGAGGCGGGGCAGGCAGCCCGGGAGGCCGCCGAGGCGGGGGGCGTGCCGCTGCTGGCCGAGCCCAGCAGCAATGCCCGCTCCGGGCCCAACGCGCTGCGCTGCGGCCGGTTGCTGCTCGGTGGTGCTCTGGCCGGACAGGTGCAGCGGGTAGTGGTCTTCGGTCGACCGACCCTGTCGCGGCCGGTCATGGCCCTGCTGTCCCGCGACGACGTGGAGGTGGTCGTGGTCGGGCCGGGGCCACGGCTGCCCGATCCCGGTCGCCGGGCCCGCCAGTTCGCGGCCGCGGTCGATCTGGCACCCGGCGACGCCGACTGGCTGGCGGCCTGGCGGGCGGCCGACGGCGCGTGTGGCGAGCGGGTGGACGCCGTCCTGGCCGCGTCGCCACCGCTCAGCGGGCCGCGCGTGGCCGCCACGGTCGCCGCAGCGGTGGGCAGCGGCCTGTGGCTGCTCGGCAGTTCGAACCCGATCCGGGACGCCGACCTCGCCCCGATCCAGGACCGGCCGGGGGAGGTCTTCGCCAACCGTGGGCTCGCCGGGATCGACGGGACTCTGGCGACGGCGTTCGGCATCGCCCTGGCGCGAGCGGCACAACTGACTGTGCTGTGCGGCGACCTGACGTTCCTCCACGACGCCGGCGCGCTCGCCATCGGGCCCAGAGAGCCGATACCCGACGTGCGGGTCGTGGTGGCCGACGACACCGGGGGGAGCATCTTCGCGACCCTGGAGTATGGCGAGCAGCGGTTTTCGGACGTCTTCGAGCGGGTGTTCGCCACCACCCCCGGGGTGGACGTCGCCGCGCTGGCGCGTGGCTACGGCGTTGCGGCCCGCCGGGTCGAGAGCGTCGAGGCGTTGGCTGAAGCGCTCGCCGCACCCGTCCGCGGGATCGAGGTGGTGGCCGTGAGCGTCGACCGGGAACGCCGCCGCCGACTCGACGAGGAGCTCAAGGCCTGCGTGTCCTGAATCCATGTAAGGACATTCTGTTGACTTCCGTTCCGAGCAGGTATTGAATGGGGACTGTTCGATCAAATCCCGGCACGACGTGCCTCGACGAAGAGGTCCAAGCGATGACAGAAACCACAACTCCCCTGGGCACGATGGCCGACCGCGGCCCGTCCGTGCTCTGGAACGACTCCTCCGATCCGAAGGAGCTGGCCGAATCGATCTCCTTCGGAGCGGTCGGCGCCACCTGCAACCCCGTGATCGCGCTTGCGGCCATCCGCGCGGACCTGCCGCGCTGGTCTGCTCGGATCAAGGAACTCGCGGTCGAATTGCCCGAGGCCAGCGAGTCCGAGATCGGCTGGAAGGTCGTCGAAGAGGTATCCCTCGACGCCGCCAAGCTGCTTGAGCCGGCTTTCGAGAAGTACCAGGGCCTCAACGGCCGGCTGTCGATGCAGACCGACCCCCGCCTGATGCGCAGCGCGAAGAAGTTGGCCGACCAGGCCGAGTACTTCAGCTCCCTGGCGAAGAACATCATCGTGAAGATCCCCGCCACCAAGACCGGTACCGAGGCCATCGAGGACGCGACCTACCGCGGCGTCAGCATCAACGTGACGGTGTCGTTCACGGTCGCCCAGGCTGTGGCCACCGGTGAAGCGATCGAGCGTGGCCTGAAGCGCCGCGAGGCTGAGGGCCTGGACATCTCCACCATGGGTCCGGTCGTCACCATCATGGTCGGGCGTACCGACGACTGGATGAAGGAGTCCTACAACCGGGGCAAGCTGGTCTTCGATCCCGGCTACCTGGAATGGGCCGGCGTCGCCGTGTTCAAGAAGGCCTACGCCGAGTTCGAGGCCCGTGGCCTGCGCTCGCGGCTGCTGTCGGCGGCTTTCCGCAACTCCATGCACTGGAGCGAGTTCGTCGGCGGCAACGTCGTCATCTCCCCGCCGTTCGGCTGGCAGAAGCGCATCCAGGCCAGCGAACTCATGGGTGAGGACCGCATGCACATTGCGGTCGACCCGGTCATCATCGACACCATGTACGCCCAGATGCCGGAATTCCGCAGGGCCTACGACGTGGACGGCATGACCCCGGAGGAGTTCCAGAGCTTCGGCGCCACCGCCAAGACGCTGCGCCAGTTCCTCGGCGCCGATGAGGAACTCGACCACATCGTGCGCGACATCCTGATTCCGGCTCCCTGAGCCTGCCGCCAGCTTCCCTTTGATCAAGGAGTCAACGATGACCCAAACCGTCCGCCTGACGGTGGCCCAAGCCGTGGTGAAGTTCCTGGCGAACCAGTATTCCGAGCGCGACGGTGTCGAGCAGCGGCTGATCGCCGGCTGCTTCGGGATCTTCGGCCACGGCAACGTGGCAGGCGTTGGCCAGGCGCTGCTGCAGGCTGAACTCCAGAGCCTCGAGGGTGACCCCGAGGCCCCGGACCTGCCGTACGTGCTGATCCGTAACGAGCAGGGCGGCGTCCATGCGGCCGCCGCCTATGCCAAGACGAAGAACCGGTTGCAGACGTATGTGGTGACCGCGTCCATCGGCCCGGGCTCGCTGAACATGGTGACGGGCGCGGCGCTGGCCACGACCAACCGGGTTCCGGTGTTGCTGCTGCCCTCGGACATCTTCGCCACGCGGTACCCCGACCCGGTGCTGCAGCAACTGGAGGACCCGCGGTCGTTGGACGTGTCGGTGAACGACGCGTTCAAGCCGGTCTCGCGCTACTTCGACCGGATCAACCGGCCCGAACAGCTGATCCCCTCGCTGCTGTGCGCGATGCGGGTGCTGACCGACCCGGCCGAGACCGGCGCGGTGACCGTCTGCCTGCCGCAGGACGTCCAGGCTGAGGCCTTCGACTTCCCGGTGGCGCTGTTCTCCAAGCGGGTGTGGCATGTGGCGCGTCCCGTCCCCGAGCCTGCGGCACTGGCCCGCGCGGTCGACCTCGTCAAGGCGGCCAAGCGGCCGTTGATCGTGGCCGGCGGCGGCGCCATCTACTCCGGGGCTTCGGAGCAGCTGCGGGCTTTCGCAGCGGCGACCGGCATCCCGGTGGCCGACACCCAGGCCGGCAAGGGAGCGATCAACTTCGACCACCCCATGTCGGTGGGTGGCGTCGGGTCGACCGGTGCCGGTTCCGCCAATGCGCTGGCGCGTGAGGCGGATCTGGTGATCGGCATCGGCACCCGCTACTCGGACTTCACCACGGCCAGCCACACCATCTTCGCCAACCCGGACGTGAAGTTCGTCAACATCAACGTGACGGCCTTCGACGCGGCCAAGCATGCCGCCACCATGGTGGTGGCGGACGCCCGCGAGACCCTGGTGGCACTCGGCGACGCTCTGCAGGACTGGAGCACCGACGAGGCCTATCAGCGCGAGGCGCAGGAGCTGGATGCCGAGTGGCAGAAGACGGTGGAGCTCTGCTACCACCGCGACAACCAGCCGCTGCCCGCCCAGACCGAGGTCTTCGGCGCGCTCAACGAGCTGATGGACGACTACGACGTGGTGATCAACGCGGCCGGCTCGATGCCGGGCGACCTGCAGTGCCTGTGGCGCGCCAGGACCCCGGAGCAGTACCACCTCGAGTACGCGTTCTCGTGCATGGGCTACGAGATCCCGGCCTCGCTGGGGGTCAAGCTGGCGGTCGGTGACGACCACGAGGTCGTCACCATCGTGGGCGACGGGACGTACCAGATGCTGCCGATGGAGATCGCCACGATGGCCCAGGAGGGCATCAAGGTCATCATCGTGCTGCTGCAGAACCATGGCTTCGCCTCGATCGGGGCGTTGTCGGAGTCTCGCGGCTCGCAGCGGTTCGGCACCAAGTACAAGATGCGCAGCGCGTCGGGTCGGCTGGACGGGGACGAGATCCCCTTCGACCTGGCGGCCAACGCTGCCAGTTGGGGCGCGGACGTGCTGCGCTGCAACGGCATCGCTGAGTTCCGTGAGAACTACGTCAAGGCGGCCGCCAGCGACCGGCTGACGGTGCTCTACATCGAGACCAACCTGTACGGGCCCCATCCGCCCGGCACCGCGTGGTGGGACGTCCCGGTGTCGCAGGTCTCTGAGCTCGAGAGCACCCAGCAGGCGTACGCCGAATACGTGGCCGAGAAGGCCTCCCAGCGCTACTACCTGTAGTGGGCCAAGCGACGGGGATGCTAGCCAGCCTGCCTCTGGTGGGCTGGCTAGTCCTCGTCGTCGCCGCGCTGCTGATCGGCTTCGCCAAGACGGCCATCGGCGGCGTGGCGATGATCGCCGTCGTGCTGGCCGCCCTCGTGCTGCCGGCCAAGGACTCGACCGGCGTCGCCCTGGTGATGCTGCTGGTCGGCGACCTGGTGGGGGTATGGACCTATCGCCACAATGTCGACTGGAAGCTGATCGGACGCCTCGTGCTGCCGGTGCTGCTCGGGATCGGGCTGGGTGCGGTCTTCCTCAACGTGGTGGACGACCTGGTGCTGAAGCGCACCATCGGCGTGATCCTGCTGGTCCTGCTGGCGCTCGGCTTCTGGCCGGACCGGCTGGGCGCCCACCGCCCGTCCGTGGCCATGGGGTACGGCGGGCTGGCCGGCTTCACCACGATGGTGGCCAACGCCGGCGGCCCCGCCATGGGGCTGTACCTGCTGGCAGCCAAGTACGACAAGTGGCGGTTCCTCGGCACCACCGCGTGGTTCTTCTTCGCGGTGAACCTGACCAAACTCCCGATCTCGATCGGTCTCGGGATCGTGCGGGCCGAGACCGCCCTGCTCGCGGCCGTCCTGGCCCCGGTGGTGCTCCTCGGCACCTGGATCGGGCGGCTCACCATCAAGAAGATCGACCAGGCGACGTTCGACCGGCTCGTCACGGTGTTCATCGCCATCTCGGCGCTCTACCTGACCTTCGGGTGACGGCCAGGGCGACCATTGCTCTTTCCGGGGTGTCAGCAACCTCGGGTCCGTTCCATCTCAGCCTGGGCTAGCCCAGAGAAAGCAGGTCAACGATGCAACGCTTCGCTCTCCTCGGTGCCGGGTTCATCGGCTCGGTGCACGCCAAGAACCTTGCCGAGAACCCCGACGTGGAGTTCGTGAACGTCTACGACGTGTCAACGCAGCGCGCCCAGGAAATCGCCGACAAGTACGGAGCCAAGGCCGTCGCGTCGGTCGACGAGGCCCTGCAGGGCGTGGACGCGGTCTTCATCGCCTCCTCGACCGACACCCACGCCGCCAACCTCAAGGCCGCCGTGGACGCCGGGGTCGCCGCGCTGTGCGAGAAGCCCATCGACCTCTCCCTCGACCGGGCACGCGAGATCGTGGCCTACGCCGAGGCGAAGGGGGCCAAGGTGATGGTGAACTTCAACCGCCGCTTCGACCCCGACCACGCCGAGCTCAAGCGGATCGTGGACGCCGGCGGTGTCGGCGCGGTCGAGCTGGTGCAGCTCACCTCTCGTGGACCGGCCGTGCCTCCGCTGGAGTACGTGAAGGTCTCCGGTGGCCAGATGCGCGACCAGACCGTCCACTTCTTCGACCTCGCGCGCTGGATCGTGGGCGCCGACCCGGTGGAGGTGTTCGCCGCGGGGTCTGCCCTGGCCGACCCCCGGCTGGCCCAGCCTGAGTACGACGACGTCGACACCAGCGTCTGCGTGCTGAAGATGCCCAACGGTTCGCTGGTGCAGATCGACAACAACCGGCGCACCGGCTACGGCTATGACGAGCGGATCGAGGTGCTCGGTTCGACCGGCCTGGTGGAATCGATGCGGCACCGCGCCCGTCGGGTCACCCACTACGTGGCCGGCCAGGTGATCGACTCGCAGATGTACGCCGGTTGGTTCGAGCGGATGCAGCCCACCTATGCCCTCGCGCTCGACCACTTCGTCCAGCTGCTGGAATCCGGTGAGCCGATCGAACCGGCGCTGTCGGACGGACTCAAGGCCCAGGCGATCGCCGAGGCCGCCACCAAGAGCCTGCACACCGGCGTCAGCGAGAAGATCGTCTACTGATCCGGTAGGGTCGCCCCGCCGCGGCAGGCGGCGGGGCTGCGGTGGAGGACCGCACCTCGAGCATGGTCGGGACCAGATGAACGCGTGACTCCAGCGCGGGGTTGGTCAGGCGTTCGATCAGGTAGCGACCGGCCTGGGCGCCCACCGGGAAGTTCCCGTTGTCCACCGAGGTCAGCGAGATGTGCCGGATCCTGGCCAGGTAGGTGTTGTCGTAGCCGATCAGCGACAGGTCGTAGGGGACGCTCAGCCCAAGGTCGTCGGCTGCGGAAAGCGCGCCGATGGCGGCCACGTCGTTGAAGGCGAGCATCGCCGTCGGACGGTCGGGGCGGCTCAGCAGTCGGCGGGCGGCGGCATACCCGCTCTCTTCGCTCATCCCGCCTGTCTCGATGTAGGACTCGGCGTCCAGGCCTGCCTCGCGCAGGCACTGCTGGAACCCCTCCAGGCGCAGCGTGCCGATCTCGCCGGGTCCGCGGAGATGGGCGATCCGCTGGTGTCCGAGCCCGATCAGGTGCCGGGCGGCAGACTGGGCACCGGTGAAGTCGTCGTTGACGACGATGTCCACCTTCGGCAGGGCTGGCTCTCGGGTGCCGGCCAGCACCACCGGCACCTGCGTGGCCGCGATCGCGATCGCCTCCGCCTCCTCGGTGGTGCCGACCACCACGAGGCCATCGACCTCCTGACCCAGCAGCGTCTCCACCGAACCGATCCCGATGCGGTGGTCGGTGTGGCTGTCGGCCAGGATGGGGGAGAGCCCCGAGCTTCGCAGCGTGGTGGCCAGGCCGGCGAGCAGATCGATGAACCAGGGGTTGCGCAGGTCGTTGAGCAGCACCCCGACGGTGTCGGTGCGATTCCGCGAGAGTGCCCTGGCGCGGAGGTTGGGTCGGTAACCCAATTCGGCCATGGCCTCCTGCACGGCGTTGCGCCGGGAGTCGCTCACCCGAGCGTCCCCCTGCAGCACCAGGGAGACCAGGGACTTGGAGACTCCCGCGCGGGCGGCCACGTCCCGGATCGTCGGTGCCCGCAGTGCGTCGTCGCGTCCAGCCATTCGCCGACCTCCTTTCACCGCCAGCCTAGGGGTTGCCAGACTGCTAGCGATCATTGTACGCTGGAACGGTCCAAGATTGTCCAATATGGAAGGTGTCAGCAGTGAGCACAACGGGTCGGCGGATCAGCGCCGGAATGGTCGGTGGCGGTCCGGGCGCGGATATCGGGAAGACGCATCGCAACGGCATGCGCCTGGATGACCGCTACTCCCTCGACTGTGGCGTGTTCGGCCAGGATCGGGAGGAGTCGCTGAAGCTGGGGGCGGCTCTCGGCGTCGCGGCGGATCGGATCTACACCGACTACCTCACGATGGCCGAGGCGGAGAGCGCCCGTCCTGACGGGGTGGACCTGGTGGTCGTGGCCACCCCCAACGACAGCCACTTCGCGATCGCGAAGGTCTTCCTGGCCAAGGGCTTCTCGGTCGTGTGCGAGAAGCCGCTGACCCCAACCGCTGCCGAATCGGCGGAACTGGTCCGGCTCGCCGACGAGACGGACGCCATCCTGGCGATTCCGCACTGCTATTCGGCCTACGCCATGGTGCGCGAGGCTGCCCGGATGGTGCGCGACGGTGCGCTGGGCCGGATCACGTTCGTGGATGTCGAACACGCCTCGGGCTGGAACGCCACGGCGGTCGAACTGACCGGCAACAAGCAGGCGGGGTGGCGGACCGATCCGGCCGTCGCCGGGATCGCCAGCGTGGTCGGTGACCTGGGCACCCACGCCTACCACCTGGCCCGCTACATCACCGGCCTCGAAGCCGACGAGCTCGCCGCCCAGATGCACACCTTCGTGCCCGGGCGTCGGGTCTACGACAACGCCACCATTTCGCTGCGGCTCACCGGCGGCGTGCCCGGACGGATCTGGGCGAGCATGGCGGCCACCGGTCACAACCACGGCCTGCGGATCCGCGTCTTCGGCGACCAGGGGAGTCTGGAGTGGCAGCACGAGGATCCCCACCACCTCCTGGTGCAGGACCTGGCGGGGGAGACCCGGATCCTGACCCACGGCATGAGCACGCTGTCGCAGGAGTCTGGACGGCTGGTCCGCGTGGGTCTCGGTCACCCGGAAGGCTTCCTGGAAGCCTTTGCGAACTTCTACCGTGACCTCGCCGACGAGCTCGACGCCCGGCGGTTCGAGAAGCCCAGCACGATCCGGGAGTTGTCGTTCCCGACCGGCATCGACGGGCTCAAGGGCGTGGAGATGGTGGAGGCGGTTGTGGTCTCGAACCAGGCCAACGGTGCGTGGGTGGTGCCAGGCGCCGCGGTGTAGGCGGCGTTCGCACGCCAGACCATGACGGGAGTCGGGGCCTCAGATCGCACCAAGGGTCTGGGGCCCCGACTCTGCGGTTTGCCTCTTGCAGACTTGGAGCGCTCCAAGTAGGATGTTCTTACATTCATACCTGAGCCTGAACATGATCCTGGGGAGGCAGCGATGACCACGACGACTGCGGCCAGTCCGATGGCCCGGACGAGGGCAAAACAGATACCGCTGTCGATCGACCGGGGCAGCCCGATCCCGCTGTATCACCAGTTGTCCGAGCAGTTGGTCAAGGCCATCCACGATGGCGTGCTGCAGCCGGGGGAAACCTTTGAGAATGAGGTCTCCCTGGCCGAGCGGCTGGACATGTCCCGGCCGACGGTGCGCAGATCCATCGCCGAGTTGGTGAACAGGGGCCTGCTGATTCGTCGCCGTGGGGTCGGCACCACGGTGGCCCACGAAGCGGTTCACCGCCGTGACGAGCTCACCAGCCATTACGAGGATCCTGCCGCGAACGGTCAACGCCCGACCACGCGGGTGCTTCGGATGGATTCGCGAGTGTTCAACAAGCGCGCGGCACGGGAACTGCAACTGGACAGCAACGTGCCACTGGTCTACCTCGAACGGTTGCGGATGGTGGATGGCAGCCCGTTCGCGCTGCTCAAGAACTGGCTGCCGCCCGAGTTCGGGGCCATCTCGGTGGCCGAACTGGAATTCCGCGGGCTGTACGACCTCTTGAGAGCACACGGTGCCACCCCGGTGGTCGCCCACCAGTCCGTGGGTTCTCGCCCGCCGGTGCCTGAAGAACGGCGGCTGCTCGAGCTGGGACCCTTCGACCCCGTTCTGACCATGACTCGGCGGGCGTATGACGCCAATGGCGCGCCGGTCGAGTTCGGCGATCATTCCTACCGAGCCGATCGCTACACGTTCGACGTCACCGTGCATGCCCGCTGAGTCACCACCGAGTCAGGTGGTAGCCGAGTTCGATGAGGAGCGCACGACGAGTCGTGGGGGAATGACGATGACTTGCGGCTCGGCGTCCGGGTCACGCAAGCGCCGCAGCAGGGCCTGGCCGCTGGCAATCCCGACATCGAAACCACGGTTGTCCACCGTGGTCAGGTCGAGAAACCGGCTTCGAGCCAGCAACGAGTTGTCGTAGCCGACCAGTGCGACATCGTCAGGAACCTCCCGGCCCACCTCCCGGAGGGCGGCTCTGGCCCCCAAGGCCATGGTGTCGTTGGCGGCAAAGACCGCGGTGATCTCAGGATGACGAGCCAGCAACTCCACGGTGCCGAAGTAGCCGCCCTCCTCGTTGGTCTGGTTTCGTTCGCCGGCGTAGCGGGCCGGCTCGCCGATGGATTCCATGACTCGAACGTAGGCATCGAGGCGACCCTTGGCCGATCCGCCGAGCCCTGTGACATGCCCGATCCGCCGGTGCCCCCGCGACTGCAGGTGGCCAAGGGCGAGACCGACACCGAGCGGGATGTCGTTGGACACGTGGTCGGAGCCCTGCACGGTGTGCAGCCGGGAGCCCTCGATGACCGTTGGGATCCCCAGGTCCGGGAAGTCGTGCCCTGGCTCGGCTGCGATCAGCAGCGCGTCCACCTGCGTGTCCAGAAAACCGTCGATGGCGTTCACGAAACGGCCACCGACTTCGTAGTGCTCTCGGACGGCCACGTGGAAACCCTGCGGCCCCATGGCGGTGCGCACGCCCTGGAGGAGCTCGACGAACCATGGATTCTGGAAGTCGTCGATCACCAGGCCGACGGTGTGAGTGCGGTCTGCCGCGAGGTTCGCTGCCGCGCGGCTGGGACGGTAGTTCAGGCGTGCGATCGCCGTGTTCACCGCCTCACGCTTGGCGTCGCTGACCAGATCGGAGCCGTTGAGGACGAGCGAGACCAAGGACTTGGAGACGCCGGCTTCCCGGGCGACGTCATAGATCGTCGGCCGTGGTGCGCGCGGTTTGCTGGTCATAGGTCTCCGTGGGGATTGTGGCACGAATCTCGAGCTCCTATTGACAGGACAAATTTGTGTCCCTACTCTGAAACTACTTGGAGCGCTCCAAGTCTATCTGACCAAAGGAGGACAGATGCCCGAAACCCTTGGGATTGCTGTTATCGGGGCCGGGATGGCGGGCAAGGCCCACATCGCCGCATATCGCGTGGCCCCCACGTTGTACGACTCCGTACTTCCCCCGCTTCGCTACGTCTCGATCGGTGACGTGAACGCTGAGCTCGCCGCCGCCACCGCCAAGCGCTACGGCTATGAGCGCTCCGACACCGACTGGCGCGCCATTGCCGCAAACCCCGACATCGACGTGGTGAGCGTCGTCATCGCCAACAGCCTGCACCTCGAGGTCGTCAAGGGCCTGCTGGAGGCCGGCAAGCACGTGCTGTGCGAGAAGCCGCTGGCCGACACCCTGGAGTCCGCCCGCGAGATGGCACGCCTGGCGAAAGAGGCGAGCTCGATCGCCCGGATCGGTCTCACCTTCCGCCGGCAGCCCGGCATCTCCGCGATCAAGAACTGGATCGAGGACGGGACGCTGGGCAAAGTGCACCACTTCTCGGGCCGCTACTGGTGCGACTACGGCTGCAACCCGAAGGGCCCGATGAGTTGGCGCTTCAAGGGCCCGATGGGCTCCGGCGCACTGGCCGACATCGGCAGTCACCTGACCTACCTGTCGGAGTTCCTCTGCGGTCCCATCGAAGGGGTCTCCGGCGGCGGGTTCAACACTGCGGTGAAGGAACGTCCGCTGCCGCTGGGTGCGGTGGTCGGACACGGCCTGGCCGCGGTTTCCGACACCTACGAGCCGGTGACCAACGACGACTACGCCACCTACACCGCGCACTTCGGCGACACCACCGGCAGCCTCGAAGTGTCCCGTGTGGCCGCCGGCTACCCCAACGCCCTCAACTTCGAGGTCTTCTGTGAGAACGGCGCCGCCAGCTTCCACCAGGACACCCCGTCGCAGATCCGGCTGTACCTGCACGACGACGAGCCGGGCAAGAACGGCTACCGCACGGTGAACCTCGGCGGCGACCACCCCTACGTGTCCGGTGGCATGCCGATCGACGTCTCCGGCGTCGGCTTCGGCCAGAACGAGGGCTTCACCTTCCAGGCCCGCGCCTTCCTCGAAGAGGTAGCCGGGATCGACGAGGCCCAGTCGCTGCCTCGCAATGCGTCCCTCGACGAGGGCGTGCACAACATGGAAATTCTCGCCGCGGTCGCCGAGTCGGCCGCGAACAACGGAAAGTTGGTCACGCTGTGATTCTCGGTGTCTACAACGCAGTCCTCCACGATCGTCCGCTTCAGGACGCCATCAAGGTGATCGCCGATCTCGGCCTGAACGGGATTGAGATCAACTCCGGCGGCTTCCTGCCGCCGACCCACATCCCGAACATCGACGAGATCGTCGCCAGCCCGGCCGCCGCCAAGGCGTACCTGGCCACGTTCGAGGGGACCGGCGTTTCGATCGCGGGTCTCAACTGCAACGGCAACCCGCTGCATCCCAACCCCGTCATCGGCGACAAGCACGCCGAGGACATCCGTCGCTCGATCCGCGCCGCGGCCGCTCTGGGCCAGAACCGGGTCGTCACCATGTCGGGCCTGCCTGGCGGAGAGCCTGGCGCCACCCACCCCAACTGGATCGTCAACGCCTGGAACTCCGCAGCCCTCGATGTCCTGGACTACCAGTGGGAGATCGCGGCGAAGTTCTGGACCGAGATCGACCAACTCGCCAAGGACCACGGCGTCAAGGTGGCTCTGGAGCTGCACCCGCAGAACCTCGTGTTCAATGCCAGGGACATGCGCAAGCTCGTCGAGCTCACCGGGGTCACGCACGTGGGTGTCGAGATGGACGCGTCGCACCTCTTCTGGCAGCAGGCCGACCCGGTAGCCGTCGTCCGCGAACTTGGCCCGCTGATCTTCCATGCCGCGGCCAAGGACATCCGGATCAACACCGAGAACGCCAAGCTCAACGGCGTGTTGGACAACGGCTTCCGCCGGCTCAGCCCGGACGAGCCGCGCGTGAACCTCGGCGGCGACGAGTGGGCCAACGAGTGGCCCAAGGACTCCTCCTGGGACTTCGTCGCCCTGGGCAAGGGCCACGACACCGCCTACTGGACCGAGTTCATTCGCGCCCTGTACGAGGTCGACCCCGACATGTGCCTGAACATCGAGCACGAGGACACAGAACTGGGCCGCATCGAGGGCCTGGAAGTGGCAGCGAAGGTCCTGACCGACGCCTGGGCGGCCTTCAAGGGGTGAGCACCGCTCATCTACCCACCCCCACCAACCGCTCCGGACATCCCAATCCCTCGTCGTCGAGGCCGGGTCCGGGCGAAACAGAACAAGGAGACAGAACAATGAAACGACTATCCGTTCTGGTGGCATCGCTTGCCACCCTCGGCTTGGCCTTCGCGGGCTGCTCGGCGGAACCTGCCGCCACGGGCACCGCGGGCGGCGCAGGCGAGAAGATCAAGGTCGGGATCGCCATCCCAGCCGGCAACGAAACCTTCTGGACCAGCTGGATCAAGGGCGCCCAGGCCGAAGGCGCGAAACTCGGCGTCGAGGTCGTGATCGCCGATGCCAAGAACGATGCCCAAACCATGAACGATCAGGTGAACACCATGATCGTCAGCGGGATCAAGGGCGTTGCCGTGGCCTCGGTCGACCCGACCGCCAACAAGAGCATCGCGCAGGCCGCCACTGAGGCCAACATCAAGATGATCACCTCGAACCGTAGCCTCGACATGCCCTACGGCGGCGTCGGCGGTGCGAACCCGATCGTGCACACCGGCTTCAACGACCTCCAGATGGGCGGCTTCCAAGGCGACCTGCTCATCACCGCCTGCGAAGGCAAAGACCCCTGCCGGGTCGCGCTGCAGGTCGGCACCCTCGGCTCCACCCCGCAGGTGAACCGCTCCAAGGGCCTGAAGGACAAGATCGCCAGTCACAAGAACATCCAGATCGTGATGGAGGAGACCAACAGCTTCGACCCGGTCAAGGCGGCTGACGTCACGCAGACGATGCTGCAGAAGGACAGCAACCTCAACTTCATGCTGGCCCAGACCGACCCGGAGGCACTCGCAGCGGCGACGGTGCTCAAGGAGCAGGGCCTGGAGGGGAAGATCGGCGTGATCGGGATCGGCGGCTCCAAGGAAGGCGTCGAGGCCGTGGCCTCCGGCAAGATGTTCGGCACGGTGCGCGTCTCCGGAGCCGATGACGGCGCGACGTCGGTGCGCACCCTGGTCGCCGTGATCAAGGGCACCGAGCTCAAGGTGGACACCACCGGCGAGCGCCCGACCGTCGTGGTCGACGCCCTGGTGATCACCAAGGAAAACGCTGCTGCGAACCCCGGAGACTGGTGATCACATGACCACGACCGATGACCTCCCCCGCATCGAAGCACGCGGGGTGACCAAGATCTTCGCCAATGTCCCCGCCCTCGACAACGTGGAGATCACGTTGCATGCGGGGGAGGTCGTCGGCCTCCTCGGCGAGAACGGGGCTGGAAAGTCCACCCTGATCAAGGTGCTGGCCGGCGTCTACGTCCCCGAACACGGCACGATCAAGGTTCGGGGCTCCGAAGTCCACTTCACCGAGCCTGGTCACGCGATCGCCGCAGGCATCGCGACAGTCCACCAGCACAGCTCGCTGGCCGACAACCTGACCGTCGCCCAGAACCTGATGCTCGGACGCGAGCCGGGCTTGTCCTGGCTCCCGTTCTGGATCCGGCAACGGGCGATCCTGGAGGGCGCCCGGGAGATCACCGCACGGCTCGGCATCGATCTGCCGCTGACCACCCTCGTGGACGATCTCACCATCGCCGAGAAGCAACGTGTCGAGATCGTCCGGGCCGCCTCCGAGGCCAGCACGATGATCATCCTCGACGAGCCGACCGCCGCGTTGAATCCCGACGAGGTCGAAGAGCTCTTCGAGATCATCCGCACCCTGCAGGCCAAGGACATCCCGGTGCTCTACGTGAGCCACCGCCTGGACGAGATCCCCCAGATCTGCACCAGGGTCGTCGTCCTTCGCGACGGCAAGAACGTCGGCGGGCTGGAGCAGGGGCACTTGTCCCCGGACGAGATCATCCCGCTGCTGGTGGGGCGGCAGATGGGCAACCTCTTCCCGGACAAGCCCGCGATCGGAGACCAAGTCGTCTTCAAGGCCGAGCACGTCAGTGGCGAACTCCTCCGGGATGTCTCGCTGGAGCTTCGGTCAGGCGAGATCGTCGGTCTGACCGGAGCCATCGGTGCCGGCCAGCGCGACTTCGCCCGGATCATTTTCGGTGCCGACCGCGGCACCGGGAAGATGGAGCTCCTCGACAAGCCGCTGCCGACTGGCCGTCCCGACCTCACCGTCCGGGCCGGAGTGGGCTACGTCAGCGGCGACCGCAAGAAGGACGGGCTGTTCCCGATCCTGCCGGTGTGGCGGAACTCCACTGTCGTGAAGTCCGAGGAACTCTCTCACGCTGGCTTCCTGATCCCGGCCCAGGAACGAAAGGTCGGGATCCAGCTGATCCAACAGTTCGACGTCCGCACGTCGTCCCCGAACAAGGAGATCGGCGAACTCAGCGGGGGCAACCAGCAGAAGGCGTTGCTGGCCCGCTGGGCCGCAGTGACCCCCAAGCTGCTCATCCTTGACGAGCCCACGCTCGGCGTCGACGTCGGTGCCCGTCGTGAAATCTATGACCAGATCGTCGCCCTGGCAGACAGCGGGATGGCCGTGATCCTGGTGTCGGCCGACCACGCCGAACTCCAAGGCATGAGCCACCGCGTTCTGGTCTTCGTCGACGGCCAGGTCGTCGCCGAAATGC
>CAYUWV010000001.1:0-15674 GCA_964448385.1 uncultured Propionibacteriaceae bacterium | reverse complement strand
GGCATGAGCCACCGCGTTCTGGTCTTCGTCGACGGCCAGGTCGTCGCCGAAATGCCTGGTGAGGACGCCACCGAAGAGGCGATCCTCCATGCTCGAGTCCGCCCGACAACTACCACGAAGGCCTCCTGATGACTACCACACAACAACCCAAGCCCTCCGACGTGACCAAGGCGGCCACCCAGAGCAATAGCTGGCTCAAGCGGATGGCTCCGAAGCTGGTTCCGATGCTCAAGCGCAACGGCCTGCTGATCTTCTTCGCTTTCCTGCTGGTCGGGTTCACCATCGCCAGGCCGGAGTTCCTGAGCCAGGCGAACATCCGCAACATCCTGCTCAGCGCCTCGGTGATCGGCATCCTGGCACTGGGCCAGACCGTGGTCATGCTGACCGGTGGTTTCGATATCGGTATCGCCAAGACCGCAGTGGTCGCCGGCATGGTCGTCGCGATCTTCGGCGGGCTGGGCCCGATCGCCCTCCTGCTGGCCATCGCAGCCTCCATCGTGGTCGGCTTGGTGAACGGCGTCCTGATCTCCCGGGCGAAGGTGAACCCCTTCGTCGTGACCCTGGGTATGTACACCATCCTCACGTCGGTCGCCCTGCTGGTGAACGACGGCGGTTCGGTCATCAACCTGGCGCCGTGGCTGCTCGGTCTGGTTTCCTGGCAGCTGTTCGGCCTCCCGGGAATCATCTACTGGTTCGCGATCATCGCCGTTATCACCCACGTCGCTCTGGCCTATACCCGTTGGGGCGGCCACATCTACGCCGTCGGCGGGAATGAAGAGGCTGCTCGGCTGGCCGGCATCAAGTCGAGCAACGTGTTGGCGTCGGCCTACGTCGTCGCTTCCGTGGTCGGCGGCATGGCGGGAGTCATGCTCACCTCCCGGCTCGGGACAGCCTCCCCAGTGGCCCTGCCCGGTGCCGAGCTTGACTCCATCGCGGCGGTGGTCATCGGCGGCACCAAGCTCAGCGGTGGCTTCGGTTCGATTCCGCGCACGCTCGTGGGCGTCCTGATCCTGATGGCGCTGCAGAGTGGTCTGGTGCTCATGGGCGTCAACCCGTACTACCAGGGCATGTTCAAGGGCGCGATCCTGATCCTCGCGGTCGCCGTCGACGTCATCTTCAGCAAGAAGAAGTAGCCGCCAGGAGGGGACAGATCAGGGGTTCAGGTCGATGACCTGAACCCCTGATCTGTGGCCCGGGTCAGCTACCCGGCGAGGTGTTGGCTGCCCTCAGCACAGCAGCCGCCACCTCGAGTCCTTCGATGCGGCCGAGTTCGGTGTCCTCATGCTCGATGTTGAGCCACATGTTGGGATCCACCTCGGTCAGGGCCTTGATGAACTCGGCCCAGTAGGCCTCGTCGTGACCCTTGCCAAGGGCCACGAAGTCCCACGCGGAATCCTTGGGCCACTCGTTGCACCACTCGTCGCCGCCCAGGTTCGTGCGCGGCTCGTCGGGAGACAGCCGGCGGAATCCGTTGTCCAGGACGCCGTAGAGCCGGGCGTGCTCGGTGTTGATCCGCACGTCCTTGGCCGCGGCATGGAAGATCAGCGGGCCCAGTTCGCGGACGACCGCGATCGGGTCCATCTGCTGCCAGAACAGGTGCGAGGCATCCAGCTCGACACCGACGTTGGTGGCCCCAGTCAACTCGATGAACTTGCGCACGTCGCGGGTGTTGAACACCAGGTTCTGTGGGTGCAGCTCCAAGGCGACCTTCACGCCGTGATCCCCGGCGAGCCGGTCGATGTCCTGCCAGAACGGGACGGCGACCTCCCACTGATAGTCGAGGACGTCCAGCCCAGCGGAGTTCCAGGCGTTCACGATCCAGTTGGGGTAGGACGCGCTGGGCTCACCGCCGGGGAGGCCGGACATGGTCACGACCCGGTCCTGGCCGAGGGCAGCGGCGGCTCGGATCGAGCGGCGGATATCCTCAGCATGCTTCTCGGCGATCAGCGGATTCGGGTGCAGCGGGTTGCCGTTGCAGTTCAGCCCTGCGATCTCGACCCCGGTGCCCTCGAAGCGGGCCAGGTAGGCCTTGGCCGCGGCCGGGCTGGCCACGATGTCGTCGATCTCAGGCATGTGGACCGGCGGCAGGAACCCGCCGGAATTGATCTCGATGCCGGTCAGGCCGACACCCGCGATCGCCACAAGGGCTTCGTCCAATGAGCGGTCGTGCAGGATCGCGTTGTAAACACCGAGCCTCACAGGGTCACCAACTTTCCGTTGTCGGCGGCGGACGCTGCGACCGCTGCCATGATTTCCATGTTGTGGACGCCCTCGTCGAAGGACGCGTTGCGCGGCAGTGACGCCGCCTCGTCGAGACCGGCAACCTCCTCGAGGAAGGCTCGGGCCTGGAAGGCGAAACACTCGTTCTGGCCGAAGCCCACTCCGGCGACGTCCATCGGCAGGCCGCCGGCGACGTAGGGGTGATCGGAGCCGAGATTGACCGTCCGATAGCCGTTTTGGCCGGCCGGACCGCCGTTGAGGTACAGCCGCACCTGCGAGGGGGTGTCCTGGTGGAAGCTGGCGGCGCCGTTTTCGCAGAAGACCTCGAAGTTGAGTCCGTTCGGGTAGCCGGCGGCGACCCGTGACGCCTCGATGCTGCCGGTGCTGCCGGCGAAGTGAGCGGTGTAGGTGGCGTAGTCGTCGTTCTCGACCGGGCGGTACTCGTCGGAGACGGCGGCGTGCTCGTGGCCGACCACTGCGCCCAACGGCAGCGGACGCTGCTTGATCACCGTCTCGAAGCCACCACCGGACACCGCCGCCATGTCACCGCAGAGGAACTCGGCGATGTAGGTCATGTGGCTGCCCACGTCGGCGAGGGCGCCCGAACCCATCGGCCCCTGGTAGCGCCAGCTCATCGGTGCCGTGGGGGAGCAGGAGTAGTCGCACCAGTAGCGGCCGCTGAAGTGCAGCACCTTGCCGAGCGTCCCATCCTCGATCCAGTCCCGGATCGCGGCGATGCCGGGCGAACGGCGGTAGGTGAGGCCGATCCGGGCGACGCTGGCGGCCTGGCGGGCAGCGTCTGCCATCGCCCTGGCGTCGGTCAGGTTGTCGCTCAACGGCTTCTCGCACAGCACGTGCTTTCCGGCGGCCAACAGGCCTTCGACCACCTCACGGTGGAGGCTGTTGGCGATGACCACGCTGACCACGTCGATGTCGTCGGCGGCCGCGATGGCCTGCCAGCTGGTGTCACTGCGCTCGTAACCGAACCGCTTCGCTGTCGCGGCGGCGAGGTCGGCGTTGACGTCGCCGATCGAGACGTAGCGGAGTTCCGGCAGGGTCGGGCCGTACATGGCTGCCGCTGCCCGGTATGCCGCTGCGTGTGCCTTGCCCGCCATCCCTGCGCCGATGACTGCGATTCCTAGACTCATCCGTCCTCCTTGACTAGTTGGAGCCCTCCAATGTCAATACATTAACACACTTTTCACACGACCAACAGGGGTTCCTCGGGGGCCGCTCCTCATCCGCCCCCGGCCGGGCCACCACCTCGTTTGGTGAGGCGCAATGTCGGCCGCCGAGGGGTGTCGTGCTAGCCTCGCGGCAGTCCCTGGTGAGGAGGACAGATGAGGCCACATCGGTGGTTTGCGCTGCTGTCGGGCGTGACCGCGGCCCTGCTGCTGGCCCTGGTGGGGGCCCCCTTGGCGTACGCCGAGACGCCCGCCCCTGAGGGTGCCTCCGAGGGCGAACTGTTAGGCGCGTGGGTGATGCTGATCGGCGGCGGCCTGGCCGCCGTGGGCGCGCTGGTCTACATGGCCGTCAAGAAGCGCTCCAAGGAAGAGCAGTTCGACTCACAACTGTGGTGGCGAAACCGGCGGTAACAGCCGCTGCGTCGGGTGGCTCAGCTGGCGTGCGCGCCAGTGCTGTGCGCAGTGCGCGTCAGTTGGCGTACACCGTGAGATCGAACTTGTAACGGTCGTAGCGGTAGCAATGGTCACCGAACTCCACCGGGTTCCCGGCCGCATCGTAGGCGCGACGGGACATGGTGAGCACCGGGTCGTTCTTGTCGAGTTGCAGGAGCTTCCGCTCAGCGGGTACAGCCGGCCGAGCGCCGATGGTCTGGTGACCCACCGCAGGCGTCACGCCGCGGACGCGCATCGCGTTGTAGAGGCCCTGTGCGGCCAGCAGGGCCAGGTCCAGATCGGCCCACATCGGTGGCAGCCAGTTTCGGAGCACTGCCATCGGTCCCTCGCTCACGGACCGAAGCCGCTCCAAGTGGACCAGGGGCGTCTCGGGCGCCAGCCCGAGCACTTGGGCCGCGCGGGCGTCGATGGCATGGGTGTTGAACTCGAGCAGTTCGGTGATCGGTTCCCGCCCCCCGCGCCGCAGGTCGTCGTACAGGCTGGTGAGCTCGTTGCGCCGATGGATGACCTCCTTGGCCACCGTGGTTCCGATGCCGCGCCGCCGAACCAGGAGGCCCCTGGTCACCAGTTCCACAATGGCCCGCCGTACGGTCGGGCGGGACAGATCCAACCGATCCGCCAGCGACAGCTCGTTCTCGAAGGCGTCGCCCGGCATGAGGACTCCGGTGTCGATCGCGGCGGCGAGTTGCTCGGCGAGCTGGTGGTACAGCGGGACTGGGCTGTTCCGGTCGATGCTGACCGGGATCTGAGTGGCCATAGGGGCACCTTAGTGCAAAGTCAGCATGGACCGACACGGTAAACGCCGGATACCCGAATAGCATAATGTCCTAACATTCATTGACAGGAGGCCCCGCCTCGGGGCAGACTGAGGGGTGACCGGGGGTTCCAACGCCAATGCAGCCGAAGGAAGTTCACATGGAAGATGCCTACGAGGTCGTGTGCATCGGTCGAGTCGGGGTTGACATCTACCCGACTCAGATCGGCGTCCCACTGGAGGAAGTGACTTCCTTCGGGAAGTTCCTGGGCGGTAGCGCCACCAACGTGTCGGTCGCTGTGGCCCGCTACGGCCACCGGTCGGCCATCATCACCAAGACGGGCAATGATCCGTTCGGCCGCTTCGTCCGCAGCAAGCTGGCCGAACTCGGGGTGTCCACCGAATTCGTGGGCACTGATCCCTGGTTGCCGACGCCGGTGACGTTCTGCGAGATCTTCCCACCGGACGACTTCCCGCTGTACTTCTACCGCTACCCCCAGGCGCCCGACCTGCGCATCGAGGTGACCGACCTGCCGTTGGCCGAGATCGCCTCCGCCGGGGTCTACTGGGCCACCCTCACCGGCATGTCGGCAGAACCCAGCCGGCAGTCGCACCTGGCCGCGTGGCGGGTCCGCGACCGCCGCCGCTTCACGATCCTCGACCTCGACTACCGGCCCATGTTCTGGAAGAACGAGGCCGACGCCACTCGCCAGGCAGAGGTGTCGCTCGCGCACAGCACGGTGGCCATCGGCAACCGCGATGAGTGCCGGGTCGCTGTCGGGGAGACGGACCCCGAGCGTGCCGCCCGGGCGCTCCTCGAGCGCGGTATCGAACTGGCCATCGTCAAGCAGGGCCCCAAGGGCGTGCTCGCCATGACCGCCGACGAGCGGGTCGAAGTGCCACCCGTCTGGGTGGAGGTCGTCAACGGGCTTGGCGCCGGTGACTCGTTCGGCGGCGCGGTGTGCCACGGCCTGTTGAGCGGCTGGGGGCTGGAACGGGTACTGCGGTTCGCGAATGCCGCCGGAGCCCTCGTGGCCTCCCGGCTGGAGTGTTCCACCGCCATGCCGACCGAGGCCGAGGTCGAGGCCCTACTGAAGGAGCGGGGCGTATGAAACGCATTGATTCGCCGAGCCTGACCAAGCAGCGCGCCGCCGACCCGGGTTCGATCTCGCGGGCTTGGCAGAACCGTCGCCGGGCCACGTGGCCGCAGGACGGACGGCTGATGATCGTCGCTGCCGATCACCCGGCGCGAGGGGCGCTGGGCGTCCGCGACAACGCGAACGCCATGGCCTCCCGCGACGACCTGCTGGAACGCCTTGCCGTCGCGCTCTCCCGTCCCGGCGTGGACGGAGTGCTCGGCACCGCCGACATCCTCGAGGACCTGCTGCTGTCAGGGTTGCTGGAAGACAAGTTGGTGATCGGCTCGATGAATCGTGGCGGCCTGCAGGGCGCCGAGTTCGAATTCGACGACCGTTGGACGGGCTACGACGCCGAGACCCTGGCCGCGCACGGGTTGGATGGCGGCAAGATGCTCACCCGGATCTGCCTGGAGGACGAGGACACCGCTCGGGTGCTCGAATCGACCGGTCGGGCGGTGACGGCGTTGGCGCACAACGGCCTGATGGCGATGGTCGAGCCGTTCCTGTCCGTCCGCATCGCGCCGGACAAGGTGCGCAACCAACTCGACCCCGATTCGGTGATCAAGTCGATCCAGATCGCGGCCGGTTTGGGCGCGACCAGCGCCTACACCTGGCTGAAGCTGCCCGTGGTTTCGCAGATGCATCGCGTGTTGGACGCAACCACTTTGCCCAGCCTCTTGCTTGGCGGGGATCCGGTGGGGGACCCTGAGGAGACGTATCGGCTGTGGGCCGACGCCCTGACCCACCCGAGCGCCTTGGGTCTGGTGATCGGACGGTCCCTGTTGTATCCCGCAGACGACGACGTTGCTCACGCGGTGGATGCCGCAGTGGGCTTGGTACATCAAGGAGTGGCATGAGCGAATGGGTGCATCCGGCCGGGACCACGGCCGACGCGGAGTTTGACACCAGGATTCTTCCCGGTGACGAGGGATGGGCGCACACCGGCCTGCAGGTAACCGATCTTGCCGCCGGCGAATCGCGCACCGTCAGCACCGGTGAGCTGGAGTACGTCGTGGTGCCGTTGAGTGGCGGGGCGACCGTCGAGGTGGCCGGCGTCAGCTACGACCTGGCGGGCAGGCCCGACGTGTTCAGCGCTGCCAGCGACGTCCTGTACGTCCCGCGGGACGCGACCTTCACCCTGACCAGCACCGCCGGGGGCCGCTATGCGCTGTGCTCGGCGACCGCCCGGGAGGCTCTTCCGGTCACTCACCTGGCCGCGGACAGCGTCCCCGACGAACTGCGGGGAGCTGGTTCAGCCAGCCGCCGGGTGCGCAACTTCGGCGTGCCCGGGGTCCTTGAGGCCGACTCGATCATCGCGTGTGAGGTGATCACCCCCGCCGGCAACTGGTCCAGCTACCCGCCGCACAAGCACGACGAGGAGCGCGAGGGCGTCGAGACCGCCCTGGAGGAGATCTACTACTTCCAGCTGCGGCAGGAGCCGGGAAGCCCGGCGACGGCCGAGAGCGCTTTCGGGTACCAACGCGTCTACGGCACCGCCGATCGCCCGATCGACGTGCTCGCCGAGGTGCGCTCTCGCGACGTCGTGTTGGTGCCGCACGGCTGGCATGGCCCGGCGATGGCCCCGCCCGGCTACGACATGTACTACCTGAACGTGATGGCTGGGCCGGGCAAGACCCGCGCGTGGCTGATCTGCGACGACCCGGAGCACGGCTGGGTCCGGCAGAAGTGGGCCGGCCAAACCGTCGACCCCCGGCTGATCACAACCGAATAGACCCTGCTCGCCGTCTCAGACCATTGGCGGCACCTAATCGGGCTCGAGTGAGCCCAACTCAGAGAGGAACAAAGGATGACTCTGACCCACGAGGCCAAGCCTGCAACCGAGAGCGCTGCCCGGTTGAAGCGGCTCCGCTACCTGGTCGACAACGAGTGGCGCGAGTCAAAGACGGGCAGCTACATGCCCGTGATGAACCCGTCCACCGGCGAGCAGATCGCCGAAGCCCCCCAGTGCACCCAGGCCGAGGTCGACTCTGCGGTCGAGGCCGCAGCGCGGGCCTACCCGGGCTGGTCCAACACCCCGCTGCCGCAGCGCATCCAGCTGATGTTCCGCTTCAAGCAACTCCTCGACGAGCACCTGGACGAGCTCAGCTTGCTGCTGGCCACCGAGATGGGCAAGGTCGTCGGCGAGGCTCGCGGCGACGTGCTCAAGGCCATCGAGGTAGTCGAGTGTGCGTGCTCGACGCATTACCTGATGCAGGGCGACACCACCATGAACATCTCCCGCGGCTACGACACCGTGTCGTTCCGTGAGCCGCTGGGTGTTTTCGTGGGCATCGCGCCGTACAACTTCCCGGCGATGATCCCGATGGGCTGGATGCTGCCCTTCGCCATCACCACCGGCAACACCTTCGTCCTGAAGGCCGCCTCGATGGTCCCGCAAACCTCGATGCGGATGCTGGAGCTGCTGATCGAGGCCGGGCTGCCCAAGGGCGTCGCCAACCTGGTCACCTGCAGCCGGGTCGAGGCCGACAGTCTGCTGACCAACCCGGCCGTCCGTGGCATCACGTTCGTCGGTTCGACCTCGGTCGGCAAGCACATCTACCAGACCGCCGCCGCCGCGGGGAAGCGGGTCCAGGCCCTGACCGAGGCCAAGAACCACGCCCTGGTCTTGGAGGACGCTGTCCTCGAGCGCTCGATCGCCGGCATCATCAACTCCACCTACGGCTGCGCCGGGCAGCGCTGCATGGCCCTGCCGGTGGTCGTGATGCAGAATTCGATCGCCGACGAGGCCATCGAAATGCTGGCCACGATGGCCAAGCAGCTCAAGATGGGCCCCGCCTACCTGCCCGACACGCAGCTCGGCCCGGTCATCACCGCCAAGCACCGCGAGTTTGTCGAGTCCTGCATCACCCGCGGCGTCACCGAGGGTGCGGACCTGGTGTTGGACGGACGCGGCGTCACCGTGGACGGCTACGAGGGCGGGTTCTACGTCGGCGCGACCATCTTCGACAACGTCCAGCCCGGCAACTTCGTCGGTGACTCCGAGATCTTCGGCCCGGTCACCTCGATCAAGCGGGTGGCCACGTTCGAAGAGGGACTGGCGATCATGAACGCCAACCAGTTCGCCAACGGCTCGTCGATCTACACCAGCTCGGGCTACTACGCCCGGGAGTTCGCCAAGCGCACCGATGCCGGCATGGTGGGCATCAACGTCGGCATCCCGGTGCCGTTCTCGACCTTCCCCTTCACCGGTCACAAGAACTCGTTCTTCGGCGACCTGCACGCGATGGGCAAGGACGGGGTCGCGTTCTTCACCGAGACCAAGGCCGTCACCTCGGTGTGGTTCACCGAGGAGCATGCCAAGCAGAAGGTGTCCACCTGGGACGGCACCCTGACCCGCGGCTGACCCAACCACGATGAGATCCCCGCCGGGCCGACCCGGCGGGGATCTCGCCCTGAGGTGGTGGCCAACCGCCCAACGTCCGAATGAACGACAACCAACAAACGAGAGAAAGAGTTCTGCGATGCTCCGCTTCGCAATCATCGGCGCCGGCCGGATCAGCCATGTCCACGCCCGTGCGATCGCCGCCCATTCAGGAGCCCAGCTGAAACTGGTGGCCGACCCGATCGCGGGCGCCGCCGCCAAGCTGGCCGAGCTGTACCACGCCAAGGCAACCCTGTCGGTGGACGATGTCTTCGCCGACGACGAGGTGGACGCGGTGGTGGTGTGCTCGCCCACCATGTACCACGTGGACCAGATCATGGCCGGAATCGCCGCCGGGAAGGCAGTGCTGACCGAGAAGCCGGTCGACCTCAGCCTGGAGCGCGCCGACGAGTGCCTGGCGGCCATCAAGGGCCAAGAACATCGGGTCATGGTCGGCTTCAACCGGCGCTACGACCCCGGCTTCGCCGAAGTGAAGCGTCGCGTGGTCGCCGGGGACATCGGCGAGCTGCGCCAGCTCACGATCATCAGCCGCGACCCGGCCGCGCCTCCGGCCGGCTACCTCACCAACTCCGGCGGCATCTTCAAGGACATGACGATCCACGACTTCGACATGGCCCGGTTCATGCTCGGTGACTTCGTCGAGGTCAGCGCCACCGGCCATGCCTTCATCGACGACATCGGGGGGATCGACGACATCGATACCGCCACCGTGACCATGACCACCGCAACCGGTGCGGTGGCGACCATCCTGAACAGTCGGGTCTGTGCCTCCGGGTATGACCAGCGGCTCGAGGCCTTCGGGCCCCTCGGCTCGCTCGAGGCCGGGAACCTGCGCCCCACCGCCGTCCGCTTCAACGGGGCCACCAGCACCGACGCCGCGGCGCCCTACCTGGACTTCTTCCTGGAGCGCTACGCCGACGCCTACCGCAACGAGTTGGACCACTTCATCACCTCGATCGAGAGCGGTGAAGCTCCCTCCCCGTCGGTGCTGGACGGGCGCGCGGCCCTCGAGCTTGCTACCGCCGCCGACCGTTCGCGCCGCGAACGCTCAATAGTGGCCATCCCCTGAACCGCCTACAGAAGTAAAGGAATGAGATGAAGATTGCCGGTGCCCCCATCAGCTGGGGCGTGTGTGAGGTACCCGATTGGGGCTACCAGATGAGCCCTGAGCGGGTCTTGAAGGAGATGAAGGAGATCGGCCTGACGGCGACCGAGTTCGGGCCGCAGGGCTGGCTTCCGATCGAGGCGGAGGCCCGTGCGGCCGAGGTCGGCCGGTATGGCCTGACTCCGGTGGGCGCGTTCTTCCTCGCGGTGATGCACGACCCCGACTCAGACCCGATCCCGGCGGTCGAGCGGGAACTCGATGCCTTCGAGGCGGCAGGTGGCTCGTACCTGATCCTCGCCGCGGCCTCAGGGGCGGAGGGCTATGACGCCCGTCCGGTGCTGGACGATCAGGGTTGGCAGACGCTGTTCGACAACCTGGACCGGATTCGCGACGTCTGCGCCGCCCGCGGCGTCACCGCCTGCCTCCACCCGCACTGGGGCACCATGGTGCAGAACGCCGACGAGATCGACCGCGTCCTGCGCAACAGCACGGTCGGCCTGTGCCTGGACACCGGCCACATCACGTGCGGTGGTGGCGATCCGGTGGCGATCGTGGCGGAGTTCGCCGACCGCGTGGACATCGTGCACGCCAAGGATGTGCGCAAGTCGCTGACGGACAAGCTGCTGACCGGCGAGTTCACCTGGTCCCAGGGCATCAAGGCCGGCATGTTCACCCCGATCGGGGAGGGTGACATCGACTTCGCGGCACTCGTGAAGAAGCTCGACGACGCCGGCTTCGACGGCTACTACGTCCTCGAGCAGGACATCATGATCGACGGCGAACCGGCCCCCGGCGGCGGGCCGATCGACAACGCCCGCAAGTCCCTGGCCTACCTGGAGTCCCTGGCCTGAGGGGCTCGCCCTGCGCCGACGGCGGCGACTCCCGATGACGGGGTCGCCGCCGTCGACGTTTCGGCGGCCACCGGTAGTGTGCTTCGTGGGGTGCATCGTTGGACCGGTGCAAAAAATGTCTAATGATCTGTTGACAGTACAAAGTGACAGCAATAGGCTCAAGGTAGTCGGCGTCCTGCGCCGGCAACTCGGAGCGAAGGGAGCCAACGTTGGCAACCTGGGATGCAAGGTCGCGCCGCACCGGCAGCCGCGTGACTCTCCGAGCCCCTCAGCACCCGAAAGGAACGAACCAGCATGGCTGATTCAAAAGCCGTCAATCCCGACCCGCGGTACAGCAAGCTGACCGTCGGTGTCTGCCCCGACCAGTGGGGCGTGTGGTTCCCGTATGACGACAAGCAGGTCGCCTGGGACAAGGCACTGGCCGAAATGGCCGAAGCCGGTTTCTCGATCATGGAGACCGGGCCGTTCGGCTACTTCCCCACCAATCCGAAGCTGCTCCAGGCAGTGATGGACACCTACGGCTTCAAGGTCGTGGCCGGCACCGGCTGGGGCGTCCTGCACAAGGCGGAGGCTTGGGCCGAGACCGAGCGCTTCTTCCGCGCCATCGGTGAGACCCACGCCGCGGTGGGCGCCGAGTACGTCGTGCACCTGCCACCCATGTACCGCGACGAGAAGACCGGTGACTACACCGACGACAAGGTGCTCGGCACCGAGGCGTGGAACCTCTACATCAAGAACGCCGACAAGCTCGGCCGGATCATGAAGGAGGACTACGGCCTGAAGATGGTGCTGCACCCCCACGGTGACAGCCACATCGAGACCCCCGAGGACATCGATCGGGTCTTCCAGGCCACCGACCCCGAGTATGTCGGCTTCTGCCTCGACACCGGTCACATCGTCTACGGCGGCGGCGACCCGATGGCGATCGCCCGCAAGTACCCCGAGCGGATCTCCTACGTCCACATCAAGGCCATGGACCCGGTCATCGTCAAGCAGGCCCACGACGAGGACTGGCCCTTCGTGAAGGCCAACCTGAGCGGAGCCTCGGTGGCCCCTCCGGCTGGGCTGCCCGAGATGCGCGACCTGATCGAGACGCTGGCCGACCTTGACAAGGAGCTCTACGTGGTCTGCGAGCAGGACATGTACGGCTGCGCCAAGGACTACCCGCTGCCGAACGCCATTGCCACCCGCGAGTACCTGGCCTCCCTCGGCCTCGGTCTGCTCTGAGTAAGGAGACTCCTATGACTGTACGAATCGGAATGATCGGCCCGGGCGGGATGGGGAGGGCGCACATCGAGCGCATCCACTCCGTGATCGCCGGTGGCCGGGTGGTCGCCGTCAGCGACGTGAATCCGGACAACGCCAACGCGGTGGCCGAGAAGATCGGGGGGGTGGCTTTTCCTGACAGCACCAGCCTGATCAATTCGCCGGACGTGGACGCGGTGATGATCTGCAGCTTCGGCCCGGCCCACGAGCCTGACGTCCTGGCCTGCATCGCTGCCGGCAAGCCGGTGTTCTGCGAGAAACCGCTCACCCCCACAGCTGATGGCGCGGTGCGGATCATGGACGCCGAGCAGGCGGCGGGCCGCAAGCTCGTCACCGTCGGCTTCATGCGCCGCTTCGACCGCAGCTACCGGGAGATGAAGGCGCTGCTGGATTCCGGTGAGATCGGTGAAACCTTGATGATTCACTGCGCCCACCGCAACCCGACGGTGCCGGAGTCCTACACCTGGGACATGGCGATCAACGACACCGCCATCCACGAGATCGACACGACTCGCTGGCTGCTGGGGGAGGAGTTCGTCTCCGCCCGGGTCGACAAGCCGAAGAAGACCTCGCTGCGGTTCCCGCACCTGCAGGATCCGCTGGTGCTGATCCTGACCAGCGAGTCCGGCGTACGAGTGGACGACGAGGTCTTCGTCAACCACCAGTACGGCTACGACATCCGCTGCGAGGCCGTGGCCGAGAAGGGTGTGGTGTCGCTGGCAGACCAGAACGTCATCGACGTCCGCGACGGCCAGGGGGCTCGCAACCGGATCGCTCGCGACCACAACGACCGCTTCTACGGGGCGTTCGTCACGGAGGTCCAGGAATGGATCACTGCGGTCGCCGAGGGCCGGCACACCGGCTCGTCCTCGTGGGACGGCTATGCCGCAGCAGTGGTCTGCGACGCCGGCGTGAAGGCCCTCACCGCGGACGGTGAGGTGGCGATCGAGATGATCGCCAAGCCGGAGTTCTACGCCTGATCTTCGACCCGTCAAGGGGACGCCCCGCCGTTGTGCGGGGCGTCCTCGCCGTCCCTCGGCACGCAGCGCAGCACGGCTGCTGTCGAAGGACCACGTGAGCGCCCTGCCGCGCCGTCCGGCCATCGCCGGCACCGGCAGCAGCTCACACGCCGTTGTAAGAATGTTATCGACGAACTGGCGCTTCCTTGTCTGTTTGTCTTGACAACAGCTCACGTCGGGCCGTAGGTTCGACTCACCGGCCACGGAGTCGTGGTCGGACGATACGAGAAGCCTTCGGTTGTCAACGGAGGAGCCAGGGCCTCCTCCACAGCGGGGATCCCCGGAACCAAGCGCTGATCGTGTCCCCAGTCTCAAAGAGAGGGATTATGGCTAGATTCGGACTCAAGGTCGCGGCAATCGTTATCGCCTCGGCCAGCTTCTTCACCGCTTGCTCGTCCACCACCCCCGCGGCCAGCACCAGCGGCGCGGCAACCAGTGGCACGACCACCAAGCTGAAGATCGGCGCTTCGTTCCCCATCCTCGACCAGTTCCTGCAAAAGGTCGCTGACGGCATGAAGGCCGAAGCGGACAAGCAGGGCGCTGAGTTGGTGGTTGTGTCCGCCGACGAGAAGAGCGACGTTCAGCTCTCGCAGATCGAGAACTTCATCTCGCAGAAGATGGACGCCATCCTCGTGCTGCCGCAGTCGACGGACGACGTCGGGCCCATCAACGAGAAGGTCACCGCGGCGAAGATCCCGCTGGTCTACGTCAACCGGCGCCCCTCCGAAGTCCCCGAAGGCGTCCCGTACGTCGGTTCGGACTCGCTGGTCTCCGGCGTTCTGGAAATGACCGAGTTGGCCAAGTTGGCCGGCGGCAAGGGCAACGTGGCGATCCTCTCCGGCGACCTGTCGCAGGAAGCCGCGCAGCTCCGCACCCAGGGCTGCAAGGACGTCATCGCCAAGAACCCGGGCATGAAGCTGGTCAAGGAAGCGACCGGCCTGTGGGCCCGCGACAAGGGCCAGTCGATCATGGAGAACTGGCTGCAGTCGGGCGAGCAGATCGACGTGGTCTGCGCGAACAATGACGAGATGGCTCTCGGCGCGATCAACGCGATCAAGGCCGATGGCAAGCTCGACAAGATCCTGGTCGGCGGCGTGGACGCCACGGGCGACGCTCTGGCCGCGATGGCCAAGGGTGAGCTGGAAGTGACCGTGTTCCAGGATGCGGCCGGACAGGGCGGCGGCGCAGTGGCCGCAGCGATCAAGATGAAGAAGGGCGAGCCCGTCGAAGCCAACATCGACATCCCCTACGTCCTGGTCACCCCGGCCAACATGGCCGAGTTCCCGAAGTGATTTCTGAAGCACCGTAAGTCGCGGCGGTGCGGAGAGCCCGGAGCTCTCCGCACCGCTCCGCGAAAGCTCAATACTTTGTTAACAAGCAAACTCGGTGGTTCGGGCCACCATCAGACGAAGAGGTCACGATGACGGACGAGTTCCTATTGAAAATGAAGGGTATCTCGAAGATCTTCCCGGGTGTCCGCGCTCTCGACGGCGTCGACCTTGACGTTCGGCCCGGCACGGTGCACGCGCTCATGGGCGAGAACGGCGCCGGCAAGTCCACCTTGATGAAGGTGCTGATCGGGATGTATCAGCCGGACGGCGGCACGATCTTCTTCGACGGCCACGATGTCACGATCCCCGACACCAAGACGGGGTTGGGCATGGGCATTTCGATGATCCACCAGGAGCTTTCCCCAGTACCGAACATGACCGTGGCGGAGAACATCTACCTCGGACGCGAACCGATCAGTGCCGCCCGGCTGGTCAACTACCGCAAGATGAACGCCGACACCGCCGAGCTCTTCAAGCGCTGGGAAATCAACATCAATCCCAAGGCCTTGATGAGGGGTCTGAGTGTCGCGCAGACGCAGATGGTGGAGATCGCCAAGGCGATCAGTTTCGACGCGAAGCTCATCATCATGGACGAGCCGACGTCGGCCATCACCGAGCGTGAGGTTGAGCACCTGCATCGGATGATTCGTCAGCTGCAGGCCACCGGCACCGCCATCATCTACATCACCCACAAGATGGACGAAGTCTTCAAGATCGTCGACTACGTGACGGTCTTCCGCGACGGCAAGCTGGTCAACACGCTGCCCGCCAGTGAACTCGACCGGGACAAGCTGATCACCCTCATGGTGGGCCGTGAACTCACCAACATGTTCCCCAAGCTCGAGGCCGAGATCGGTGACGTCGTCCTGTCCGTCAAGAACCTGCATCGCGGGACGGTCGTCAAGGACGTCAGTTTCGAACTGCACCGGGGCGAGATCCTGGGCTTTGC